>SVSZ01000097.1 GCA_015064025.1 Oscillospiraceae bacterium | reverse complement strand
AGACGGAACTCCAGGGTACCTCCCGACGTGATCAAAAATACGATACACGCCGCAAGCATCGCGATCAATACAAAGGTGTAAGAGCCTCCGTGCGCACGCTTGTTGTACTCCTTTTGCGCGATCTGCTGTGTGCTTATTAACAGCATGACCAGCATTAAAAATAATACTTCCATAGCTTTTTCTCACAGCTCACATTCATTTATTTGGAATAAGCTTAGCATACGTACTGCCACGAGGAGCTGTCGACTTTTGAGAAGCGTTCTCAACCAGTGCATCAAACTTATAATTGGTGATCTGAACCTCGATCGTACCCGTGGAAGCATTTGCCTCAGCATGCGGACGGTAATCTACGGTAAATACCGCATATTTCCCTACCTCCGTGGAGATTTTCGAATGCTTCATCGTTACGGTCTTGTCATAGTTGGTGTAGCCGTCGGTTCCGATGAGGTGATCGCCGGTGCCGTCGTACAAAAGCGGCACGCGGAGGAATTGGTTTGCATTCCCCTCCACGGTTTCGGAAAGCACCTTGTTGTAGGCAGTGGTTGTGGAAGAATTGGAGGAAGACAGTGCGGAGCCCGACGTACCGTTTTCAAAATCTTCAAGTGCGTCTATGGGAGGCAAAACAATGGCAGGCTCTGTATTCGTAGTCTCCAAACGGATATTGTCAATGTCCATGTGGTTAACGTTGGAATAAGTGTCGTCAGCAGCATCTGCGTGTGACCACGACTCTGCCACTGTGTAGGAGTTATAGATCTTTGCAACGATCAGATTATTCGATGAAACCTTAATATTCTTTATGTTGCTTACTGTTTTCCATCCACCGCTGCTATACATGCCGTTCATGCTATCGTAATAGCCGTACGTCACGCCGTTGACGTAAATGCGGTAAGAACCATTTTCAAGATCGAGAACGTATTTTATGCGTGCCCACTCGTTCGCAGCCAAGCCCGCAGCGCCCGTCAGGATGATTTTCTCGCTGTTTCCACGGATGGCACCCGTCTGAAGATTGATGTCAAAGAGAGCCAGATAACGTCCATTATACGTATTTCCGGATGCGTCTTCGAAATCAAAAGCATTCAGCTGCAATTGAACGCTCGCTTTCGTCGCCGATGGCTTGAATCGGAAATCCGCTTCGTAGATCATGTATCTTCCGTTTGTACTGTCAAACGCCGCATGCTTGAGTGTAAACGGCTTATCGTAGTTCGTGGTACCGGAGGAAAGGCTATCTCCACCGTAAAGGAAGGGCACGCGGAGGAACTTGTTGTTGCTCTCATCTGTCAACACCTTGTTGTAATACGTTTGCACAGTAAAGGCGTCATTTGTTGTTAAGCTCTGCTTATCCGAATACCCTTCAAAGTCATTCTCCGCCGTGACGGGAGGCAAAACGATGGAAGGCTCTGTATCCGTAGTCTCCAAACGGATATTGTCAATATCCATGTGGTTGACGTTGGAATAAGTGTCGTCAGCATCATCTACGTGCGACCACGACTCTGCCACTGTGTAGGAGTTATAGATCTTTGCAACGATCAGATTATTCGATGAAACCTTAATATTCTTTATGTTGCTTACTGTTTTCCATCCACCGCTGCTATACATGCCGTTCATGCTATCGTAATAGCCGTACGTCACGCCGTTGACGTAAATGCGGTAAGCGCCCTCTTCAAGATCGATAACGAGCTTCACGCGCGTCCACTCGTTCGCAGCCAAGCTGGCAGCTCCCGTCTTGGTGATTGCGCCGTTTCCACCGATGTCGCCCGTCTGAAGATTGATGTCAAAGAGAGCCAGGTAACGTCCATTATACGTATTTCCGGATGCGTCTTCGAAATCAAAAGCATTCAGCTGCAATTGAAGGTTCGCTTTCGTCTCCGATTGTTTGAATCGGAAATCCGCTTCGTAGATCATGTATCTTCCGTTTGTACTGTCAAACGCCGCATGCTTGATCGTAAAGGGCTTATCGTAGTTCGTGGTGCCGGAAGAAATGCTATCGCCACCGTAAAGGAAGGGCACGCGGAGAAATTGGTTATCCGCACCGCTTACCGTCTCGGAAAGCACCTTGTAGTAAGGAGCTGCCGCTGAAAACGCATAATTGAAGTTACTTGTCATCAAGGATTTCTGATCCGAATAGTCCTCAAAGTCATTCAATAATTCGACCGATGCGTCGGCAGTCTCGGGTTCGGTATAATCGATTCGCACGTTGTCCATGCATACAGAGACGTGAGAAGTCGGGTCCGTTGCACCGGCACTGCTTACGACGTAACCCATGGAAAAGCTGTTCGCAGGCAGCTTAATATTTTGCATTCCCGTTGTACTGCTTGTCAGACCCACTCTTGCACTTCCCAGAACGACGTCACGGTCGGCATCGCGATAGGTCAGGGTGTAAAAGCCCGTCTTGAGGTTAAAATCGATCACGATCGTAAACCAGGTATTGGGTTGAATTTTAACGAATCCCTCGGCATTGACGTAGGTAATGCTTCCGTTGTAGCTTATCCAACCACCCGATTTTGCGGTATCCAAAAACAGATAGTAATTGTCGTCGCCCGCGTATCTTCTTATGGTAGCGAAGGCGAGATTGCCGCTGGTATTCCCTTGGTCCGTCACAAAGCTCGCTCCATTCGTAGTACGGATGGCGAAATGAAACGCCTCGTCGATATACGCCCCGGTCGTTGCATCCTTGGGATGATCGATGTAGTAATCGGCGGAAGCCGTGATATGACCCGTGCTCTCGGTGTAGGAAAGCGCGGGGCTTCTGTCAAAGTTGTTGTGGTAGACGCCCGGCAGCCAAGCGGCGTTCTTATGCTCGCCACCCATGTTGCGGACATAGCAGATGCCGGAGTCATTCATCGTATACTTGGTGCCCGTTCCGTCTTCAATCTGCTCTACGGTGCTGGCGGTATACGCCCCCGTGTCAAGGTTTCCAAAAAGAGAGGATCTGCATCTGCGGTAGTAGCAAATGCGGTCAACCCCAACGCGGAAAACACGGTGACAATTGCCATGAAAAGTGATAGCATTCTTCGAGCTTTCATAATAAACCTCCTGTTTTTTCAGTATATTTACAATATTTTCAATCCCTTGGTGCAAGCAAAGGTATTGTTTTTCCGTCATATCGCAAATGGTTTTCAAATACCGTTGAGATTTTACTTTTTGATTGCACTTTTTACTTAGCAACCGCAATTCCATCGATTTGAAATGGTGTGTTACGTACGAATTTGGATAAAAAAGCGAATCTGACCGTTTAACGCTCGATCAGACGGACCCTGTGCACTTCGTCGGAAGCAATGCTGTTCTCCTTTCGGTTCACCCTTTCCAAAGTCAAATCTACCGTAGGGTAGGAAAGTCCTTCAATCTTTCTCGCAGCACGAAAATCGATTTTCGTATCCTTCAAATCGGTATCGCGAACAGCAATATGCTCACTTGGATAATTGGAACAGAGAAGCATGTTGATTTTATTTTCAACGGAAATTCGTTCAAACGTAAGATTCCCTTGCGGAATCGGCTTGCATCCCTGAGAATAGCTTCTTGCGTAGCTATCATAATTCAAGGAAATATGGAATGCGATATTCCGTTCCTTTTGCAAGTGAAGATCGCGAAATACGATATTGCGACATCCGCAATCATAAACAGCTTCGTTGCGAACACACGCCCAGCAAATTCCGTCGTAAGACTTGATCTCACCCGGTCTTTGATGAGACGGCGGTGTGTTTGACGTATGAAGCGTTCCGTCGGGACGCAGAATCGCACGGTAGACGTATCCGTCATGACAGACGGTGTCAGAGTGCTGCACCTGCATTCCCTTTTGCCAATCACACCATGCCCCTCCCAACATACGGCAGAAAAATCCGGTGGTAGACCCGGCAGGCAGGTCATAGCAATCCTCAATCAAGCCATCCTCGATCCAACCGACGTGTGTGTTGGACGTAGCGTAATCAAATGCATTCAGAGCGAGGGGATCGTCATAGGTGCGGAATTTTCCATGGCGGATCACAAAACCTCTCCCCCACCCCAGATGTACGGCATCCTTATTGCCCTCAATAGAAAGATGCTCCAATCGAATATCTTCAAAAGCAGAAATCTGAATGCCGTAATCCTTATGCAAAAGTCCCGTACATTCAAAATCCTCCACAACGAGACGTTTAACGTAGATCATGCCGACCTGTGCCCGAAGCCCCACAAGGCGACTGTTTTCATAAGAGTCGTCACTTTCCACTCCATTGCAATCGATGTGAAGACCAATCAGGCGAATGTTTTTGTTATAGGTCGCCGTGTCGCATCCCTTGTTCAAAAACAGCACCCCCGTTTTTCCCGTGCTGCTCTTCTGACGGCGGATTTTTACGCCTTTTGAGAAGAGAATGGACGTATCGTCTCCGATCTCGACCGTTTCGGAGAGATCATAAATTCCGGGAAGATCAACGATGACTTCGCCGCCAAGATCTACGACTGCTTGTAAAGCTCTTGCGTTCTTTTCGGCATCATTTCCCGGCAAAAAGCCGTATTCGTTTGCATGCACCATAACATATTCCTCCATCATTTTACACTCTTAAAAAGCAAATAAAACCGTGGACAAGAATGCCCCCGTAATCGACACCCATTCCTTCTTTGATAATCTTTCATGAAAAACAAACGCCGAAACGAGCGCTGACAGCACGATCACAGCGCCCGAAACGAGCGGAAACTGCACCGAGGCCGGAACATTACTTGCCGCAAGCAAATGCAAGAAGTTTCCCGTATAGGCTGTGGCACCAATCAACGCCATAAGCCACAGCGGTTTGATTTTCAGCGCCGCTATTATTTGTCGGCTCGTTTCCCGATGGTTACGTAAAAATTCAAAGCCCAATAGGATCAAGCTGAAAATTGATGTCAGTGCGCAGGAGATGACGGTAAAGCTGATCTCATCCACCGCCCCCTTGCTGATCTGGTGCGCCTTGGCAATCACACCCGTCAATCCGTTTACAAGGAAGATCAATAGGCAAAGCACGAAAAACAAATATTTTTTCTTTCCCGATTGATTGCCCTCTTGATCCGCCGGAGGTTGCTGCCATACAGCTTGCAATATGATGAATAAGGTCAACAGGATCGTACCGAGAGCCTTTCCAATAGAAATATCCTCTCGTAAAAATACAACTCCGTAAAAGAGCGGAACAAGCATTCCGCCAAGCATCATAAACATGCTGTATATGGCGAGACTGCCGAGGGCAAGCACCTTGATACCAACCATATAGTACGGAAGCATCACAAGGGCAAACATAATCGCCCAAAAAACAGAAACCGGCGAAAACTCAACGTGAAATCCGCCAATGAAAAGATATAAAACCGCGCCAATCGTTCCGGTCACGGCCAACATCGCAAGCGCAGTAACCGTCGTTTGCCTGACGGCGCCTTCGTAGAGCTTAGTGAAGGCAAATTGACCCGCAAAGCAAAAAACAGCTAACAAAATCAAAAGGTAATCCATCATAAACGCTTCCTTGCCCTTTATTATAGCACTCAAAATCATTGCTGCATAGGATAATCTTCCTCGAAACAGCATTATTTTCCCAAGCTAAAAAATAATTGACATTTTTGATTGTGCGTTTTAATTATAACACTGAAAATCATGATTGTATAGGAAATTCTTCCTCGGAATAGCATTATTTTCCCGACGCCAAAAAAAACAATTGACATTTTTTAATGCATGCATTATAATAAAGCCATGGAATGTATATTTGATAAAGAAAAGCTTAAACAAATACTGTCTGATTTTTATAACAGCACAGGAGTTTCCGTTACTCTGTATAACGCTTATAATGAGGACATTGCCCACTCCTTGATCAACTCCCCCTATTGTAGGTATATTCGCAGGTGCGGAGATTGCACCGAGTATTGCAGTCAATCCGACCTAATTCATATGAAGGAGGTATCCTTACACCGGCAAACCAGCCGTTATGCCTGCCATGCAGGGCTGATGGAGATGATCTTTCCCATCATATATGACGACGTTTTGATCGCATACATCCAGATCGGGCAATTCCGTGATGCGGAGCAACGGTATTCCGCAGCGGACAAGCTGTCGGAAATCGCCAAGAGGTACGGTCTTCCTCTCAAGCAGTTACGCACGCATTATGAAGAGGTTCCCATTGTGTCGGAAGAAAAGCTGAACTCCTTATGTCACATTGTCGATATTCTTGTCAAATCCTTCTGGCAGGATGGATTGATCACTTACCATCGCAGTATGCTATCGGTCAAGATCGAGCGTTATATTGAGGATCACTTGAGCGAGAACATCGGTTTGAATGAAATCTGCAACGAATTTTATCTTTCCAAAAATGCAGCTTATCGCTTATTCCGCAATGAATTTCACACAACAGTGAATGATTTTATCATAAAAAAGCGTTTAAAACAATCGCAAGAGCTATTGCAATCCCAACCTGCTCTCAACGTCACGCAGATCTCCTCGCTCTGTGGATTTCCCGACTATAATTACTTTATTCGACTTTTCAAAAAGCAGGTTGGAAAAACGCCCTTGCAATACCGAAAGCTTCATCTCCACAATTAACCAAAAGGATAAAATAAAAAAATGGGACACATCATTTGGGAAGAAATCCTCCATGATGTGTCCAACGTTTTTATATACCTTACGATCTCATCAAATAGTCATAGCATGCTTTGATATAGGCAAGCTTGGCAGCTCTTAACTCAAGCGGAATTTTTCTCTCTCCGGGAATCTCCAGATTGAACACCCCGCTGTAATTCACTTGACGCAGCGCTTTTACGACCTCACAAAAATCAACGTTTCCGCACGTAAACGGCATCAGATGCTGATCGATCTCTCCCTCGTTATCGGCAATATGGATCGCCTTGAGACGACTGCCTGCCTTCAAAATAAATTCGCGTTGATTTTTGTCGGTCAGATTCAGGTGCCCCGTATCAAGACAGATCCCAAATCGATCACTTCCTACCCGATCAAGAATGTAAAGAAGATCGTCCGCGTTTCTGTCAACAAGCTCCTCATCCTCCGAGAAGTGCGGACGAAGATTTTCAAGACAAACGGTGATTTCCTTATCCTTGATATACTCTGCAAGCTCTTTTAGCTTTTCAACGTTTCTGTTCACCCGTTCTTCCCTGTCGAGTGTTGTTTCAAGCATATTGTCGCAATGCAAGACCATATTCTTAATGCCGATCATCTCATAAAAATCGATCCACCGATAAAGGGTTTTGAGTGCAGACTCATCCGAGCATATTTTAATGCTCAGATACAAGTGCCCTTGCGAAATTTCAAAATTCTTTTCCTTCAAAAAGGCGGAAAAGGTCTTTGCGGTTTTTGATATATCATCACTCCGACTCAAAAGCTCGCAACCGTGCTCATCGGACAGCTCCGAGCAGTAAATGCCGTTCCGAATCAATTGCTCAATTGCCTCCTCGATCGTCAGATCCACGTAATAACTGGACCATATACTAAGCTTCATATTTTTATCCTCCAATTAAAAATTTATTGTATTACATCATGAAACAAAAATGTGTGCTTGCACAGACATTTTTGTGAAGCCGTCAATATAGCAGGCGCACGGCAGTGCGCGTAGGGCAAATCGCTTGCGATTTAGCATAGTGAGCCGCAGGCGAACGTTGCGAAGCTCCAAAGACTTGCAAAGCAAGGCTTTCTGCGCGTATTATACCATGAAACAAAAATGTGTGCTTGCACAGACATTTTTGTGAAGCCGTCAATATAGCAGGCGCACGGCAGTGCGCGTAGGGCAAATCGCTTGCGATTTAGCATAGTGAGCCGCAGGCGAACGTTGCGAA
>SVSZ01000096.1 GCA_015064025.1 Oscillospiraceae bacterium | reverse complement strand
GGGCGGGAGCGCTTTTATGGGCAGTACCCGGTGTTCTCATAGCGGACACTGCCTTTACGCTTCTTGAAAGACTTGTCTTTTCCACCGGGCGCGAGGAAGAGAAGGCGGAACACGGCGAGGGAGAAAGAAGCCTTGACGATTTGAAATATCGGGATGCGAACGAGCGGTTCCGTGGGATCTCGGATGCCTTTTCCTCGCTTTCAGAGGTCTTCTATAACCTGAGTGATCGTTTCCGCCGTCCCGGGACTCTTGATCTGCGACGGCTGTGCGACAGTGCTTTTGATGCTCACTGTGCCGATTGTCCCAACAAAACGGTATGCTGGGGGCTCGAGTACACGGAGACGCTTTCCACGGTCAACGGATTGATCTCGGCTCTTCACACCAAGGGAGAGGTCGCCTCCGAAAACGTAGGCGCTCCCTTGGATCGGCGATGTGCCCGCATGTCGGATATCCTTGCACAGATCAACAGTGATTGCGCGAGGCTGACAGGAGAGATGCTTCGGAACAACCGCACCGAGATCTTTGCCATGGACTATGAGGGCGCCGCAAAGATCATCAGCGAGGCGCTCGAGGAGGATGACGGAGAATACCGCTTCGATCACGCACTGGAAAGACGTATCTCGGAGTATCTTCTGGATGCGGGGGTTGGCTTTTCGGGCGTGACCGTTTACGGAACGCGCCGCCGCAGGATCCTTGTGAAGGGCGCTGACGTTGATAACGCCAAGGTGACGCTTGAGGTGCTTCGAAGCGATCTTGGTGAGATGTGCGGCTCTTATCTTGAACGTCCCACCTTTGAATTGGAGCACGGGATCAGCAGTATGGTGTTTAGCGCGGGGCAAAAAATACGTGTGCACGGCGCGCAGAACAATATCTCTGCGGACGGAGGCATCAGCGGTGACAGTGTCAATCTCTTCACCAATAAAAAGGATTATTTCTATGCGCTCATCAGCGACGGGATGGGAGCGGGGGACGAGGCGGCGCAGACCTCGGGACTTTGCTCCGTCTTTATGGAAAAGATGCTCAGGGCGGGCAACCGCGCAGGGACCTCTCTCCGTATGCTCAATAACATGATCCGCTCACGCGGAGCAGACAGCACACGCGAATGCTCCTCGACCATCGATCTTTTGGAGCTTGACCTGATGACGGGTTCATGTACGTTTATCAAGAGCGGCGCAGCCCCCTCCTTTGTCATTCGCGGAAACGTGGTGCGAAGGATGCAGGCGGGAACGGTTCCCATCGGGATCATATGCGCATTGGACGCGAAAAAAACAACGTTTTCTCTCCAGCCGGGCGACACGGTGGTGATGGTGAGTGACGGTGTGATCGACAGCGATGGGGAAAGTGAATGGTTGGTCTCCTTTCTCGCGCGCGTTGGGGAAATGACACCCGAGGAGATCGTATACAACGTTTGTCTGCGTGCAGGGGAACGGGAGGAGCACGACGATTGCTCTGCCGTCGCACTGCGGATAGAGAAGGCAGAGAGGTAGTTCTCAAAACAAAAAACGCTTACGGTTTTTCCGTAAGCGTTTTTTGACGGTTCATCAAGCGTCCTTCTTGACGTCCAGAACCTGTTTTCCGTTATAGAAGCCGCACACCTTGCATACGCAATGATTCTTTACGAATGCGTCACATGCAGGGTTGGAGCACTTGTTCATGCCGGGCATGGTGAGCTTGCTGTTGTTGGAGCGTCTCTTGTCTCTGCGGGCCGCGGATACTTTTTTCTTCGGTACTGCCATGTCTACACCTCCTCGTTACTTATCTTCCTCATTTTTGTCAAACAGCTTCTTCAGCACGGCAAGCCGCGGATCCGGTTCCGCAGTGGGGCAGGCGCAGTCGCCGAGGCGACGCGGCTTTCCGCACTTGGGACATAGGCCGGGGCAATCCTTTGAACACAGAAATCTCATGGGAAAGGACAGGAGCAATTCCTCGCGGATCGTTTCGTCAAGATCAAGCTTGCCGCCCTCGATCACGGCATACTCGTCCACATTCTCCTCAAGCTGTTCCTCTGTGAGAGTGCCCTCCGCAGCGACCGTCCGTTCCAGCTGAACGGCAAAGTCTCCGCTGACGGGCTCCAGACAGCGAGCACATTCCGCGTGATATGCGACGGATGCCGTGAGAGTCAGGTGCATATAGCCCGCCTCATCGGTCACGTCACCCACCACGTGGGCATCGCCGTCGAATTCCGCGCCATCCGGAAGATTTGGTGTGAGCAGATAATCAATGTGAATATGATCCGTTTCGCCGCGAAGCATTGGGCGCATATCCAGAACCATGATCATCTACCTCCCATTTTCGGTTGACATAAAATGCGACAACTAATATTATAACCTCTTCCGCTCGGTTTGTCAATAGTTTTTTTCTAATTTTCCGCACAAACAAAAAATCTTTTGTGCGGCTTTTTTGCATTTTCTCACAATTTGGAACTCCCAAAAGAGGAAAGTTGTTGCCTTCCCGTCCGAAAACGATTGACAAAGTGCGGTGCGCGTGATAAAATGAATAAAATATATACAAACGGGAGGGAAGAGGCTTGAAGACTGTCGGGATCATATGTGAATGCAATCCGCTGCATGCGGGACATTTGTATCTGATCGGGAAAGCGCGCGCGTCGGGGGCGGACTGTATCCTTTGCGTGATGAGCGGTCCGTTCGTCCAGCGCGGTGAGGCGGCGATCGTCGACGCGTACGCACGCGCGGAGATCCTTGTGCGCGCGGGGGCGGATGCTGTCCTGGAGCTTCCCATGCCCTATGCCGCGTCAAGCGCCGAATTCTTCGGCAGTGCGGGAGTGGAGATCGTTGCAAGGCTTGGTGCCTCGGAGCTTTGGTTCGGTTCGGAAACGGGAGAGACGGCGTCCCTTCTTGCTCTTTCGGAGCTTGCAGAGAGCGACGCCTTTCTTGCGACTTACCGTGAAAGATGTGCCTCGGGAGCGGGCACGGCAGAGGCGTATTTTGCGACGCTTTCGGAGATGAGCGACGGACATGCGGAGCTTTCGCCCAACGATATTCTGGCACTTTCCTACCTGCGCGCCATCCGCCGTGTTGGGGGTATCGTGCGTCCCGTGGCGATCAAGCGTACGGGTAGTGGCTACGGCGACAGGGAATTGACCGAGGGGAAATACCCCTCTGCGACGGCGTTGCGCCTGCTTTGGGAGCGTGAGGGGCTTGACATGTGTCTTCCGCATCTTCCGACGGTGTCGCATGAGATCCTGCAAAGAGAGACTCTTGCATGCCGCGCCCCCGCAAGCCTTGCACGTGCCGAGCGTCTGATTCTCGGGACGCTGCGCCTTGCCGATGCGGAGCAGCTTTCCTCCTTTGCGGGACTTGGAGGGGGACTTGCGGGACTTCTTTTGCATGCCTCGCGCAAGTCGGAATCTCTCTCGGAGCTTTTGTCGCGCGCGGCGACGAAGACCTATACGGACGCAAGCGTGCGCCGGGCGATCCTGTACGCCATGCTCGGGATCACCGAGAAGGACCTCAGATCTCCCGTGTCCTACGTGCGTCTGCTTGCCGCCAACGAGAAGGGCTGCGCGCACCTCTCCCGCATAAGACGGGAAACGACCTTGCCCGTGATCACACGCAGGGGAGACGTGCCGCGTACGGAGGCGGCGCGGCGGCAGAGCCTTATCGAGGAGCGTGCACTGCGTCTTTACAGCCTGATGCTCCCGCGTGCGGAAACGGAAAAACGGTTGCTTTGCCACCCGCCGACGGTCCTTTGAGAAAGAATTTTCAAAAAAATGAAAAAAATACGGAAAACCACTTGACATCCGTGCAAAAATCGTGTATAATCGGGAAAGATAATTTTGTTTCGGGATTTTGTCCCGTGATGGATATTATCTCTTGTTTACCGGTGGAGGGGGGGATATAAAATGGCAGAAATCAGAGTCAAGGAAGGCGAGTCTCTCGACAGCGCACTTCGTCGCTTTAAGCGTGCAACCGCCCGTTCAGGCATCCTCACCGAGCTTCGCAAGAGAGAGCACTATGAGAAGCCGAGCGTGAAACGTAAGAAGAAGTCTGAAGCAGCCAGAAAGCGCAAGTATAAGTAATTTACTTGCAAAAAGAACGGTCACGGCACCCATGGGAGCCGTGACTGCTTTTTTATGGCATTTTTTTCACGAAATTCATATTTTTTTTGGAAAAAGTATTGCAAAGACGAAAAAAATGTGATATACTATGTTACAGTAGAGTATAGTTAGGATGTAGAGTGGGCTTTTTCGAGGACCCGCTCTTAATTTTTGGCTTTTGAAAAAATGAGGTTGAGGATATGAAAAAGAACAGCGGAGGCGTTGTGCGCGCCGTGAGAGAGATCGCGGAGCCGCTTGCCGATGAATTGGGATACGTCCTTTGGGACGTGGAATACGTGAAGGTCGGCTCGGATATGTACCTGCGTCTGACCATCGACAGTGAGGAGGGCATCACCATCGACGATTGCGAGCGGATGCACCGCGCGATCGACCCTCTTCTTGACGAGGCGGATCCCATTGAGGAGGCGTATCATCTGGAGGTTTCCTCGCCCGGGATCGAGCGGGAGCTGAAGGAGGATTGGCAGATCGCGGCATGCGAGGGCTGGAGCGTCGAGGTACGCCTTTATGCGCCGCTTGACGGCGCGAAGAGCTACGTCGGGGATCTTGTGGGGCTTGACGGCGACGGAAACGTCCTCGTTGACTGCAACGGCACAGAGAAAAGCTTTCCGCGCGCGTCGGTCGCCATGCTGCGCACGCGCTATGATTTTGATGCGGATAAATGAAAGATAACGATAGGGAAAGATACAGAAAGGATACAGAAGAATGAACACAGAGTTTTTTACGGCGCTTGATTTGCTGGAAAAAGAGAGAGGAATTCCCGCGGCGTATATGATCGAGAAGATCGAGGCGGCGCTTGTTTCCGCTTACAAAAAGGAATACGGCAACAATACGAACGTCCGCATTCTGATTGACCCCAACAAAAAAGACGTCAGAGTCTATCAGCAGAAGACGGTCGTCGAGACGGTAGAGAACCCCGAGATCGAGATCTCCCTTGCGGATGCAAAGTGCATCGCGAAGAAGTACGTACTCGGCTCTGTTGTCGAGACGGAGGTCAAGCCCAAGAACTTCCGCCGACTCAGCGCGGCGGCAGCAAAGTCTGTCATCATTCAGGGTATCCGCGAGGGCGAGCGTATCGCCATGCAGGAGGCATATGAGACCAAGCACGAGGAGATCATCACCGCAACGGTCAGCAAGATCGACCGCGAAACGGGCAACGTCGTACTCGTGACCGATACCAGTCGTGCAGTGCTTCTCAAGGGCGAGCAGATCCCCGGGGAGAGCTTTGCGGTGGGGGAGAAGATCAAGGTCTTCGTTATGGAGGTCAACAAGGAATCCCGCGGACCCGTGGTAACGCTTTCCCGTGCACATGCGGGACTTGTGCGTCGTATGTTTGAATTGGAGATCCCCGAGATCGCCGAGGGCATTGTCCTTGTCAAGGGAGTTGCCCGTGAGGCGGGCTCGAGAACCAAGATCTCCGTTTACTCAAGAGATCCCGACGTTGAGCCCGTCGGCGCATGCATCGGTAACAGAGGCGTCCGCATCGCGGGCATCCTCGACGAGCTGCGCGGCGAAAAGGTGGACATCATTCTCTACAGCGAAAAGCCCGAGGAATACATCGCGGCTGCACTGTCGCCTGCTGAGGTTCTTTCTGTGACGGTCACAGGTGAGAGAACCTGCCGCGTACAGGTGGCTCCCGACCAGCTCTCCCTTGCCATCGGTAAGGAGGGGCAGAACGCGCGTCTTGCTGCTCGTCTTACGGGCTTTAAGATCGACATCAAGGCCGACGGCGCGGAATGATCCCGGTTTATGGAGAAAAAGGTAAAGAAGATCCCAATGCGTCAGTGCTTGGGATGTAACGAGCATAAGCCCAAGGCAGAGCTGCTTCGAGTGGTCCGCAGTCCCGAGGGAGAGGTCTCTCTTGATTTCCGCGGAAAAAAGTCGGGGCGTGGGGCTTACATCTGCCACAGCCTCAAGTGCTTGAAGCGAGCGCGCAAGAGTCGCCGCATCGACAAGGTGCTTGAATGCGAGATCCCCGAGAGCGTTTACGACGCAATGGAAAGGGAGCTTGAAGAAAATGCGGAATGAGGGTGTCGAGGGAAGCGTGGCGCTGCTTCGCGCTCTGGGACTTTGCGCCAAGGCGGGAAGGCTGATCACGGGAGTTCCCATGATCTGCGAGGCGCTCAAAACGGGAAAGAAGCTTTTTCTTGTGATCGAGCCCTCCGACAACGCAAAAAATTCATCCAAGCGACTTCATGATCGGTGCGCCTATTACGGCGTTCCGCTTCATACCGTTTCCTATGACGGTGAGACGCTTTCGCATGCGGTGGGGAAGAGTGCGCGCATAGCAGCACTTGCCGTAACGGATGAAAATCTTTCAAGGCTCGTTCTCTCGGGTCTTGAAGCAAAAACAGAAAAATAAAATGTGGGAGTCTGCGGCTCCTTGCATGAAATAAGTTATCAATCCGCCAAAGCTCTGCGGGCACGGCGGATCATCGGGAGGAAATATGGCATCATCTATGAATCAACAATTCAAAATTACCAAGCTTGCGAAGGATCTTGGACTGAAGAGCCGTGATCTTGTCGAGCTTCTGGCACAAAACGGCATTGAAGCGAAGACAACACAAAAGGCGCTGGAGCCTGTGGAGTTTGATATCCTTTTTGAGAACCTTACAAAATCAAATCAGATCACGGATATCGGAAGCTATCTGGACGGAGTGACCTGTATTCCCTCCAAAATAAAGAAGGAGACGCCCACCAAGGCGGAGGAGCCCGGAGCTCCCGAAAAAACGGCTCCCGAGGCAAAGCCGGAAGTAACGGCAGAGGCGAAGCCCGAGGTAAAGTCCGAAGCGAAGTCCGAGACAAAGCCCGAAGCAAAGCCCGAAGCAAAGCCCGAGGCGAAGGTCGAGGCGAAGGTCGAGGAAAAGAAGGAGAGCCGTCCGCAGAACGCTCCCGAAGAAAAGAAAGAAGAGAAGAAAGACGCAGCCCCCAAGGCGTCGCCCGCGGCAACGCCTGCGGCACAGAATCGCCCTGTGGCTCGTCAGCCTTACACGGGAAATCCCTACCGTCCGCAGCAGAACGGACTTCCCGGCAACTACGGTATGCAGCAGACGCAGCGTCCCGCACCCGCACAGGGCGGCACGCGTCCGCAGTACAATAACAACGGTGGCGCACAAAGTGGCGGTACCTTTGGCGGCAACCGCCGTCCCGAGGGTGCACCCGCGTCGCAGAACCGCTTCTCCCAGCCTCCGAGCTTCGGCGGCGGATTCCAGAGAGGTGACCGTCCCGCGCCCGCACAGGGCAGAGGCGGCGCTCCCGATCGCAGAGGCGGTGCGCCCGATCGCAGAGGCGGCGGCTTTGACCGTGATAAGGGGGACTTCGTGCAAAGCGCACCGAAGGAAACCTTCAAGGCTCAGCCCATCGTCAGAGGTGCTTCCACCAACATCAACCCCGACGGAACGAGAAAGGGTCCCCGTGTCATTGATACGCACGGCTCCACCGTCGACCTTTCCAAGTATGACGAGCGTCTTGACAGCTTCGTTTCCGAGCGCGATCAGTTCGAGGGCGGAAGCCAGAAGCTCAAGAAGCAGAACAACTCCCAGCAGGGGGCACAGGGCTTCGGAAAGCCTGCCTTCTCCAAGGGAGGGAAGAACGCCAAGGGACGTCGCGGTGCCCCCGCGGCTCAACAGCAGCCCGTTTCCTACAAGCCCACCTCCGTGGAGCTTCCCGAGGAGATCGTGGTCGGTCAGCTTGCTTCCAAGCTGCACGTTACGGCAGGTGAGG
>SVSZ01000095.1 GCA_015064025.1 Oscillospiraceae bacterium | reverse complement strand
GCTTTTTCCGCTATATTTAGCTGAGTGTTGAGGACTTTGAGGTGTAGGTATCATCAATTTACTTATGTTTTAATCAATGATCCCACCACGGGCTACGGCATCTTTGCTGAAAATATGCTGGTCAATCCGCCGCTCTTGGCGAGGTAAGGGAGCGTAAATGAAAAAGGCAATATCTCTCCGAAAAAATCGGGGGATATTGCCGTTCTTGTAATTAAGGGGGATCAATTTTATAAAAATCCCCCCTGCATGTTTTCAGCAATCTTTTTTTGATTTTTGTAATAGCGATGAAAATTGGATATTTTTTTAAAACAGCAATTGCATATTCCGAGCAAGTGGGCATGCATAAGCAGCTTCGGCGAATTTTCTCACCGGCATAATGTTGATAACACTCAATCGATTTTAAGCATATCTGTTTAAAAAATATACGGATAGAAATTACATAACACGCCATATAAACATATATTTGGGGAATATTTATGTTGAATGCCCATAGGATCCCCCAAGCAGAAAGCGTACCGCATAAGACACAAGCGGCTACAATCAAAATGACCGTCACGCAATTGGTTTTAGGACGAGAAAGCTGTTTCTTTAATACATAGTTTCTGGCAACGGTTTGTTCTTCCTGGGTACGTCTATAAATATCATATACATTTTCCAATTTCAATATTTTCCTCACGGTAAAAAAACAACAGCCGCTAAGCACTGTACGCAGTCATTGGCGGCTGTATCATTTTAATGCTTAATGTGAAAAAGCACCAAGGATAGATCCGATACATCCACGAAGCGCGTTCCCCTGAGGGGGCGTATACGAGGAATCATATTTTTGAATCTTGGAAGCGTATTTTTCGGGGTATGTCTTATCAAATGCTACTCCTACCCATTTTCGCTGCAACGAGATGCCTGATTTCCACAAATCAACGCTTATGGTCGATATGATTTCCTCATCGTTTGAGAAATTTTTTTCAATCTCATCGCCGAACGAATACAACATTCGGATGCTTCTTTGATTGGTTTTTGCAAGTTGTTCTTTGCCGTGAGAGGTTTGGCTAATGCTGTTGAGAACCTGATACATCAACATGGGCATTTCTTTTACAGTGTTAGCCATGTCCTTAAGCAATGCGGTTTTTTCGGTATTTGTCATATCCTCGGAACGAGCGACAGCTTTAACGGCAGAAGGGAGCATTTCAAAAAAGGTTATATACCCATTGTAGGCATCTCCCTTGATTCCCGAGGTGATCGTATAATACGAGTAAAAAAACTTTGCTTCTGCATGATTGGGATCATCCATCTTGACCATTTCATAATAACGCTTCGCATCCGTTGCATTATTATCTTCTCGTGCGGTTCTTGCTGCTTTTAAAAACTTGTTTTCTTCCACGGTCTTTCTCCTTTAATTTTCAATTATTTAGTAGCATAGGCTATCTATAGCCCATATTGTATCATATATAGCCCATTTTGTCAAGTGCTTTGGGCTATAATTAGACTAGATTATCCAAAAAATATTGAGGAGAGCAAAAATGGACACTTATACTGCGGTAAAAAACAGAATTCTGCAATTGCTTGGTGAAAAAAGTATGTCGATCCATCGTCTTGCTATGGAGTCTGCGGTGCCGCCCTCATCTATTAAAAACATTCTTTACGGAAAGAGCCAAAATCCCGGAATCGTGACGCTCAAGATGCTTTGCGATGGCTTTGGTGTCTCCCTGATCGAGTTTTTTGACACATCGGAATTTCGAAATTTAGAGCAGGAAATTCAATAAAAAATCGCAGAGAGCAACCGTTTGGTCGTTCTCTGCGATCCGTTCTATATGGTTAGACCTCATTCTCCAAAATCCAATCAAGCAACTCCTGATATTTCATCTCACCTGCAGCAACCGCAAGACCGACACGGGCGACCTCTGCGTTGGTGGGACGAAGCTTGATACCGTTCGTTTCCAAAAACGTGAGAAGAACGTACATTCCGATTCTCTTATTACCGTCCACGAAAGCGTGATTGGAAATGAGCGCAAAGCCGAGCCTCGCGCCCTTTTCCTGCTTTGTAGGATACAATTCCTTTCCGTCAAAAGTGGCAAATGCCGATTCCAGCGCGCTGTTGAGAAGCGCAATATCTCTCACATTCGGGTCACCGCCCGTTTCCTCTGTTATAAGCTTGTGCAACAAAAGCACCTTTTCTTCTGAAAATTTTATCATATATTCGACCTCTTAGATTCCTGACTAAATTTTATACTCCTTGCGAGCATCGCCGTTTGCACGGCGGCACTTCGTGCTATACTCCGTACACGGAGCACTCGCGGAGCAATCTGCGCTCTCTCGCTGACAAGCGAGCTTGTCGACTCGCTTCACTTGATTATCATTTCGCAAGCTCCTCAAACGCAGGGCGGTAAAGCTTCAAGATACGTGCCGCTACGAAGTCGATCTTCTCATCATCGCTCATTTCTATCGTGGTGTCTTGCTCAATATCCACCAATTTATATTTCGGTTTGTTGTTCTTGAAAATATAAAGCTCGCCGTGCTTGTCGGTCATTCTCGCCACACGCGAAAAATTCTGATTTGCTTCGGAAATCGAAACAATTTGATTCGTATTCAAATTCATTTTTAATACCTCCTTATTGAGATCACACCATTATTATACACAAATTTTAGGATATTGTCAACCTAAAATAAACGTTTTCATAAAATTTCTATTAAATTTTGTTGTCCTTTATTGACCACACGCCTGTCGGGCTCGCCCATCATCCAAAACGGCAAGCTCGTGGGAGCTGTCACCCACGTGCTGATCAACGATCCCACCACGGGCTACGGCATTTTCGTTGAAAATATGCTTGTCGGGATCCCTATGCTGGCGCGGTGACAGTGAAAAGGCAATATCAATCCGATACCTCATCGGGTTGATATTGCCTTGATTTTTTTACTGAACGGTCAAAACGACCTTGCCCACGTTCTTTCCCTTATAAAGAAGATCGTGTGCCGCCTCTGCCTCCTGAATGGGAAGCACCGCATATATTGTGGGCTTGACAAGACCTGCCTCAATTTTGGGATAGACGTCACGAACGATTCCGGCAAGGATTTTCGCCTTCGTTTCCGGAGTCCGCGAGCGAAGCGTGCTTCCGATGATACGGACGTTTCTGACGTAAATATTTTTGAGATCGATCTCGGTTTTGAAGCCCGCAAGAGCTGCGATCATGATCCAACGCGCACCGTGGGTCAGGTAATGAATACATTTTCCCATAATTTCACCACCGAGACAATCGATGGCAACGTCCACCGAGTGACCGCTTTCAAGCTCCTCCTTCAGAACAAGGGCAATGTCCTCCTTTGAGGTCACGACGACTCTATCGGCGTGAAGGTGCTTGATGCTCTCGGCAATTTCATCGGTCAAAACCGTGGTGATCACGCGGACACCGAACGCCTTTGCCATCGGAATGATCACGCTGGCAAGCCCCGAAGCGCCCGCGTTCATCAAAAGCGTGTTTCCTTCCTTGATGCCGCCCTCGATAAAAAGATTGAGATACGCTGTTGCAAACGCTTCGGGGATCGCTGCCGCCTCAACCATCGAGCAATTCTTCGGCACGGGCATCAGCATATCGTATTTGACGGCTACGTATTCCGCATAACCGCCACCGCCAAGCAAAGCGCAAACCTTGTCACCAAGCTTCCAGCTTGAGCACTCCTTTGCATCTTGTCCGATCTGTACGATCTCACCCGAAATCTCCAGACCCATCCACTCGGGGCATCCCGCCGGCGGCGGATAGTCTCCCTCTCTTTGCATCAGATCCGCTCGGTTGAGTGCCGCCGCTTCGATCTTTACCAAAACCTCATCGGACTTTATCACAGGATCGGGTACGTCATCCCAACGCAGACTTTTATCCTCGTTTACAAGTATTGCTTTCATTTTTATATTTCCTTTCTTGTCAAATGGCTCCGAGCTTTTTCAATTCTATCATAATGCCTTCCCTGATGCTCTTGAAATCAGACGCAGTAAGTCCTGTCGCTCTTAGCACTTTGGTGTTATCAATTCTTCTGTCGTAGATCCTATCGTATTTCCAAATGTAATTATCATCAGGAAAATCGGCAGGCATCCATTCAAACCTTACACCGAGAATATCGGTATAAATGCTCGCAATTTGAGCAGTAGTAAGATTCGGTGCCGAGGAGATCGTGTATGCCTCGCCGATGGTCCCCTCCTTAAAGAGAAGATTTGCGATCAGCTTCCCCGAATTCCCTGCCCAATCAATACCCGCAGTAAGATCCTTCACCTCAAGCGGGAGCTTCACCGCTCGCCCCTCCCTTGCAGCCTCCACGACCTCGTTGTGAGAAACCATATTGATGTCAAGCCTTCTGTCGGAGAAGGATATCACAGGGCGAACGATCGTCCAGTTTTTCGGATAAGGATTGTCTCTGAGAAATCTTTCTGCTCTTGATTTCGAAAGCGCGTAGGTTTCTTTCGCAAAGAAGCGCTCGTCATCCTTGATCACGTCGATCAACTGCGGCGCGTCCTCAACGATCGGATGTACACAATCCGCATAAACACGGTAGGACGAGAGGAATATCAGATGATCGGTATTTCTTGAAAGAAGCGCGTGGTAGGGGATGTAATCCTCATCATTCTCATAATGAATAAAGTTTACAATACCGTCATAGCGATTCTTCTTGAACAAATCTTCCAGAAATTCAAGCGTTGCATACTCACGATAAAAATTCAAGCGCGGATCGTCGGATGCCTTGTCCTCAAGGCAGATAACGTCTACCGAGTGACCGAGCCTTAAAAGCTCCTGTGCCGTATAAGTGCCCAACGTTCCGCCGCCGGCGATCAGTAAAACTCTTTTCATCATATGGTTTTCCAATCAAACAGCACTCCGATCGGGAAGCTTTTGTCCTTTGCCAATCGGTCATACACCGTCTGCGCCTCCGTGGGAGCGTGGATCTCGAAGATCATATCCTTGAAATTCAAGCGATTGCCACCGATCAGGCGAAGCAACGTCTTTATGTCATCCTCGTCCGTCCAAAGCCCGCCCGACGATTCGGTTTTCGGGCGCGCCATCGTGTGCGCACCGATCAGAGAGATCCCGGGACCGTGCACCTTGCCGTAATAGTCGATCTCAAAATGCGAGCTTCGCGTGCATCCCAGCAATGCAACTCTCCCCATTCTTTTCATACAATCCAGCGCTTGAACAAGTCCGACACCCAAGCCCGTGACCTCGATACATACGTTGACACCGCCGTCGCTGAGCTGCTTTACGGTCTGTGCAAAATCGTCTGCCGTAGGATCAAGCGCAAAATCCGCTCCCATTTTCAAGGCAAGCTCTCGCCGCTCTTTTACGGGGTCTGCGGCGATCACAGGATACGCACCGGCAGCTCGCAATTCCTGCACGGCAAAGATCCCCAGAATTCCAAGCCCCATCACCAGAGCAGATTCGCCGATTTCAAGCCTCGTTTTACGAATAGCGCCCAAGGGGAAGGTTGCGATCAATGCCATCGAAGCCTCTTGCAGGGAGACGTTGTCGGGGATCTTGACCACGTTGGTTCTTTTGACCGTGATATTCCTTTGGTGCGATCCCCAATATACGATCACGCGATCCCCCACACAAAGATCGGTGATCTCCTCACCAAGCTCAGTGATCACGCCCGCGGCGCTGTATCCCACCGTCCGCGGAAACGTTGCCTCCTCGTCCTCGGCGGCGGTTGTCCTGTTCCTATCTCCAACGTAATTTGCCCGTTCTGTTCCCGAGCTGATGGCGGAAAATTCGATCCGAACGCAAAGCTCATCCTTTTGAGGCGCAGGACACTCAACCTCCAAAAGCTCTGCCGTATACGGTTTTGTAAAAACGATCTGTCTTGTTTTCATATCATATCTCCCTTCTGCAGCATTTTAGGAGCAGCTCATAAAGCTTCAGCTCATAATCGTAAGAATAAGGATTCTCCTTTCCTCTTACCATCTGGGCAAAGTTCTTCATCATATCGTCATATCTGTCGTAGATCTCGGTGCGCTTCACGTCCCACGGCTGGTGCCACTCGTCGTTGTCACACTCCGAAACAACCGTATACTGACCGCCCGGAGCGAGGACCTCTATCGGCTTAAGCTCCACAGTTCCCTTCGAGCCGCAAATGACAAGCTGTCTGCGCATAAATCCACCCGACTCACAAGCAGTGGTCTTTGCAAAGGAAACACCGTTCGCATAGCGGAACACCACCATTCCAAAATCCGTCGTTTGAATTCCGTCAATCCCCGTAGAACAGCTCAGGGGAATGATCTCCTGCGGTTCACCCTGGATCATATAAATCAAATCGATCAAATGGCATCCCAGATAGCTCAGCATTCCATCAGGGAAGCATTCCAGCCATTTTTTTGCCTCCGGAGGATGCTTGCAATTCATTTGCGCCTCTACCGAATAGATCTCGCCGAGCTCTCCGTTTTTGATCCTGCGAAGCACGTCCTTGATAACGGGGTTAAAGCGGTACATATATCCCGTAGAGAAGACCAAGCCCTTTTCCTGCAGAAGGTCAACCAGCGCCCGAAACTCGCCGACGTCAAAGCCGCCCGGCTTTTCCATATGCAAATGCTTCCCCGCTTTGGCAACCATCAACGCGTATTTTGTCAAATAGATCTCCTCGGTCTCCACCGCAACCGCTTCGATACTCGGATCATTCAAAATCTCCTCAACGGTCATCTCGCGATATCCCTCAAACTTGGGCATCTCCCCGGGAAACTTTTCCCTTTCGTTTTCGGGGAACGCATATCCAACGACCTCAAAAACGTCCGATTGCTTGTTCAAGCTCTGCCATATGTGATTTCCGTGGCTGTACCTACTCGTTCCTATTTGTGCGATCTTTACCTTTTTCATAAATATCCCCCCTTTTTCTTCATTGTAACATCTTGAAAAAACAAAGTCAATATGTTATACTGTAAAAAAAGTAATTATTCTGCAAAAGAGGTTTTTATGAAGATCAGCAGCATGTACGTATCCGAGCTTTCCTCCGCCAAGCACGTTTTTCAAAATTATCATTTTTGCAGAGGAAACAGCAACCGACGAAAAACGCGGCTCGGTGTCATCGTAAACGGGAAAGGTTCTTATATATACCTTGACAAGCGCTTGGAGGTAAGCGCGGGAGAGGTAGTTTTCATTCCCGAAAACATCTATTGCTATTCCGAATGGCGAGGCGAGCCGGAGATTGAGGTCGTTTACGTCAGCTGCTTTATGCACTACGACGGCCTCTCCTATGAGCCACAGATCATCTCGCGCGACAAGGAGATCGCAGATCAAATTCTGCAAATCGCAGAGCTTTTGTCCACCGATGAGCAAACGGAAATACTCGAGGCATACGCGCAGTTTTATCACCTTTTGCAAGCGATCCTCCCAAAAATGATCCCGAGCAATATTGCATTCGGCAAAACGCTTTTGGAAGCGATCGAATACATCACCAACCATTACGACAAAAAGCTTTCCGTTGCAGAGCTTGCAAAAAAATGCTGTACCAGCGAATCTACGCTATATCACCTGTTTCAAAAGGAATTGGGACAAAGCCCCGTAAAGTTTTTGAATTCCATTCGCATCAACGTTGCGATCGAATATCTGGAAAACGCGAATTATTCCGTCTCAACCATCAGCCGTTTGGTCGGCTTTTCCTCCGAAAATCACTTCCGCAAGGTGTTTTTTGAATTCACCGGATCAACGCCCCTGAAATTTCGAAAGAGCAGGCAGACCTCCGCGACGTAAGAAGGGGGATTTGCAGAGCGCGAGGAACCGCCCTTCCCATACACCGTCAAAAAGAGCGTATACGTGCGTTCCCGTTACCAACAAACGGTGGTGTCTCAAATGCAAATTTGAGACACCACCGAAAGGGGCTAGTCAGATTTAGGCGAGAATCGTCGATTTTGGGGCGTGAGGCGTACGAGGGTACGTCGAGCCCCAAAAGCGGCGATAGAAAAAGCCCGTAATAT
>SVSZ01000094.1 GCA_015064025.1 Oscillospiraceae bacterium | reverse complement strand
TGAGGTGCATTATTCTGCGGCAAAGGCAGGGCTGCGCGGAATGACGATGGCGCTGGCAAAGGAGCTTGGTCCCTCGGGGATCACGGTCAACTGCGTGGAGCCCGGCGTGATCGATACGGAAATGAATGCTTCCCTTGATGCACAAACACGCGCGTCTCTTTGCGATGAGACGCCGCTTTGCCGCATCGGAGACGCGCGTGAGGTCGCCGAGGCGGTCTGCTTCCTTGCATCGGAGAAGGCTTCCTTTATCACAGGGCAGATCCTCGGCGTCGACGGTGGCTTCGCGATCTGACAGAAAGTGTATTTTTACTCCAAAATATCCGAATAGGGTATTGATTTTGAGACGGGAATGTTATATAATTATATAATAAAGTGGTATACTGTTGCCGCATGAAAGGATGAACGACTTATGGACCGTGTTTCCAAGCATAATTATTATCTTGATATCGCGCAGACCGTTGCGGAGAGATCGACCTGCCTTCGCAAGATGTACGGTGCGATCATTGTGAAAAACGATTCGATCATTTCAACGGGCTATAACGGTGCGCCCAGGGGCAGAAAAAACTGTTCGGACCTCGGCGTTTGTATGCGCGATAAGCTCGGCATTCCAAGAGGGGAGAGATATGAGCTTTGCCGCTCTGTGCACGCAGAGGCAAACGCGATCATTGCCGCCCCAAGAGACCAGATGCTGGGGGCGACGCTTTACATGGTAGGTGTCAATGCCAAAACGGGAGCGTTGGAGGCAGGGACCTCCTCTTGCATGATGTGTAAGCGTCAAGTGATCAATGCGGGCATTGCGCAGGTCGTCATTCGCGACACGAAGGAGGAATTCCGCGTGATCGACGTCAATGAATGGATCGAGAACGACGATTCTCTCACGGGCGTGTTTGGGTATTGATCCGCAAATTTTGAAAACGAGGTTTTTATGATTCGGTTAGAGGAACTGCCCGGGCATCCCACCGAGGCGCAGGACACGCCCCGTCGGGTCTGCTTTGTCTGCACGGGAAATACCTGCCGCTCTCCCATGGCGGAGGCAGTGGCAAACGCGTGGGCACAGGAGCGAGGAAGACGCGATCTGCGCGCCTACAGTGCAGGGTTGTCTGCACTTGAGGGGGATCCGATCGCACGGCATGCGAAAGAGGCTTTGGAAAAACGCGGGATCGAACCTGTGAAGGGGCGGGACTTTCGCGAGCACACAGCGCACTCCTTGCGCGCAGACGAGGTTGAACAGTACGATCTTCTTGTGGGAATGACCGATGCGCACGTGATGCAGCTTTTGATGTATTTTCCTCACGCGGCGGATCGCATTGTGCGAATGCCGACACCTGTCAGCGATCCCTTCGGAGGGGATGCGGCGCTCTATGCCTCGACCCTTGAGCAGATCGAGCGGGGTGTGAAAGAGCTGCTTTTTTCGGAGGATCCGACATGACGGCGCAGAAAATGGAGCGCGTGCATATCGGGGACGTTGCCGAAATCGAGCGGGAGAGCTTTTCGGAGCCATGGAGCGCGCAGGCATTGGAGCTGTTGGTATCCGACGCGGCGATCGGTGCCGTTGTGCTTGACGGCGAGCGTGCCGTGGCATACGGCGGAATGCTTTGGGCACCCGACGAGGGACAGATCACGAATATTGCCGTGCGGGAGGACTACAGGCATCGGGGCTTGGGACGTGCGATCCTTGCGTATCTGATCGATGCGGCACGCTCTCGCGGCTGTACGCTGATTTCCCTTGAGGTAAGGGAATCCAACGCGGCGGCGATCGCGCTTTACGAACGGTACGGCTTTGGCGTCGCAGGACGCAGAAAACGCTTTTATAAGCATCCTGCGGAGGATGCGCTTGTGATGCTTTTGCATCTGAATTAACGGATAAAAGGACAAACGAAATGTATATTTTGGGAATGGAAAGCTCTTGCGACGAGACCTCCGCTTCCGTTGTGGAGATGGGGGATGGCGTACGTCGTATCTGCTCCAATATTGTGGCTTCGCAGATCGAGGTGCACAGGCTTTACGGCGGTGTCGTACCCGAGATCGCAAGCCGCGCACACATTGAAGCGATCTCACGCATTACGTACGAGGCATTGGACGAGGCGGGAATCACTCTCGCGGACGTGGGTGCCGTTGCTGTGACGGCGTTTCCCGGGCTGATCGGTGCGCTTCTGGTGGGCGTAAATTTTGCAAAATCTTTGGCATATGCAAGGAAGATTCCCTTGGTTGCCGTCAATCATATACACGGGCACGTTGCGGCGGCGTATCTTTCCAATCCCGCGTTGGAGCCCCCGTTTCTTGCTCTGGTCGTGTCGGGCGGACACACCTCCTTCTACCGTGTTGACAGCTACACGGACTTTTGTGAGGTGGGCGGCACGCGCGACGATGCGGCAGGGGAGGCATTTGATAAGATCGGCAGAGTGATAGGTCTCCCGTATCCCGGCGGCGCGGCGCTTGACCGTCTTGCCTACGAGGGAGATCCCCGTGCCATCTCACTTCCGTCTCCCGCACTTTCGGGAGATACCTTGGATTTCTCCTTCAGCGGTATCAAAACGGCAACCTTGAACTACCTCAACGGGATGGAGCAAAAGGGGCTTGCCGTCAGCTTCGCGGACGTTGCGGCGTCCTATACGGATAAGATCGTAAAGGCAATCACACAAAAGACGGAGCTTGCCTTGAAGAAGGAGGGCATGAAGACCCTTGTTCTTTCGGGCGGCGTTGCGGCAAACACACATCTGCGTGCATCCCTTGCACGGCTTTGCGAGAAAATGGGTGTCACGCTTGCCATGCCCGACCGTTCACTTTGCGGCGATAACGGCGCGATGGTCGCGGCGGCGGGATATTTTGAGTATCTTGCGGGAAATTTTGCAAATACCTCTCTTAATGCCTCGGCGTCCGACAGCGGTCTTTAATGCCGGGCGGCAACGCGGAGAGACCTTTAACACTTAAAAACAGACAGGAAAAGGAAGTTTTATTATGATGGATTCCGAGCTTCATTTGAATACCGAGAACGACGGTGACAGCATCTCCCGTCCCTTCGTTTCTCCTGCGGTCATTCGCCGCTTGCCCCGTTATTTTCGCTATCTGCGCGAGCTGATCAGAGAAGGGAAAATGCGCATCAGCTCAAGTGAGCTTTCCGAGAGAATGGGCGTGACCGCTTCGCAGATCCGTCAGGATCTGAACTGCTTCGGCGGCTTCGGTCAGCAGGGCTACGGCTATAACGTCAATTATCTTTATGCAAAGATCTCGGATCTGTTGGGCGTGAGCGCGGGGCTTCATGCGATCATCATCGGGGCGGGCGACCTTGGTCGTGCTCTTGTGCGCTCCACCATGTTTGAAAAGCGCGGCGTGGACATCGTTGCGATGTTTGACGTAGATCCCGCGCTGATCGGGAAATCCTTTGGCGACGTGATGATTTACGACATGAAGGAGCTTGAGGAATACTGCGCGAGCAACGACGTGGACATGGCGGTGCTCACTCTTCCGAAGGAATGTGCCGAGGCAGAGGCAGAGCGCTTGCTTCGCGCGGGCATTCACGGCTTTTGGAATTTTACGGGAAAGGAGCTTGCTTACGCTCCCGATCTTGCGGTGGTTGAGAACGTACACCTGGGAGACTCCTTGATGATCCTGAATTACGATATCTGCCGCCTTAAGAACGAACGGGCAGAGAAGCGCGGGAGCAAAGAGGAATGAAGCTGAATTTCAAACAAGAGGTGCTGGTCCTGCCCGCGTCGCTCCTTACGCATTGCTCGGAGGCAGATGCAGCGACGATGCGTGTGCTTTTGTGGCTTGCTTCCGACCTTTCTCTTGCCGAGAAGCCGAAGCAGCTTGCAAAGCTTGCGGATTGCGACGCGAAGGTCGTCAAGGCGGCACTGCAATTCTGGCAATTCCGTGACGTGCTGGTCAAGGATGAGGAGGATGAGGTAAGCCCTCCCACGGTAAAAAAGGAGAAAAAGACAGCGGTCGAAGCACCCACCGCACCCGAGAAAAGAACGCTTGTGGAGCGCGCGGATGAAATGCCTGTTTATACCTCAAACGAGATCGCCTCGCTCCTTGAATCCCGCGCCTCCATGCGACTTCTGATCGATGAGGCTCAGCGTGTCATGGGGAAGATGTTCAATACGAGTGACGTCAATATCATCGTCGGTATGCGTGATTATCTCGGACTTGAAGAGGAGTCGATCCTGCTTCTTCTGGCACACTGCAAAAGGGTCGGAAAGACAAGCATGCGTGCCGTTGAAAAATACGCCTTCTCGCTTTGCGATAAGGGGATCACGACGCCCGAGGCTCTTGACGAGGCGATCCGTACAGCCGAGGCAATGCATACCTTTGAAGGGGAGGTGCGAGCGCTCTTCGGCATGAAGAGCCGAGCGCTGACGAGCAAGGAGAGCAAGATGCTCTCTGCGTGGCTTTCCTTTGGTTACGGGATCGACGTTGTACGTCTTGCCTACGAGATGACCGTGACCGCTACCAACGCCCCCTCAGTCCCCTATGCGAACGCTATTTTGGAGCGTTGGAATGCAGACGGATTACATACCCTTGAGGAAATACAGGCAGCGCTCGATGCGGAGCAGGAGAAAAAAGCGGGCAAGGGAGACTTTGGAAGCACCTTTGACACGGACGATTTCTTTGAAGCGGCATTGCGCCGAGGGCTGAACGAAAGAAGAAGCTGATGGAGTGAACGATGGGTTATAACAAGGAAAATTATAAACGCATACGGGAAGCCTACGGAACGAAAGCGTTTCGTGCAAGGGAAGAGGCAGATCTTCGGCGTGCCGAGATCTACCGTGTGATTCCCGAGGTGAAGGCGCTTGACAACCGCTTGTCCGAGTTCGGGCTTTGCATTATGAAAACAGCCCTTGACGGAGGAAGCGAGGCGGGCGGTATCGAGCAGCTGAAGGTGGAAAACGCAAGGCTCAGGGATGAGCGCCGTGCACTGCTCTTGAAAAACGGTTATCCCGAGGATTACACCTCTCCCCGTTACGAGTGCGAGAAGTGTCGCGACACGGGGTATTGCGACATCAAAATGTGTGAGTGCATGCGCCGCGCCTTGGTCGAGGCGGGAATGGAATCCTCGGGGCTTGCGGCACTGATGAAAAAGCAATCCTTTGAGAATTTCTCTCTGGACTATTACAGGGGAAGCCCCAATGAATATCGCTCGATGAGCGAGAACTATCGATACCTTTTCCATTATGCAGAGAGCTTTGCGATCAAGGAGGACGCCCCCGCCCCCCAAAGCATTTTGATGCTTGGAGGCACGGGACTTGGAAAAACGCATCTTTCCACAGCGATCGCGCGCAAGGTGCTTGAAAGAGGGTATGACGTCTACTATAACAGCGCCGTCGGAATGATCTCGGATTTTGAGTACCGTCGCTTTGGAAACGGGCTTGCCTCGGACGTGACGGACGATACCGCAAGGTACATCGACTGTGATCTTCTGATCATCGACGATCTTGGCACGGAGGTAGTCAATCAGTTTACGCTGTCCTGCCTTTACTACGTTGTGAACACGCGTCTCAATCTGCAAAAGCCAATGATCATCAATACCAATTTGTCCCCCGCGGAGCTGAGAAAAAATTACAGCGACCGCATTTCCAGCCGTTTAATGGGTGAGTTTGTACTGACTCCGTTTTACGGTACCGACATCCGTAAGCAAAAAATTCAAAACGGGTGAGATCAATTCTACCGCGCATCATTACAGCATAATCTATCATAAAACAGAGCGCCGCGGCAAAGTCTTTGCGGCAGGGGAGGTAAAAATGAAAAAGCACTACATGGATGAAGAAAAGAAGATCGGCGAGGTGAGCGGTGGTGCAAAGCGTCTGCTTTCTTGGCTGGTCCTCGGCGTCGATCTGATTCCGACGCTGGCACAGTCGATCGACCGTGCGATTGAAGCAAAGATTGCCGCAAAGATTGCCGCAAAGAAGGCTTCTGCGGTTGTATCGGAGGATGCGGAAGAGGAAAAAATGACATCTGCCGACGCTACGGAGACCTCTGTGCCCGCTTTCGCGGCTCTTGAAGCCGAGGCGACGGATGCCGACGGTGTCTGCCGTGAGGATGCAGAAGACGTAGAAGATGCAGAGGACACCGAGGAAGAGAAGGACGCGGAGGAGCTTGCGAGAACCGAGGAAGAGGCGGACGTTGAGGACGGAGAGAAGGCAAGTGACTCTTTCTTCAAGGGGTTCAGCACGAAGGGACTTGAGTTTGTTGACGTTATGGAGGAGCCGAAGAAGTACAAGGCGCTCCTTGGGCGTGAAAAGCGCGGTGAGGTAAGGCTTGTAACCCGCTATCGCCGCACCTTTGCTTCAAAGGTTGCTCTTTCCGATAAGGACGTGCAGGAGTATTATTCTGCCTTGAAAAACAAGCTTCTTTCTTATCGCGGTGTCAAGTCGAGATCCAGTCGTACCTTAGAGACCTTCAGCAAGGGGCGTACGTATATTGCAAAGCTTGACGTCAAGTCCAAGAGCCTTTACCTCTATCTTGGCATGGATCCTTCAAAAGTTGCGACTCTTGAGGGCGGTAAATATAAGGTAAAGGATCTTTCCGAAAAGAAAAAGTATGCAAGCGTCCCCACGCTCTTCAAGATCAAGGGCCCCAGAAAGATGAAGTATGCGCTGGAGCTCGTTGACCGTTTGTGCCGCGAGGAGCTTTCCTTGGAAAACAATAAGAAATTCAAGGAACAGGACTACACCAAGGGTGCGCATACGGTCATGGATCTTGTCAAGCAAGGTGAAATGCGTATGCTGGTTGCGGCAGTTCCGCTTGAAAAATAATAAATACATAAAAAAAGAGACACGGTGTATACTAATGCCGTGTCTCTTTTTTTAATCTTATTGGAAACAGGAGTAGATGATCATGACGGAAGCCACCAAAACAAAGCAAACCGCAAGTCTTTTGCAACAAATATATAAAAACGTAAAGTCTGCAAGCGATTCCATTCTCAATCTGATGCCGCGCGTGAAGGACGAAAAGCTCAAAAGCGACATGACGGTCCAGCTGAGCGCCTACGAGGCGTTTGCCTCCCGTGCCGCAAAGCTGCTTGGCGAGGAGGGTGTGACTCCTGAGGAGGACGGCGCCTTCGGAAAGCTTTCCGCCAAGTGGAGTGCGATGATGGACACCCTGCGTGACAGCAGCACCTGCCGCATTGCGGAATTGATGGTCAAGGGCGCGAATGAGAACGCAATGGATCTGCAAAGGGAATTGCGTGAGGCGGAAAACGGCAATGCCTCCGAAAGCGCCTTGCGCCTTGCAAGAGACGTGTGTCGGTTTGAAGAAAAGAACGCAGAGGATATGAAGGAATATCTTCGCTGATGAGAAAGGAGAAGGAGCATGGCAAGCATTACAAGTAAGGAGCTGTCGGCAATTTCCGACCTTCTGACAATGGAGGAGAACGTTTGCGCAAAGTACCGTGCGTATGCTGCACAAACACAGGACACGCAGTTGAAAAATCTTTATGAGCAGATGGCGGGAACGCATCAAAGACATTTTGACGAGCTTTATACCAATTTGAAATAAAAGGAGTAAGGACATGGCTTTGAATCAGACCCCCGCTTTTGACGACCGTGCAAGGATCACCGATCTTCTGAATACGGAGAAGATGCTGGCAGCCACCTATAATACCTTTTGCTCCGAGGCGGCAACGCCCGCAGTGAGAAGCTGCCTTTGCACAACGCTTACAGAGGAGCACCGCATGGGTGAGACGCTCTTTTCCGAAATGAGCAGCCGCTCCTGGTACACGGTGGAGAAGGCAGAGGAGAACAAGGTAACCGAGGCAAAGCAAAAGTTTTCCAAAACGGTTACGGTGTAAGTAAAAAAAGAATCACCAACGCTTGCAGAACTCGGGGCGTTGGTGATTTTTTTGTATCGCGAAACCCCCGCCATAGTGACGGGGTTCAAAAAAGTCTATTGCCGATAAGGAGAAGTGAAATGAGAAAAAGGGGGAAGCATGTTTTTGATGAAGAGCCCTCCTCCGGGAGGAGGGAAGGCACCGCAAGCGGTGCAGGGAGGAGCCCGCGCGACTGTGAGTACGCACACCCAAGCGGTGTGTCATTTTGTTTCTACACGTA
>SVSZ01000093.1 GCA_015064025.1 Oscillospiraceae bacterium | reverse complement strand
GTTCAAGTCCTTTTACCCGCACCAAAAATTCGACAAGTTTCGACTTGTCGAATTTTTTATCCATTGCGAAAGCAATGGTATATCATCACGCTTTAGCGTGTATCTCATCACCGAAGGTGTATATCATCAACCGCAGGCTGTATCCTCTTTCGCAATGATGATATACAACGGCAAGCCGTTGATGATATACGATGCTCCGCATCAATGATATACACGGCTCAGCCGTGATTAGAAGCACACGAGTTCAAATCCATACTGAAAAACGAAAAATATCTTTTTTATCTTCCTTTTACAAAAACAAGGCAGGCACCGATCGGTGCCTGTTTTTGTTTTTGGCGTCGGTAAAGGTTCCGCAGAATCTCACCGTTGTTTTCGGTTTTGCTTGCAAAACGATGGCGTCAAGCCATTGAGAAAACAACTCCGCGCCGAAATAGCTTCCCCCTTAGCTCCCCTCTTCGGAAGGCGCGTGTGAAGAGTTCAGACTGAAAATCGACCGTTTCAAATGCCTTTCACATTTGAAACGGTCGATTTTTGAGTATTCGCCAAAACACGCTTTAATATGCGGACGCCTCCACAACGCGGAATGTGGCATCCTTCAATTTTGCGGCATCATCCGAGGTCACCAGTGTAAAGATGTCCACTGTCTTACTCTGCCCGGCACCCAGCGTATCCACGTAAATGTAATCCTCGCTGATCCGATTCCCCTCGGCGTTTACCGCTTCCACTGTTACGGAAAAGGACTTTGACTCCTCGGATTTGTTTTTCAAAGTCACCTCAAGCTTGGTATCCTCCCAATATTCGTCACTGATGACTTGAAAGCTACCAAAGGATACGTCTAAAAAGTCTCTTAAAACATCCTCTGTTTTCTCCCCCGCGATCATATCGAGGTCGTCCTCTATATCTCCCAATGCATCCTCTACGGCACTTACCATGGCAGCTTGCATCGCAAGCGTAATAACCACGGAAAGAATACCAAGCACCAATGCCGTCATTGCCTTCCCCATCAGCTTCTTCTTTACCAACGCAATGCCGCCAAAGATCAGGGCAAGGATCCCGAGAACAAAGGATGCGTTATTCACGATCGGAATAAACGAAGTGGCGATTCCCACAATTCCCAAAACCATGCCCGCCGTCGCAAGAGCGCTTTTTTGCGGTTGCCGGACGGAAACTGCCTCTTGTACTGTTTCCTGCTGTAATTTTTCTTCCATTTTTCATTCCTCCAAAGCATTATACCAAAATGGGATATTTTTATTATACCATTATGGGATAATATTGTCAAGGGGGATTTTTAAAATGAGATTAAAAAATTTAAGAAAAGAAAAAGGCATCTCTCAATTGAAGCTGGCATTGGATCTGAATATGAATCAAAACAGCATCAGCCGATACGAGAGCGGAGCGCGTGAGGCTGATTACGCAACGCTGATCAAGTTCGCGGATTACTTCAACGTCTCCATTGACTACCTGTTAGAACGCACCGATCAGAGAGAGTTTCTGCCTTGAAAAAAGAGGGGCGAGCACGGCATCGGATACACGACGTAGCAGATCAAAAAGCTTTTTGGCGGGAAAAACATATCAAATCCCGGCAATATCTGTTTTAGCGTCTGAATTTTCACATCTTCTTCTCAAAATCATCTCTTTTTCATCACTTTTTTTAGAAAAGCTATATACAAACCGACGTATTTGTGGTAGAATGTAGAAAATACGACATTTTTACGCAAAGGAAATGATTTATGAAGGAATTTTTCGGATGGGGCGGATATCAGCGCCCTGCAGAGGGATACATGTCCTGGCAGCATCTTGTGTTCGTCTCCTCTCTGATGGCGCTCATGATCCTGTTTGCCGTGCTCCTAGGTCGCAGAAACCGAAAAATGGAGCTTGCGGCAAAGAACAAGGTCTTAGTCGTCACAGCGATCCTGATCGACTCCCTTGAACTGTTCAAGATCGTCTTTCTTTGCTTCCGCGCGGGGGATCCTTGGGATTGGCTATATACCCTTCCCCTCTTTTTGTGCAGCATCCAGCTCATCGTCATTCCCCTGGCAGCCTTTTCCAAGGGACGGCTCAAGGAAGCGGCACTCGATTTCGTTTTCATCTTCGGCATTCTGGGAGCGATCCTCGGCACCTACGCCGCAGGCAACAACTACGCAGCCTACCCCGTGCTCTCCTTTGACAACGTCGTCTCGGGGCTGACCCACGCATTGGCAGGCTTTGCTTCCCTTTACATCGTGATCAGCGGCATGGAAAGCATGAAAAAGAAGAATATCGTCATCACCTTCGCAATTCTTCTCGGCTTCTGCATCGCTGCAACGGTCGCGAATTTCACCCTTGATTACAACTACATGTTCCTCCGCCGCGGCGACGGAACTCCCTACGACATTCTTTATAACCTCGTCGGCGGAAATCAGATCCTTTATCCGCTTCTTGTGGTCCTTCTGTTCATGATCTACATCTGCGTATTCCATCTTGTATACGTTTTTTTCAAAAAGAAATTCGGAAAAAACGAATGTGAGAACTGATATAAAAGGGGCGGCGATCCCAAATTTTGAATTTGGGATCGCCGCCCCTTTTGTACTCCTCATGTACATTAAAATAAATTTACAAAATCCTACAGAAAAAAACGTTTTTCGGCTGTATAATGGTAGGAGGAAAAGAGGTGACGCGCTTTGACGCAAGCAGATCTGCATTATAAAAAAATGACCGAGACACCCGTCTCGCACCTGATCATACGCTTGGGGCTCCCCACAACGGTCTCCATGCTGATCACGGGAATTTATAATCTGGCAGATAGCTATTTTGTGGGACTTGGTGAATTCGGTGACAGCCAGCAGGCGGCAACGGGAATCCTGTTTACCCTGCAATCCATCATCCAGGCATTCGCCTTTATGTGGGGTCACGGCTCGGGAACCTTCGTGGCAAAGGCACTGGCGGACAGAGATGCCAAAAGCGCCACACGCTACGTCTCCTCCGCATTTTTCGCAGGCAGTGCCGTGGGAGCGCTGCTTCTGATCTTCGGGCTTTTGTTTCTTGAGCCCTTCATGCGCCTTTTGGGAAGCACGGAAACGGCTCTCCCCTATGCCATGAAATACGGATTTTGGGTGCTCCTCTCCTGTCCTATCATGATCGCCTCCATCGTCCTCAACAACAATTTGCGCTATGAAGGAAAGGCATTTTATTCCATGATCGGTCTGACTGCCGGGGGATTGCTCAACATCTTCGGAGACTGGCTTTTCATCCGCGGTTTCGGCATGGATATCTTCGGCGCGGGCATGGCAACCGCCATCTCGCAAGCTGTCAGCTTCCTCATCCTTTTCTATTTCTATAAAAAAATGGCACAAAGCAGGATCTCTCTCCGAGAGATCAGCCGCGACGGAAAGGAATACATCAGCATCATCAAGGTCGGCTTCCCCTCCCTGATCCGTCAAGGTCTCAATTCCATCTCGGGCGGGCTCCTCAATACCTTGATGCGCCCGTACGGTGACGTAATGGTTGCGGGCATGAGCGTTGCCAACCGCTTCTCCTCACTGATCATGTTCGTCGGTCTCGGGATCGGACAGGGCTTCCAGCCCGTCGCCTCCTTCAATTACCAGGCGAAGAAATACACCCGCGTCAAAAAGGGCTTGCTCTTTACCACCTTTTTCGGCGCTTGTCTTGTCACAGTCCTGGCAATTGCAGGCTCTGTCTTTGCCGAACCCATCGTCCATTTCCTCCAGCAGGAAACGACCGACCCCACCGTCGGCATCACCGCCCTTCGCTACGCGATGATCGGTGTGCTTTTCCTACCGCTCTCAGTACCTGTCAATATGCTCTTTCAGAGCATTCGCCGCGCGGGCATTGCTTCCTTTTTGTCGGTGATGCGCTCGGGCGCACTCTTCATCCCTACGCTTCTGATCACAAACGCATTGCTTGGACGCACGGGGATCATGATCGCACAGCCTATCGCGGACATCTTAACAGGACTTTTCAGCATTCCCTTCATCGTATACTTCCTGCGCTCAACTCCAAATGACGGTCTTGAGCCATGATAAAAACCAAGGCTTTCTCAAGCTTCACGGCTTGAGAAAGCCTTGGTTTTTATCTGTAATACACGTAATAAACGATGATCGTCCTCTCGCGTCCGCCATGCTCAAGGTCGGGGGCAGTAATGACCACACCGTCCTTGGAAAGAAGCTCCCACGCCTGCATCTGCTCGATCTTACAGCGCAAGAGAACGTCGGAGGAGGCAAAGACCAGAAGCTCATCGTCCTTTATGTTGAGGCCTCCGTTCTTTCCGATAACCTCGTCCACATCATTGATCTTCTCGGTTACGTAGCGGATGTGATGATTGCTCATCTGCCGCGCCATTTCCCAACGGTATTGCTTGCTGTTGGGATCTTTTTTTCTTGAAAAGAGCTTGAACATATATTCCTCCTATAGCCAAAGAGAGCCAAACTCACACGGTTTTGAGAGGCAAGTATACGCACCTGCTACAGATAAAATCCTCGCAATATCATATATTGCTTCGTATTTTCTCTTTGCATCTGCATCATATTTGCTCACTCAAAACTGCGAATCCCCCTCCGGCGTTGCATTTTTTGATAGATTTTGGTGGAATTTTTGCGAAGCAAGATAGCAACTTGCATGTAAAACAACGCCGAAAGATGCGGAAAATGCTCGCCGTAGAGCGTATAAGTTCGGCTCTCTTCGGCTATATCGATCAAAATGCAACGTCTGCGTCTCCGACAAGAAAGGCCTTCGCTGCGCGGTACTCCTCCATAAGGCGCTGCGCCTCCTTTGATCGCGGATCAAAATCGGGGCGTCTCAGTGCACGGAGCATGATATTCTTTGGGGTCTCCTCGGGATCGATCAATTCCAGCGTGCACACCGCATACCCACTTGCCTCAAGGCGCTTCAGCCGCAAAGCATCGGTCGCAGCGTCGCACAGCTTCTGTCGGAGCATAGAATGCTCCGCAATGAAGGAAAGCGCCTCACAGGAAAGCGTGTGGTTCATTTCATGGTGACAGCAGGGGGTGGAAAGGATCACGTCAGACTTCCACTGTGCCGCCTTTCCAAGGACAAGGTCCGTCGCAATATCGCATGCATGCAGGGAGATCACAAGGTGCACGTGATCCTCGGTGTCGTATTTGCCAACGTCTCCGCAAAGGAATTCAAGACCGTCGAAGGAAAGCTTTTTTGCCACGCTGTTGCAGTATTCCACCACGTCCGGCTTGAGATCCACCCCCGTCATTCTGACCCGTCTTCCCAATACATTTGCAAAATAATGATACGCCGCAAAGGAAAGATAGCTCTTCCCACAGCACAGATCGCACACGCGAAGCGTTCCGTCCTTTGGCAGATGCCCAAGACAGTCGCGGATCAATTCCAGAAAACGGTTGATCTGTCTGAACTTCGATTGCTTTTTATCCTTGACTCTGCCGTTTGCGTCGCTCACGTCAAGAAGTCGCAAAAACGGCTCGTCGCCCTTCAGGATATAGGACTTTTCTCGGTTGTTCCCCGAAACCTGTACCGTGGGAGCCTCCGCCGTCTCCATCGCACGCAAAAGCTTCTCACCGCCAAGCAGGGTCTCCTTACCGTTTTTCGAGCGGCGAAGCTCGCACTCCCCCACGCTTGTGAGGAGATTGATCTGCAAAAAGGCAGAGGAGAGAGACAGGATCCGCTCAACGTCCTCCCGTTCTATATTTTCATGTAGCGCCTTGTGATCGGCGCGAAGCGTCTCCGCTTGAAGAACGGTCCTCCCACCTACCAGGCGCAGAGTCAACGCCGTGCGCACGGTGCCGGAGTCTTTCGGCTTTGAAAGGACCGCTTTTTTTAAGATTCCCTTGCATGCCGCACGGGAGATCAATTCAGCCATGCGGCAAAGCGGGGGATTCGATTCACTGTTTTGCATATCAAAATCCTATTCCTTCTTTTTCCTTCCAAATTCGAGCCGAGGCTCCTTCCCCTCGCGCATGCGCCTCAAATTCTCCCAGTGTACGTAGACGACAAACAGCGCCGTGATCACCGCCATTGCAACGTTCAGTCCGCGATTGGCAAAAGCATTGAGAATCAAAGGATAGAGCAAGGATGAAAGCACCGTCGCAAAGGTCAAAAGTCGCGCCCCAAACAGACAGATGACAAAAACCAGCGCAACGATCAAAAAGGTCAACGGGTCAAGCGTAAGGATCACAGCGCCGAGGCAAGCAATGCCCTTTCCTCCCTTGAAGCGGTGAAACAGCGGAAACATGTGCCCGAAGATCACAAAAAAGCCGGCAATGGCACCGCCGTTGGTCTTCCACATAAAAATGCCGAAGAGAACAGACAGAACGGATTTCAACACTTCAAGCAGAAGCACCGAAAGCGCGAGCTTTTTCCCGCAAGCTCCCCATACATTATTGAAATCGGAATCTCCATTCCCATAGTCCCGAATGTCCTTTCCGTACACCCGACGGCAAATGAGGATGGCGGGATGGATACTTCCCAGAAGATACGGAAGGATCATGCAAAGGATCGCCCCCACGACGTTGAGCATCCCTGTCATTGCAACGGAATCGGGAAAGAAATTCAGAACCAGCCAATCCACGAGATTCCACTCGATCAGTATTTTGCCGTCCGCCCCTGCGGCAGTAAGCAAATGTATCATACAGCCTCCTTAAAACAGCTCGATCAATTCCTTCGGGCTATGTGTAAAATTATATACGGAGCCGTCGTTTTTAATGCAGATCAGATCCTCAATGCGGCAACCGTATTTGCCCGCGATATAAATACCGGGCTCAACACTGACAATGTGCCCTCTCTCCAAAACACTCTCAGCAGGTGCACCGGGAGAAACGCGCGGATTTTCATGCACAAGCATACCAAGTCCGTGACCGAGCGAATGCCCAAAGCACCCTTCGTACCCCGCACCGTTGATAATATCCCTCGCTACACGGTCAAGCGCTACGCATCCGATCCCCTCGTGCGCCGCCTCCAGAGCCGCCGTCTGTGCGGAGAGCACCGTGTTGTAAAGGCGCTTCATTTCTTCATCCGCACGACCGATGACGACCGTACGCGTCATATCCGAGCAATATCCGTCCACACGTGCCCCGAAATCCATCGTCAAAAAGCCCCTTTCAAGCTTGCAATGACGCGGCACACCGTGGGGACGGGAGGAATTGGTGCCGGAAACGGCAATGGTATCAAATGCCAATGCCTCAGCCCCCTCTCGCTTCATGAAATATTCAAGCTCCAAGGCAACCTCAACCTCGGTCATATCGGGTTTGATCGCCCCCAGAATATGCGCGAATGCCGCATCCGTGATGCGCTGTGCACGCGCTACCGTCTCGATCTCGGCGTCATCCTTATGAAGACGTAAATAGGAAAGCAGCTCCGAAGCACCGCCGGACAGCACAAATCCTTCCAGAAGCTTTTGGTAGCGAAGATATTCGCCGTAGGAAAGATGCGCCTCCTCAATGCATACGCTCTTGCATGCGTGCGAGGAAAGGAGCGACGCAATACAAACAAGATGCCCCTCCTTCGGCAAAAGAACCTTCATTTCCTTTGTGGTTTTTTCCTCTGCCGCCTCTGCATAACGAAAGTCGGTAAGAAGATAAGCGGCATCCGTGGTAACCAACACCAAGCCGTCGTCAAAATCAAATCCCGAAAGATATCTTTGATTCATTTTATCCGACACGATCGCCGCGTCGTACCCCTTTTCCTTCAAAAGTGATTGAAAGCGATTCAAATGTGACATAACAGTGTAACTCCTTTGTAAGAAATCATATGAAAAACAGATAGATCTTGTTGAAAACAGATCGACAGTCTCGCAGGGCTTGACCCACGTGTCGTGCCGTTTGTAACCTCATGTGCGCGTCGCATAGCCACCCTCTCAGTCTCGCATTCGCTCGCCGGCTCCCCCAAAGGGGGAGCCTAGCCTCTCACTTTGGGAGAGGTGGCACGGCGAAGCCGTGACGGAGAGGGCGTGCAAGCCCGCACTCTTATATTCTACCAGGAAGCAAAAATGCTTGCTTGCAAGGGCATTTTTGCGACGCCGTCAAGATAGCAGTCCCGCGTGATACGCGGGAGAGCGTTACCTTGTAACGCTCAGGGCTTG
>SVSZ01000003.1 GCA_015064025.1 Oscillospiraceae bacterium | reverse complement strand
GAATTTCGAAGAAATTCAACCTTATACTGTCTCATTTGTCGTTTTTTTGACGGCAAGTGGGGCTTTTTTCTTTACCCCACGGGCTTTTTCGGTCTCGTCAAATGTGACAGCCCCTTTTTTGTATCGCCGGCTCCTTGCCTGCCTTTATCCGAGGAAAGAGAAGAGATTGAACGCTTGCAAAAGGATAACGACAAGGAGGACGGGCGCGACGAATTTGATCATTACCACGAAAAGCTTTTCGCGGCGGAATTTCTTTCCATCGGTGCCGATGGAAATTTCGTCAAGAACACTTTTGGGCTTGCATACCCAACCGATCATGATACAGGTCAAAAGTGCGACAATGGGAAGCATAAGATTGTTGGTAACGTAGTCAAGCAGATCCAGAATCTGACCGACAGATCCGTTGGGAAGCGGAATATCAAGGTAGAAAACATTATAGCCGAGGCAAACGACTGCGCCGATCAAGAGGGATATGGCGTAGCATACGAGTGTCGCGGTGATTCGCTTGAGGTGAAACCTGTCGATGATGCTCGTCGTAACTGCCTCCATCAAGGAAATTGCAGAGGTCAGAGCTGCAAAAAATACGAGGATAAAGAAGAGCGCGCCGAGCACGTGTCCAAAGATTCCCATTTGCTCAAACACCTGCGGCAGAGATACGAACATCAGGCTGGGGCCCGATGCCGCCAAGCCCTCGGCGCCTTGGAAAACGAACACGGTGGGGATGATGATCATACCTGCAAGAAACGCAACTCCCGTATCGAACAGCTCGATTTGATTGATCGACGACAGTAGATTGCTATCCTTCTTTGTGTAAGAGCCGTAGGTGATCATAATTCCCATCGCAACGCTGAGGGAATAGAAAAGCTGACCGACAGCATCGAGAAGAATGGAAATGAATTTGGAAAAACTAATGCCCTCAAAGTTAGGGATCAGATAGATCATCAATCCGTCCCAAGCTGTGCGGGTGACTCCATTCTCATCGGTGTGAGAAAGTGTCAGCGAGTAAATAGAAATACCGATAATAAGAATGAACAGGGCGGGCATCATAATTTTCGATGCCTTTTCGATGCCTTTTTCCACGCCGAGAATAACGATTGCCGCGCTGATCGTCATAAAGATCACAAAGCAGAGAAGGGGAGAGATGTTCGAGGTGATAAAGCCGGTAAAGAAATCTTTTGCGCCTGTTTCGTAAATATTACCTGCGGCGCCAACGGTGTAGGTGAAGGCGTATTCTACGATCCAACCGCCAATGACGCAGTAGTAGGGAAAAATAATAAGAGGAACGGCAGTTGAAATCCAGCCGAGAAAGCCGAAGCTTTTATTCATTCTGCCATATGCTTGTAGCGGTCCGACACCCGTTTTTCTTCCGATCGCGATTTCTGCCGTCATCAAAGTAAAACCGAAGGTGAGAACAAGCGCAAGATAGATCAGAAGAAAAAGTCCGCCGCCATCCTTTGCAGCAAGATAGGGAAATCTCCAGAGATTTCCAAGACCGATCGCCGAGCCCGCGGTTGCGAGAACAAAGCCAATGTTACCTGTAAAGTTGCCACGCGTGTTTTTTTCCATAAGAGTTCCTTCCAAAAAGTGGATTTCATCAGATTGTAGTATTATACCATAATTATCTGCAAAATGCAAGATACTAATACAGATTTTTCGATATCTTTTTTGGTTGGGAGGAGATATATGAAGGTATTACACGTAATCAGCGATGAGAATATTGGGGGCGCGGGAATTCTTCTTTTGAATCTGCTCTCTTGTATGAATGATACACAGATCGAGCATACCGTTGCGCTTCCCGAAAAAAGCTTACTTCGTACACGCTTGGAGGAGATCAACGTTCCCACCATTCCTTTGATACACCCTTGCGATCGCGTTTGCGTTTCGTCCGTGCTCGAACTGTGTAGGCATATGCGGGAGCGGAAGATCGACGTCGTACACGCCAATGCTGCTCTCGCCGCAAGAATTGCGGGGCGTCTTTGCGGTGTACGTATCGTACACACGCGTCACTGCTGTTTTCCGCCGTCGGGAATTTGGAGACTCTCGGTAGCACGGGGCTTCGGTGGCGCTTTTAATCGCTTGCTTTCCGACCGCGCGATCGCAACGGCGAATGCTGCAAAAGAAAATTTGGAATCCTTTGGATTTCCAAAGCAAAAGATTGACGTGATTATCAATGGCTCCCGTGCGATTCGCGAGGTGGACGAGCGGGAGCTTGAGCGGTTGCGTACAAAATTAAAGCTTTTCCCGACAGATTTCATTGTTGGTATTTGCGCTCGTTTAGAACCATACAAGGGACACAAGACTTTTTTGGAGAGTGTAAATTTATGTGAAAGACTTTCTCCAACGACACAATTTCGTTTTTTGATCGTTGGTGACGGTAGTCTCCGACGCGAGATCGAGGATTATGCAAAAATGCTTGGTATTGCTGACAAGGTGCGTTTTACGGGGTTCGTATCGGACACGGCACCGTATTATCGCTTGATGCGCATCAACGTCAACTGTTCCTTTGGCACGGAGACCTCTTGTCTTGCACTTTCCGAAGGAATGAGTGCTTCACTTCCGATGATTGCGAGCGATTACGGTGGAAATCCTGCAATGATCGGTGATGGACGGGCAGGTGTGCTCGTTCCCATCAATGACGCAGAGGCACTTGCCAAAGCAATCTGTCGGATCGCGAAGGATCCACACTTGGAAACAAAGATGCGCGAGGCGGCGCGCGACCGCTTTGAACGCTATTATACAGCCGAGCGAATGGCAGAGCAGGTAAGAGAGGTTTATTACTCCGTCTTATAAAAGCAGAGGGGGTGTCTCAAATGCAAAATTTGAGACACCCCCAAAGGGGCTAGTCAGATTTAGGCGAGAAGCGTCGTTCTCGGGGGCGTGAGGCGTACGAGGGTACGTTGAGCCCCCGAAACGGCGGTAGAAAAAGCCCGTAATATTTGGAGAATTTCGAAGAAATTCAACCTTATACTGTCTCATTTGTCGTTTTTTGACGGCGAGCGGGACTTTTTTCTTTGTGCCACGGGCTTTTTCGGTCTCGTCAAATGTGACAGCCCCTTGATCAAACGTAGGTGTTTGGTTATGCAATACTGTCCAGCGTTGCGGCATAGCGCGCAAGCTTATCTTCTGCCTCCGCTTTGTCGGCTGCCTCCAGCATATAGTAATACTTGATCTTCGGTTCAGTTCCCGAGGGGCGAGCGACGATGACGTCGCCGTTCTCCAAGCGATAATAGAGGACGTTGGAGGAGGGGAGTCCCGTAGGACGAGTCTGCCCGTTTTCCGTGATGGTGCCGAGCTTGTAGTCTCCGATCATTTTCACGGCAACGCCTCCAAAGCTTGCGGGAGGATCGTTGCGAAGCTTGCTCATCAAAGCATCCATACGTGCAGGACCTTCAAGTCCTTCCATATAGATCTCAACGTTGGTCTCAAAGCAGTATCCGTACTTCTCCCAAAGTGCGTTGAGTGCATCCGCGAGCGTCATGCCGCGCGCTTTGTAAAATGCGGTCATTTCGCAGATCAGCATAGATGCAACGACAGCATCCTTGTCACGCGCATAGGTGCCCTTCAAATACCCGTAGCTTTCTTCAAAGCCAAAGAGGAAGGTGCCGTCTCCGGTTTTTTCGTAATTTTTGATGACCTCACCGATGAATTTGAAGCCCGTGAGAACGTTATGCATTTTGACGTTGTTAGCTGCACAGATCTTGGCGGAAAGCTCGCTTGTGACGATGCTTTTTACTACGTAAGGATGATGAGGCATCGTGTCCGTTTCCTTATATGCGGTAATGATATAGTCAACCAGCAAGGCACCCATCTGGTTTCCTGTGATCGTCATAAAGGAACCGTCAGCGGTGCGCGTCATAACGCCGACGCGGTCTGCATCGGGGTCGGTAGCCACGATCAGATCGGATCCGACCTCGTTTGCGAGCTTGATTCCAAGCGTGAAAACGTCAGAATATTCGGGATTCGGCTTTTTTACCGTGGGGAAATTTCCGTCGATGACCATCTGCTCATCAACGGTATAAAGATGCGACAATCCGATTTTACGCATCACCGCAGGAACAAGCTTGTGTCCCGTGCCGTGCAAAGGTGTATAAACGATCTTTAATTCGTCGGCAACAGCCTTGACCGCATCGGGATTGACCGCTTGATCAACCACGTTTTCAAGATACTTCTCATCAATCTCTGTGCCAATGATACGAATGATTCCGTTTTGGACGGAGGCATCAAAGTCTGCGATCTTGACGTCCTCAAAAATATCGCAAGCCGCAATGGCTTCGGAAACGGTGTCAGCGTGTTCCGGCGGAAGCTGTGCACCGTCCTCCCAATACGCCTTATATCCGTTATATTCCTTGGGGTTGTGAGATGCGGTAATGTTGATACCCGCAACGCATCTGAGCTCACGAAGCGCAAAGGAAAGCTCGGGTGTGGGACGAAGCTCATCAAACAGGTATACCTGAATACCGTTTGCGGCAAGCACACTGGCGGCGGTCTTTGCAAAGAGCGGCGAATTGAGACGGCTATCGTAGGCGATCGCAACGCCGTCCGCAGCTCTTCCTTCCTTGAGGATCAGGGAAGCAAGACCTTGCGTCGCGTGCGCAACGGTGTGTCGGTTCATCGCATTCCAGCCTGTTTTCATCGTTCCTCGCAGACCTGCGGTGCCAAAGGATAAGCCGCAGGAAAAGCGAAGCTTGATTTCGTTTTCGTCAGAAGCAATGGAAGCAAGCTCTGCGCGTTCCTCCCGGGAGAGCGCATTTGATGCTAACCACTTCTCATAATTTTCGAGATAGGTCATTTTTTCCTCCAATTTAGTGTAGTATGTTCATCCAATCAGGTTAGAGTATGTCATTTTTGCGCAAGATATTCACGCAATGCTGTTGCAAGCTGATCGGGGCAAGAGGTGGATTTGAATCCGCAGCGGATACCGCTCAACCGCTCGATCGCTTCCTCAATTTTCATTCCCTTGATAAGTGCGGCAACCCCCTGCGTGTTTCCCGCACAGCCTCCATGGTAGCGGACTTCGACAATGATACCGTTGTCTACCGTGATATCAATGCTTCTGGAGCAAACGCCTTTTGTTTGATAGGTGATGTATTCCATAATCCTCATCTTCCTTTCTTGAGTGTATAAATGTTCGGATGAAATCCCATAGGAGTATAATAGGGCAACTCCATTGCAAGATATAACAAAAATGAATAGAGATTCTTCGGTTGCAGCGAAAAGGTTAAATAGACGCCCCCGATCCCTTTTTCCGCATCGTTTGGCAAAAAGAATATCGTGCGAGGTGAATGCTCAAAAAAGGTTGCGGCACCCAAAACGTGAGAAAGCTCGTCCGGAACGGGGAGCAGCATCGTGAAAAACAGCTCGGATCCATCAGGCTCCGACAAGGGAAGCAATTCCTTTCGCAAAAGGGCAAATCGGGTCGTTTTCAAATCTTCGCGACTTGTGATCTCACAGGTCGCCGCGATTTTGAGGTCGTAACGAACGATCAGACGCAGAAATCCCGCCAACATTCCCTCGGTGGAGTTTTCGAGTGGAAGGATACAATAATCGCACAGACCGTTATAAACCTCTTCACAGGCTGAAATGAAGCTGTGCGTATAAACTACGTGTGCGTCGTTCACGAGTGAAGAAAAGGAAAGATATGCAGAGTCCGCATATCCGCTTTTCGGATACGCAACGCGGATGAATTCTGATTTTTCGCGTTGCTCCGCGTCCGAAAAAAATGCATCGAGGGACAAATTCTTCCTTGAAACCAACAAATCTCCCAGCATTGAGGAAAGCAGCATGGAACGTTGTGCTCTCGTGAATCTGTGCAATGCGGAAAGCGGAAGCTTGTTTTGCTCAAGTGCATCGTCGTACGGCTCAACAGCGGGCGGGCGACGGTCGGGGAGGGAAAGGAGGATTTCCTGCAGATCCCCCACGGAGAGAATTTCGTTTGCCAGCTCACGAAGGTGTGCAAGCTCCTGCTCCATCAGCATATCGTTGCGTTTGGAGCTTTCTCTCAAATTTGCAAGAATAACGTCCTCGGGAGAATATTCTAAAAAGTCTTTCATGAAAGAAGCGAGAGGATCGCATAGCCGTCAGAGAGGAATTTTTGCAGCTCCTCAGCATTGAGCTTTCTTTGCGAAAGCAGGGAGAGCTGATACAGATAGGACACCGCTCTTTCCTTGGTTTCTTCGGGCATTTCCTCCAGCCGTGCAATCAGAGGGGATGCGGTGTTTACCGTGAGCGTTGCTTCCATCGGGAAAGAAGCGCCTACGTTCATTCCGCTCATCGAATACATACGCATCATTTCTTCCATTCGACGGGATTCCTCGGAAATCGTGAGAAGAACAGGAATATCCTCTGACTTCAATACCGCAAACTCGACCTTCAGACTTTCGTTGCCTGAAGCCTTTTTGAAAAGATCTGCCAGCGCATCGTTGGCAATACTTACGTCCGAGGACTTCAGCGCATTTGCGATGTCGGCATCGATTCGCAGATATTTTGTGTCGGGAGAATACATCTCCAGGGTTGAGAGGAATTGCGTATCCAGAGGCTTCTCGAAGAGCGCTACTTGTACGTTCTCTCCCTCGAACATTGAAATATACTGTGCTTGCGCAGCCTTGTCGGAGGCGTAGTATACGGTGTTTTCGTGAGAATCCTTTGCGGCTGCAAGATAGTCGGGAAGCGTCAGGAAGGTCCCGTCGGTCAATTCAAGGAGCATAGAATCCTTGACGCGGTCGTAAAACTTACGGTCGCGCATACAAGCATACTCGACGAAGGTACGGATATCGTTCCAAACCTGTTCATACTCCTCGCGAGATACGTTGCAAAGGCTATTGAGCTTGTCCGCTACCTTCTTGACGATGTGGGCGGAAACCTTGGAAACGTAGGTGTTGTTTTGCAGATAACTGCGGGAAACGTTCAAGGGTAATTCGGGACAGTCGAGAACACCCTTAAGCATCAAAAGATACTCGGGGATCACCTCTTTGATGTTGTCGGCAACAAAGACCTGATTATAATACAGCTTGACCTGTCCTTCAATGGATTCATACTCGTTCGTCAGCTTGGGGAAGTAGAGAATGCCTCGGAAATTGAGCGGATAATCTGCGTTGACGTGAATCCAGAAAAGCGGCTCGCGATAATCGTGGAATACCTTTCTGTAAAATTCCTTATATTCCTCCGCAGTGCAATCGGAGGGGTTTTTGAGCCAGAGCGGCACGGTGTCGTTTACGGGCTTGAGCTCGGTCTCCGCTCCATCGTTCGTTCCTTCGGGCTCCGCATCCTCGTTCTTGAAGTAGATCTCTACAGGCATAAAGGCGCAGTATTTATCCAGAATTTCACGAATCTTGGATTCCTCAAGATAAGAGATCTCCTCGTCCGAGACGTGCATAATGACCGTAGTGCCGTGTTCTTCTCGCTCGCCATCGCTTACTTCATATTGTCCCTCGGTATCGCATACCCAACGGATCGCCGGCGTTCCTGTATAAGAACGGGTGATCAGCTCCACAGAATCGCTTACCATAAAGGCAGAATAGAAGCCAAGACCGAAGTGACCGATAATACCGTTGTTTTTGTTGTCACCCTCATATTTTTCTACAAATTCAAGCGCGCCGGAAAGTGCGATTTGGCAAATATAGCGATCAAGCTCATCCATCGTCATACCAATGCCGTTATCGCTAACGGTGAGCGTTTTTGCGTCTTTATCAAGAAGGACCTCGACGCGATAAGATTCGTCGCCTTCGTCGTACTGTCCAAGGGAAGCAAGTCTTTTCAGCTTCGTTACTGCGTCGCAAGCATTGGATACGATTTCGCGAAGGAAAATATCTTTTTCAGAATAGAGCCATTTTTTGATTACGGGAAAAATGTGTGCGGTTTCAACGGAGATTCCGCCCTTCTTGTTGATTGCGTTACTGTTCATTGCTTTATGCCTCCGGTTTGGAAAAATGTTGAACTTGCTTGAACTTTTAGTGACGAGGAGTCATCGATCTCAGAGAGGAATATTCCTCTCTGAATTTGGAAAGGTTTTCCTTGGTAGGAGAATCCAGAAGACCGTGCTTTTGTGCGAGGAGATAAAGACGAGCCTGATCGACCTCGCTTCCCGCACGCAATCCTGCCTTGTGACGTGCCCCGGATGCCACGCGCTTTCTTTGCGGACGCTTTTTTCTTTCGGGAGATATTTTTTCCTCGGATTGTGCGTCATAATAGCTATCCGTTTCCGTAGGGAGATTCTTTTCCTTCAACCGTGCGTTGAGATAGTTGCTTGTGAGGTCAAGGACGGTCGCAAAGAGCGGAACACCCACAACCATACCGACAAGCCCCCACAGGGATCCCATCACGGTGATGGCAATCATTACACACAGAGAACTGACTCCCGTGTTTTCTCCGAGAATTTTTGGAGCTATAATGTTTCCATCGATCTGTTGCACGATCAAAATGCAGAGAAGGAAGGGGATGACCTTGATAGGATCGGTCAGAAGAATGATCACCGCAGTCGGTATGACGCCGATAAACGGGCCTATGATGGGGACGATGTCCGTGATACCGATGATAACTGCGATCAGAACTGCATAAGGAACCTGCATGATCGAAATGATGATATAAACGAGGATGCCGACGATGGTGGAATCCAGGAGCTTTCCGCGAAGGAAGCCGCCGAAGGACTTGTCGGCTACTGTACAAATATTGGTGATCCGCGTATTGGTGCGATCGTCGAAGAGCGCGCGACGGAGACGCATAATCTGCGCGTAGCGTCTTTCCTTCGAGTACAGAAGATAAATGGAAATGAAAATGCCGAAGATAATATCGATCAGGACAAGAAGCACGTCTCCGAGAATTGCAAGCGCCGTGGTGATGTTCGTATAACTCAAAAGACTGTCGAGAAAGTTCTGAAGATCCAAGCCTGCAAGAAATTCGGCGATAGAGGTGTTGATCTCCTCGTATTCCAAAAGGGGAATGCTGGTGGAAAGGCTGTTGTTGATAAAGGTGATCAGATCATTCACGTTGACAAGCGCATTTGCAAGATAGGAGTCGTAGCTATTCAAGAAATCAAGAATACTCTCGATCAATTGCGGTACGATCAGCATAATTAACGTGAAAAGGATCAAAAAGAGAATGAGATAGGTTACCACCAGGGAGAGGACTCGGCGCAGCTTTTGCGGACGCACGTTGAAAAAGATCTTTCGCTCAAAGGCACGGAAGATTGGATTACAAAGGAACGCAAGTACAAGTCCGATGATGACGGGTCTGAGCACGTAACCCACCAGGTTCAGCCACGAATTGAACCTGTCAATGTTTAAAATCAAAAACAGGACCATAAAAGCAAGGAAAAATAAGGATACGAATAAAAGCTTCTTTTTTTGTGCGATCATACGGCATCCTCCCCTCTGCTTTCTTCTTCGAGCGTTGCGCGATATTCGGTTATTCGGGTTTCAAAGGCTTTTTTGATGCCTTTTCGCGATTCCTCTGCCGAAAATTGGGCAAGCGTCTCCGGCGACGGATCGGTAAAAATACGGAATTTCTTTGCGGCTTGATATGTTCGCAAAGAAAAACGGTCGACCCAAGTCAACTCCGATTCAAGTCCGGCATCGGTCAACTTCTTCGCGCGAAGGGACCTTCTTTCGATGCGCATAAGCAGATTTTTTGTGTTTCCTTGATTCATTTCCATCGGATCTATAAATGGATCGGGAGCATAGTAGTTTTCTATGTCATCGGGAAGCTGTTTCTTTTGTAAACGACCGCGGATAAAGGAGTTTCCAAAATCCAAGAGCGTCGCAAAAAGAGGTACGGCAATCAGCATACCGATCACTCCGAACATCGCTCCCATCACACAGATGGCAATGATCACGCAAAGAGAACTGATACCTGTGTTGTTTCCGAGTATTTTGGGGCTGATGATGTTGTTATCGAATTGAAAAATAATGATCGAGATAATGAGGAAGGGCAACAGCTTTTCGTAATCTGTGAAAAGTACGATCAGGGTGGCGGGAACGCCGCCGATAAAAAATCCGACATAGGGGATGATGTTGGTAAAGGCAATGAAGGCGGCGAGGATGATCGCATAGGGGATTCCGAAAATTGTGAAAAAAATATACAGCAGAATTCCAACAATCAAGGAGTCGATGACGCGTCCCTCAAAAAACTTACCGAAAAGTCGATCGATGGTGGAGCAGAGGCGGGTAATCATTTTATTTGTTTCATCACTGAAAACCGCATTTCTGAATTTCATTACCTGTGCATATCGCTTTTCCTTCGAGATAAGGAAATACAGGGAGATAAAGAGTGCAAAGATCACGTCGGCAACGCCGGAAAAGAATGCGCCTGCCGTTGCGGTGATAAAGGCAAGATCGATCGTTTCCAAAAGCCCTTCAAGCAGGGCATAGATTTTATCAAAAAACTGGTATTCCTGTACGGGAGTGAAAAAATCGCCTCTCCCGATCGTTTTTTCAAAGAATCCGTTTAATGCGGACAAAAATCCGTTGATGCTTTGGAGGGCTATATCAACGTGCTCTTGGTAATTCGTCAAAAAGGAGGTGAGTGCGAAAAAAAGCTGGGGAACGATCAACAAAACAAGCACCGCTGCGGCAAGAAGAAAAGAGCAGTACGTACACAGAAGTGAAACCGTTCGACGCAGGGAGTGCGGATACATCCGAGAAAATATAAACCGTTCAAAAAAACGGAATACAGGATTGAGAATGTATGCAAAGGCAAGCCCCAAAAGAACAGGGCTGAACAGGCTCAAAACAGATGCACACCAAATATTCAATTCCCGGTGAAAAGCAATGAGGATCAAAGCAATAAAGGTAATTGCATACCAAGCGGCATAGTTCATTGCTTTCTGCGAAGAGTTCTTTTTCTTTGAAGAGGGCATTTCTCTCACTCCTTTGAAAATAAAGGCATATATAATATTATTTTATACTAAATCCTATTATAAGTCAAGGCTTTTCGCGGATTTTTAAATTAATTTCGGCGAAATCTTGCAAAATCACAAAAATTATGGTACAATGATAAGAGTAAGATTTACGAGGTAGGAAATGATAGTTGAAAAAGCATACGCGAAAATCAATACGTATCTGAATGTGATCTCAAAACGAGAGGATGGGTATCACAACATTGTAAGTATTATGCAAACGGTTTCCTTGCACGATCTTGTTACCGTCGACTTTTCCGAGGCGAGTGAGACGAGTATCGTCCTCTCGGTTGCAGGCAATGACGGGTTGCCCGTCGATCGAAGTAATCTTGCATGGCGAGCGGCGGAAGTGTTTTTGAAAAAGATGAACGCTACGGGCTTGGTGCAGATTGCAATCGAAAAAAGGATACCGATGGCAGCGGGACTTGCCGGTGGAAGCGCTGATGCCGCGGCTGTTTTGCGAGCGCTTTACAAGGTGTTCGGGTCACCTTTTCCCTTGGAGGAGCTTTATTCGCTCGGCGCGACGCTTGGGGCGGATGTTCCGTTTTGCATCCGAGGAGGATGCTGTCTCGTAGAGGGGATCGGAGAGAAGCTGAAGGATGCTCCGACAATGCCGATGGGGTATCTTGTCATCGCGCGCATGGGAGATGGAGTTTCCACTCCGCAAGCGTATCGGGCGTTGGACGAGATCTACGGAGACTTTTCTTCGACGGCTCGTGATGAACGCTACCGTAGGGTGCTTTGCGCGTGGGAGCAAAAGGATCTTTTCGGCTCCTGCGATGATTTCTTTAATCTATTTGAGGCGGTGGTTTCGGCAATGCGACCTTGGGTAGGGAAAATCAAATCGGAAATGACGGTTGCCGGTGCAAAGCGTGCGATGATGAGCGGAAGCGGACCTTCCGTTTTCGGCGTTTTTGCTTCCGAGTCGGCAGCAGAAAACGCTTGTGCGGCGCTTCGTGATATGGGCGTTACGGCATTCGTTTGTTCTCCTTGCGGAAGGTATGCTTTATCATAATTTCCCTCGTTGCTTTTTTGCTATGTTCATATGCAGTTCATACCGTGATTGTATAATATTCTGCAATGACTTCCATTTTCTCTAAATTTACATTGGGTAGGAATCCCGAAAGGAGTCGGCTTTGAAGAAGGAAAAAGATGTTGTCGCTTGTCGCAGAAAAACATCGATTGGCGGGCAAGCGTTGATGGAAGGAATTATGATGCGCGGTCCAAAGAACACCGCGATGGCAGTACGAAACACCAAAGGTGAGCTCGTTGTCGAGGAGTTTCCGACAGTCGGAACGAAGCGCCCGGCCATCTGTCGTTGGCCGATCATCCGCGGGGTTTTCGGCTATATTGACAGTATGGCGCTCGGGTATAAATGCCTGATGCGTTCTGCGGAACTATCGGGGCTTGAGGATATTGTTGAGGAAAAACCGAAAAAGAAGAAAAAACAGGTAGACGAAGGCGCCGAGGCTGTGGAGACAGAGAACTCCGCCACCGTCCCCGAAGCCGCGGAGGTTGCCAAAGAAATCTCTGCGCAGGAGGATAAGCTTCCCTCGTGGGTGATGACTCTGACAATGGTGATCGGCGTTGCTCTCGGCGTTCTTTTGGCGGTTGGTCTTTTCCTTTTCCTGCCTACGTTTCTTTATGATATCGCTTCTCGCTATCTCGGGTTTTTGCAAAGTGAAAATCCGATGGTGAAATCGTTGGTGAAATCGGCGTTTGAAGGTATCCTTCGTGTGATTCTCTTGGTTGGATATATGGCGGCGATCGCTTTAATGAAGGATATTCGTCGCACCTTTATGTATCACGGCGCCGAGCATAAAACGATCTTTTGCTACGAGGCAGGCCTGGAGCTGACCGTCGAGAACGTGCGCGCGCAAAGACGCTTTCATCCTCGTTGCGGGACCTCGTTCTTGATTCTGATGGTGCTTGTCAGTATCTTCGTTTCATTTTTCATAGATCCCATCTCTATTGCAATCAGCGGCGAAGAGTTGCCGATGCTTCTTCGCGTATTTGTAAAGCTTCTCCTGATACCTTTCATTGTCGGGCTTGGGTACGAGCTGATCAAGTTTGCGGGGCGCCACGATAATTTTCTTACGCGCATTATATCGCTTCCCGGTGTGTGGCTCCAGCATATTACCGTGTTTGAGCCCACGGATGATATGATTGAATGTGCGATTACCGCAGTCAAGCGTGTGATTCCTGACGATGGAAGCGACAATTGGTAATTATAATTAAGCAAATGTAATTTGTGAGGCCTATCATGAAATCTGTGCAAGTGCAGGCGATTGCGGCGATTGAGGAGCTGCTTCGCGTATCCGAAATAAAAAAGGGGCAAATTCTTGTTATCGGGTGCTCCTCCTCCGAGATCGTTGGTGAAACGATCGGGCACGGTTCGAGCTTCGAGACTGCGAAGCTTGTTTTTGACGCGATCTATCCTATTCTCAAGGATCGCGGTATCTATCTTGCGGCACAATGCTGCGAGCATTTGAATCGCGCGTTGATTATCGAGCGTGATTGCGGTGAAAAATACGGATTGGAGGAGGTTGCCGTTGTTCCTCAACCCAAAGCCGGTGGATCCTTTGCAACCTGTGCCTGGAACGGCTTTTCCTCGCCGATGGCTGTTGAACATATCCGTGCACACGCAGGACTTGACATCGGGGGAACGCTGATTGGAATGCATCTGAAAGACGTTGCCGTTCCCGTAAGGCTTTCGGTTTCGAAAATCGGTGATGCCTCGCTTCTTGCTGCTCGTACAAGACCGAAATATATCGGAGGTATTCGCGCCAGATACGAATGATGCGATTTGCGCGATGTTTGCTTCTTCTTTTTCCTGTTTTGTTCTTTTTTTACACATTGCTTTAAAAAAATGTGTGTAATTCTATTGACAATTCATACCTTTTTGTGTTATAATTAGTCGTCAGAGTTCTATCCTACCGTCCAATGGTGGTATACATAACAAAAATGCAGAAGGGGGCAACGAACGTTGGAGATTGCTATTATCGCACATGACCTGAAGAAAGAACTGATGACGCAGTTCTGTATTGCTTATTGCGGAATTCTCAGCAAGCACAATCTTTGTGCAACCAATATTACCGCGAAATATATTTCGGAAGCGACCGGCTTGGAAATTGAGCGCCTTATGGCGGGCATGCAGGGTGGAAAACAACAGATTGCGTCCAGAATTTCCTGCAATGAGATCGATGTACTTCTTTATTTCAAGGATACAAGACCCGATGCCGAGGTTGAAGATATAGAAGTGGAGCTCCTTCGTTTGTGTGATCTTTACAGCATTCCCGTTGCCACGAATATTGCAACCGCGGAGGTTGTGGTTACCGCGCTGGATCGTGGAGATCTGGATTGGAGAGAGATCATCAACCCTCGTTCCGCTTATAATTTGAAACTGAAAGCGCAGAACAACGCGAACTGAGCCTAATGGGAACAGACACGTTTTACGTAAATGTCGTTTCAGAGAAGGGATCAATCCGAACGGATTTGCTGTGAGGTCCCAACGAAATTGCGTAGAATACCACTTTCTCGTAACAATTCCATATCAATGAAGTGAAACGTCCGGGTGGAACCGTGCGGAAGAATATCCACACCCCGAACAGAAAATGCAATGATTGTAGGTTGCTTTTTTCTGAGGGGTGTGGATTTATTTTTGTCGATATTTTTTAGATAGAAAGGGTTTTATTATGAAAATCAAAATCAATGATCTGGAAAAAGAATTTTCCGCTCCTATCACGGTATACGACGCCGCGAAGGAGATGGAGCTTGTTTCCCGCGCCGTTATTGCGGCAAAGATGAACGGTGAGATCGTGGCACTTACGAAGGAAATTACCGCAGATGCCGAGGTTGCGCTTCTCACGTTTGACGATGCGGACGGAAAGCACGTTTTCCGTCATACGGCATCTCATATCCTTGCCCAAGCGGTAAAGCGTCTTTATCCTGCAGCTAAGCTGACTATAGGTCCCGCGATAGAGATCGGGTTTTATTACGATATTGATTCCGACGTTTCCTTTACGCCCGAAGCCCTTAAGGCTCTTGAGACGGAAATGAAAAAGATCGTTAAAGAAAATCTTAAAATTGAACGCTTTGAGCTTCCCAGAGCTGAGGCGATCGCTTTGATGACGGAAAAAGAAGAGCCTTATAAGGTGCAGCTGATCGAGGAGCTTCCCGAGGATGCCGTGATCAGCTTCTACCGTCAGGGAGAGTTCACCGATCTTTGCGCGGGTCCTCATCTTTTCAGCACAGGCGCGGTAAAGGCATTCAAGCTGACGCAATGCACGGGCGCTTACTGGAAGGGCGACCAGAATAATAAGATGCTCCAGCGTATTTACGGACTCGCTTTCCCGTCAAAGGATGAGCTGAACGAATACGTTGCCCGCCAGGAGGAGGCTCTCAAGCGTGATCACAACAAGCTGGGAAGAGAACTCGAGCTCTTTACTACCGTCGATTCCATCGGTCAAGGATTGCCTGTAATGCTTCCCAAGGGAGCGCGTATTATTCAACTGCTCCAGAGATGGATCGAGGATGAAGAGCAAAAGCGCGGCTATCTGTTGACCAAAACACCCTTAATGGCAAAGCGTGAGCTTTATAAGATTTCGGGACACTGGGATCATTATCTTGACGGAATGTTCGTTATGGGAGATCCTCACGACGAAACAAAGGAATGCTTCGCGCTTCGTCCGATGACCTGTCCCTTCCAATATCAGGTCTTTTTGAACAAAAAACGATCCTACAGAGATCTTCCGATGCGTCTTGGAGAGACCTCTACGCTTTTCCGTAATGAGGATTCCGGTGAGATGCACGGCTTGATCCGCGTGCGTCAGTTTACCATTTCCGAGGGACATCTCATTCTTCGCCCCGATCAGCTTGCTGAGGAGTTCAAGGGCTGCCTTGATCTTGCGATGTATACGCTCGATGTGCTTGGCCTTAAGGAGGATTGCTCCTTCCGCTTCTCTCAATGGGATCCCGCACGCACGGATAAGTACGAGGGTACTCCCGAGCAATGGGAAGAGGCGCAAGGGGTTATGAAAAAGCTTCTTGATGAAAACGGAATCAATTATGCGGTCGGTATCGACGAGGCGGCGTTCTACGGTCCGAAGCTTGATATTCAGATCAAAAACGTCTTTGGTAAGGAGGATACGCTGGTTACGATCCAGATCGATATGCTGCTTGCAAAGAAGTTCGGTATGGAATACGTGGATTCCAACAACCAGATGGTAACGCCTTATATCATTCACCGCACGAGCATGGGTTGCTACGAGAGAACCCTGGCGCTGCTGATCGAAAAATATGCGGGGGCGTTCCCGATGTGGCTGGCACCGGAGCAGGTGCGTATTCTGCCGATCGGAGACGAGCACGTGGACTATGCAAAGCAGGTAGAGAGCAAGCTCAGTGCTGCGGGATTGCGCGTGGTATTGGATGATTCCTCGAATACCATCGGCTATAAGATCCGCAACACACAGCTCCAGAAGGTGCCGTATATGCTTGTCATTGGCGGCAAGGAGGTCGAGGAGGGAACCGTTGCCGTGCGTAATCGTGCAGGGGAGACGGTGTCTAAGTCTTTGGATGCGTTCCTCGCAGATTCTCTGCTTGAGGTCGCGGAGAAGAGAAGATAAAATGTTAAAAAATGCGGGGACTTCGCTTTGCGGAGTCTCCGCTCTTTGTGTATTCATATTTTATATTCACCGTTCATAAATATCAATGAGGTGATGAAAATGAAGCAAAGAATGATACGAATAACGGCACTATTTCTGGTCGTTGTTGTTTTGGTGTGCACAAGCCTTCCGCTTGCGGCGCAAACTACGATTGCGAGTGATACGGAACGAGCGGTTACAGTCTTTGGAATTGAGGATGGCACGTTAAAGCTTCCTTGCAAGAGCGCCATTCTGATGGAAGCGACAACAGGAGTCATCCTTTATTCACAGAATGCAGAGGAAGCCTTACCGCCTGCATCCGTAACCAAGATTATGACGCTGCTACTGATTATGGAAGCGGTTGATGCAGGCACCGTTCGAATGGATTCACGTGTTACGGTTTCGGCGAATGCCGCGTCGATGGGCGGCTCCCAGGTCTATCTGAAGGAAGGCGAACAGATGTCCCTGGAGGATCTTTTGAAAAGCGTTGTGATTTCTTCTGCAAACGATGCCGCCGTGGCGCTTGCGGAGCATCTGTGCGGTAGTGTTTCCGTGTTCGTGGAGAAAATGAATGCCAAGGCGAAAAAGCTCGGGATGAACTCCACGACCTTTGAAAACGTTACAGGGCTTGACGATACCGCTCAAAATCATCTGACAAGCGCCAAGGATATCGCGCTGATGTCACGCGAATTGATCGCCCATAAGGATATTCTGAAATACAGCTCTATTTGGATGGACAGTATTCGCGACGGCACTTTTGGGTTGACAAATACCAATCGCCTCGTTCGATATTATCAAGGATGCACAGGCTTGAAAACCGGCTCAACCGAAAAAGCGGGCTTTTGTGTCAGTGCAACGGCGGAACGGGACGGACTCTCTCTCATTTGTGTGATTATGGGAGCAGAATCCAGAGATATTCGCAATGCAAGCGCATGCCAGCTCTTGGATTGGGGATTTTCAGAATACGCTCTTTATACCTCAGAGGGAGCAAGTGTGCCCCCCATCAAGGTGGTTGGCGGCGAGAAAACGGATTGCGCACTCAATTACCCGTCCTTTTCCGCTGTCGTGGAAAAAGCTTCGATTTCCTCGATCGTGACGAAAATCAATCTCCCCGAATCGATCAATGCCCCTGTAAAATGCGGAGATACAGTCGGAACGATCGAGTTCAAGACAGAAAAGGGAATCGTGGGAACAGCTCCGATCATTGCCTCGGAAGATGTATTGAAAATCAATTTTTTTCAGATCTTGTATCGGATCGCGGCAAAATTTCTATTGATCTGATGTTCTTCAGCACTTGAAAAAAGTATTGATTTTTTCTTTTGCTTTTTTGTAAAAAAGGCTTGTTTTTTGTAAATAAATAATGTATAATAGGTAAGGTTAATTCTATAAAAAAGGATGGTTAAACACCTATGTCTCTCAAACTCAATGACAAGTACGTATCTTCATTCATCGCTTCTCACGAAATCTCCCAAATGCAATCTCAGGTTACTGCGGCAGATAAAATGTTACGCGAGAAAAGTGGCCCGGGTAATGCATTTTTGGGGTGGTTAGATCTTCCTGAGAACTATGATAAGGCAGAATTCGAGAGAGTTAAGGTGGCTGCAGAGAAAATCAAGAATACCTGTGATGTTTTGATCGTTATCGGTATTGGCGGCTCTTATCTCGGCGCGCGTGCGGTCATTGAGTTTTTGAAGTCTCCTTACTATAACCAACTTCCCAAAAACACGCCCGATATTTATTTTGCCGGTAACGTCATCAGTGCAGATGCTTTGAACGAGGTTCTTGCTCTTTGCGAGGGGCGTGATGTCTGTGTCAACGTGATTTCCAAGTCCGGAACCACAACCGAGCCTGCAATCGCATTCAGAGTGTTCCGCAAGCTGCTTGAGAATAAGTATGGCAAGGATGGCGCGAGAGAGCGCATTTTCGTCACCACCGACAAGGCGCGTGGTACGCTGAAGCAATTTTCCACCGACGAGGGTTACCAGACCTTTGTGATTCCGGATGATGTTGGCGGACGTTTCTCTGTGCTGACGTCTTGCGGTCTGCTCCCGATCGCGGTCGCGGGAATTGATATCGATCAAATGATGGATGGTGCGAGAGCCGCATACAAGGCTTATCAGACGGCCGATGTTGAGAAAAATCCTTGCTATCGCTATGCGGCAATCCGCAACATCCTATACAGAAAGGGCAAGAGTGTTGAGGTGCTTGCATCCTACGAGCCCTTTATGGCACTTTTCAGCGAGTGGTGGAAGCAGCTTTACGGCGAGAGCGAGGGTAAGGATCAAAGAGGTATTTTCCCGGCTTCCGTTGTGTTTTCTACCGATCTTCATTCACTCGGTCAGTATATTCAGGATGGAAGCAGAATGCTCTTTGAAACTGTAATTGACCTCGCAGATACGGGTGCCTCCTTTGAGATCCCGAACGATCCCGCAAATATCGACAGTCTTAACTTCCTTTCGGGAATGGATCTGAATATGGTGAAAAAGCGCGCGATGGAGGGAACGATTCTTGCACACGTTGACGGTGGTGTTCCCAATATTGTGCTTGAGGTTAGTGAAAGAAGCGCGTTTGCCCTCGGTGAGCTGATTTACTTCTTTGAGCTTGCTTGCGCGATCTCCGGTTACTTGCTCGGTGTCAACCCCTTTGATCAGCCCGGCGTAGAGTCCTACAAGAAGAATATGTTTGCTCTGCTCGGAAAGCCCGGGTATGATGATCTTCGTTCTTCTTTGGAGGAAAGACTCAAAAATAGCTGAAAAAAAGCGAAAAAATGTTAGATAATATCCAAAAAAACTATTGACTTTACTCTTAAAATTTGTTATAATTTATATACGGAAACGGAGAAATCCGATTCCACTCTGATTTGTGGAGGTAACAATATGTTAAAATTGGTGATCGGTGTCAAAGGTACCGGAAAAACAAAAACTCTCATCAATCTGGTAAACGGCGCTCTCGAGGTTACGAAGGGTGACGTTGTGTGTATTGAAAAGGGAACTCAGCTTAGATACGATATTAAGCCCGCAGCGAGACTTGTCAATGCGGATGAATATATGATTAAGGACGCACAGTCTCTGTACGGCTTCATCGCAGGTATCCTTGCGAGCAATCACGATGTTACCGATCTGTTCGTGGACGGCACTTTGAGAATTTGCCAGAGAGATATGGCAGCATTCGACAAACTCCTTGAGGAGCTTGAGGAACTGCTCAAGAAGATCGACATCAATCTGACGATGACCGTTTCTATGCCTCTTGATGACGCGTCCGAAACCGTTCGTAAATTCGTTTAATTCAAAAGATTGATCTAAATTACATTTTAAGCCGCAGTTCTGTGCTGATACTTAGCAGGGCTGCGGCTTTTTCTTACAGAAAAAGAAGGGAGGGGCGAGCATTCTATGATTTTGATCATTGCGGAAAAACCGAGTCTTGCCCGTAATATTGCCGATGGCGTTGGAGAGCAGATGCAACGTCGACAGGGATATATGGAGGGAAAGGGGTATATCATCACTTGGGCTTTCGGGCATTTGTTTTCACTTTGCGATATTGAAGCCTATAGCCCCCAAAGGGGAGAATCCTCGCGCTGGTCGATGGACAATCTCCCGTGCTTTCCTGAGAATTTTCAATTTGAGTTGCGAAAGGATAGCAATACAAAACGCACCGATGACGGTGTAAAACGGCAATTTGAGACCATACAAGCACTTTGTAACCGCCCTGATGTGGATACGATCGTAAATGCAGGAGACGCAGATCGCGAGGGCGAGATCATCGTTCGTCTTTGTATCAATCACGCTTTGAAGGATAAAACGAAAGCCTTGAAGCGGTTATGGCTTCCCGATCAGACACCGCAGACCGTCAGCAAAGCACTTTCGGAAATGAAGGACGAAACGGAATATGATCTGCTTGCCGCAGAGGGACTTGCAAGAACTTATATAGATTGGCTGTACGGTGTAAATCTGACGCGCTACGCGACCTTGAAGACCGGAACGCTGTTGCGGGTCGGAAGGGTGATCGTTCCTATTGTAAAGGCGATCTATGATCGTGATATGGCAATCCGAAACTTTGTTCCCGGGAAATACTTTGCAATGCTCAGCAAGGAAGCGACGAATGGGGAAGTGATCGAGTTGCTTTCAAAGAATCGCTTTGAGCCGGATCAGTATGCAAAGGCGATAGAGATGTGCGAGCTCTACAACCGCACGGGAGCTGTCGTTACAGCCGTGAAAAACAAGAAGGATACCTTGTTTGCGGGAAAGCTATTCTCGCTTTCAAAGCTCCAGAATGCTCTCAGCAAAAAATATAAGATGTCGATGCAAGAGAGTTTGGATATCGTCCAAAAGCTTTATGAGCAGGGTTATCTTACCTATCCTCGTACCAATTCCGAGTATCTTGCTACAGCAGAAAAGGATAAAATCAAGCAGATCCTTGCCAACTGCGCAAGGTTAGGATATCCCGTGAAATTCAAGGATAGTAAGAGTATCTTTGATGATAGTAAGATAGAGTCGCACTCCGCGATTACTCCAACGTACAAGATCCCCGATAAGACCAAATTGAGTGAAAATGAAATGAAGGTCTATTCGACTGTGTTTCGTCGATTTATTGCCGTTTTTTGTGCCGAGGACTGTATCGTTACCAGAAGTGAGATCACAATTGCGGTGGGGGATTTGGAAACGTTCGTTTTGAAGGGAATGGTTGTGATTGAAAAGGGGTGGACCAAGTATGATGATTTCAATCAGAAGGACAAGGTTCTTCCTTCGCTGAAAAAAGGCGATCCCGTCAATATCGACTTCAAGCCAACAGAGAAGGAGACGTCACCCCCCAAGCACTATACGGTAGAGACGTTAAATAATTATCTCAAAAATCCTTTTAAGGATGAAAGAAAAGCACTCAAGGAAGCTGCCGATGCGGAAGAACTTGGCGACGTAGACGACACAGAGGATTACAAGGCCATCTTTGAAGGTCTTGAGCTTGGAACCGAAGCTACGCGAACGGGGATTATTGACAATGCCCGAAGCAGCGGATATATCAGCTTGAAGAAGGATGTTTATACAATTCTCCCCGGAGGGGAATTCCTCATCGAATCTCTGCTACAGATGCAGATCACGATGGATAAGTACAAAACTTCCCAACTTGGTCAAGCACTCAAAAAGGTGTATCACGGAAAAATCAGTGTCCAGGACAGCGTAAAACTTGCTGAATCGGAGATTGCGGAGGTTTTCTCCAAGAAGTTGGAAACAAACCTTTCTCTGGATTCTGAAACAGGATTCTTCGGTGACGTTGTGGCGACTTGTCCGCTTTGCAAAAGGGATGTCAAGCGTTTCCGTACATTCTATGGATGTACGGGATACAAGGACGGCTGTAAATTCTCCGTCAATATCAGCATTTGCGGACGCGCTATCTCAGTGGCGAACGTAAAGCTTTTGGCAGAAACGGGAAGAACCGCCGTGATTCAAGGCTTTGTTTCCTCGCGCACCAAGAAATCCTTTGACGCGGCACTAAAGCTGGAAGAGGGAAGAGCCGTGTTTGATTTTGAACGGCGCGCCTCCCAAAAACAAGATGCACCTCGTGCGAATCTCCCGATTTGGGATGGCGAGGGTGCACCGCCGCCCGACGAGCCACCTCCGGGATATTGATGATCACAGTTTTCTTTTTTGCTTGGGCAAAATAAGAATATTTCTGCATCACTTTCAGCTTTTTTCGATATTCGAATAGGGCTTCCGAAATGTCATTGAACTTGATAGTGGGGACATAAGACAAAAAAACGGCGAGGCGTAAACACACCTCGCCGTTTCACATATTCCAGCGGAAGAATTTATTTCACGAAAAAATCAAAAGGTTTGGCAAAAGGGGAAGATCAAACAAGGCAATTTTGTAATAGTGATCCAACTATACAAAATGCAAATTTTGTATAGTTGGGGGTATTGTTTTTGGTGATTTCGCGCCATTTGTGTGCCTTTTAACCCTTGAGCAACACCATTTTTGGAATTGCCTCCGTCCAAGCCTCGCACGGGATGTTTCACCCAATTTGAATGGTCGAGAAAATATGTGTCTCTCAATCGACTCTGCAACGGTATGCACCATTTTGATATGCCCTGATATTTTCTGCCATTTCCTCCAAGAGCCTGATGCGAGTTTCGTATCCTCCCCAAGCCATATGAGGTGTCAGAAGCACGTTGGGTAAGCTTTTGATGGCTTGAAATGGATGGGATTCGGGCATCGGTTCCAAACTGTAAACGTCTACACCGATACCACCGAGATTTCCTTTTTTGACTGCATCCGCGAGCGCAGATTCATCCGTAACCGCACCACGTGCTACGTTGATGACGATTGCATTCTTTTTCATCATTGCGATGTGGTTCGCATCCAGCATTCCACGCGTTTCGTCGTTCAAAGGAACATGGATGGAAAGGATATCCGATTCGCGGCAGATTGTGTCAAAATCAACACAATTCCAACCATCAACGGGTGTACGTTTATTGACAAGCACGCGGCATCCAAGCGCAGCTGCGACCTTGCCGACCTGCTGTCCGATGTTTCCAAAGCCAACAATGCCCCAGGTCTTCCCTGCTATTTCATGGTAAACAGGGAAGAGACGGTTGGCAATTCCCTGCCGTGTGTATTCCCCGCTTTCCACGAACTTTGTATATTCTGTAAGATGCGTAATCAGCGAAAGCGCCATACCGACAGTTAGCTGAGATACGCATTGTGTGGAATATCCCACCACGTTGCATACTGCAATTCCGTTGGCTTTGCAGTATGCAACGTCGATGTTGTCGTACCCTGTTGCCGATACACAAATCAGTTTTAGCGAACTTGCCATCGGCAGATTCCCGGAATTCAATTTATACTTATTTAAGATCAGTACGTCAGCGTCGTGCACGTGATCTGCAAAGTTTTTTGCGTTCGTACTTTCATACACTGTAACCTCACCAAGCGCGCCGAAAATCTGCTCGATATGAGATACAAGATCCTCTCCGAGCGTTGCCGCATCCAAAAATGTGATTCGCATAGTTAAAACCATCCTGTGTTTTTTACATTCATTGTAACACAAAAAACAGATACTGTCAACTGTTTCCGTCTTTAAAAAAATATAATAAAATTGATGTTTTTTATTGCATTTCGGCAAGAAGTGTGATATAATGAAGCATATAGTAAATACTCTTTCGCAAAAGAAAAAACGACGTGATTCGGAGGAAAAAACAATGGCAATCAAAATGAGAGTTCTTTATGACTCAAACAAGAAGAAGATTAAGCATATCGCTACTGAGATCAAAGCGCACTATGACCTCGGTGTCAACGCAGTCGACACTATCCCGCCCGCATATTCTTGCGACAAGGAAAGAATCGTTATTCTGATGATTTCCGCGAAGGGGCTTGTTAAGGACTCTCTCCGTTTGTTCTGCCAGGAGCTGACGAAGGCGCGCGCCCAGAATATTGCGCTGATTATCGACGGCGACCAGAAGGCGGCTGACAATGTCAAGGAGATCATTGCGGACGTTGCCAAAAACGCCGTTTATGACGAGGTTCTTTACATCGACGGTGGACTTCCCATTTTCGGTGGAAATGCAAAGCCGGAGGAGCTTGCAAAGGTCTTTGAGTGGACCGATCGTGTGATTGCAAATTTGAAGTAAGTAACACAACAATAAAGAATGCGACCTGCTATTTCAGATAATAGCAGGTCGCATTCTTTTGTAAATTTAATCTGCGTGGGAGCGATCCTTCATATGACGGTCGATCTCACGGTCTGCGGAGCGCTTGGCATCGGATTCTCTCTTGTCGTAGAGCTTTTTACCGCGGCAAAGTCCCAATTCTACTTTGACGTGGCTTCCCGAAAAATAGAGAGAAAGCGGAACTACCGTATATCCTTTTTGCTGTACCAAACCTTGTAGCTTCAGAATCTCCCGACGGTGCATCAAAAGCTTTTTTTTGCGTAAGGGATCGGTGTTGAAGATGTTTCCTTGCTCATAGGGGCTGATATGCATTCCCAAGGCAAAAATTTCACCTTTTTCAAACGAACAATAGGAATCCTTCAGATTTACGCCGCCGTTGCGGATGCTCTTGACCTCGGTGCCTGCCAAGGCGATACCCGCCTCGTATCTTTCGTCTACGAAATAATCGTGATAAGCCTTTTTATTTTGAACGATGATTTTTTTTGTATCTTTTTTGTTATCTGCCATATAATAAATTCCTTGCAATTTAGAGGTTACTGTTTGTCGTTGTAAAATATTTTTTCATCCGCAAAATAAAGCTCCAGCTCTTCCTTGGCGATGCGGGAGATGTAGTCCTTGTTTTTGGAAGAATTTAACAACTCTCTCACTTCTCCCAAACGTTCCTTGTATTCATCCAGCTTTTCGCCCTCGAGTGTGCCTGAATCAATCAACTCTTGACATTTGCGATAATCGGAAAGCAGATCGTTGAGCTCCTCAGAGGAGCCAAGCATTTCCATTAATTCCTCGCGCGTGGTATAAAGCGACTGTAAACGGCCCTTCAAATCCTCGGTTTCGGAAATAATCTGGTTACAGTACATAATGCTATTGGCAAAGACACCGATAGAGATCAGAATCATTGCGGTAAGGAATATTTTTACAGTTAAACTCAAGCTAAACTGTTTTTTTTGTTTTTCAGGCATAGAGCCCTCCTTGTTTATATCAAAGCATACCGCGAGCAGAATTAAGCAATCTGCGTTCCTCCGATTTTGTGTAGCGTATGCGTTGTTTTCGTTCCCATTTTCTGATTCCCTTTCGATACAATCGTTTCAGCGCCTCACAAAGCAGGGAGAGCAATCTACGAACAGGTAGAATCAGACAATAACTTACGTAGGCGATCAAATTGATCACCGATAAAAATAAAAGCTCGATACACGAACGAAGAATTCGTCCGAGGGTTGCGCGGTATCCCCAAAAGCCAACCAGAGCAAAAAGGATCACGGGGATGCGAATATTTCCTTCATTGAGTTGATAAAACAAAAGAACAAGAGATGCCGTGGCTCCGAGTAAAAAGAAAAGGTCTTCGAGAAAGCACACCACTGATCTCATAAGCGGATGATCGGGAAATTCCCTGCGCTTCAATAAAGGGAAATTGGTAGCGAGAATGATTTTCTCCGACAAAGGAGTAAAAGGAACACCGAGAAAGACGCGGGTGATGGAAAACACATCATAAACCGCGCCTAACCCGGCTCCAAGGATAAAGGCGCACAACCAAAGCTGTGCCAATATAAACTGGGATATTTCCATTGCCGATCAATTATCGCTCAACGAAATAACTTTCCGAAAAATCCACGCTTTCCGCTATTTTCTTCGTAATCCTGCTCGTAATATGTAACGGAATCAATTTTCCCGTCCATTGTGACAAGTCCTTGCTCCATACTCAACACATGAATATGAAGAGCGGTACCGTCAACTGCCATATTTCCGCAGACAGTATTCAAAATAACGGATCTTTCATCAAAACTGATCACATCGGTAACGCCACTTACCTCCATCGATTCTCTGTTCTTCAAAGAGATCTGATGAGTCATACAATTTACCTTCGGCGATTCTGAACTCATATCATATTCCTCCATTTCGTTTGGTATAAACTTATGCAGGAAGCTGATAGAATATTCGCATCAGGAAATTACTTCATAAAGGCTTGCGGCATCTGCTTTGAGTGTGTGCTCCTTGACGTTCAAAACACGAATCTTTAAGGTGCGTTGTCCGAACGTGATTTCGATTACGTCCCCCTCTTTGACGTCATAAGAGGCTTTTGCTCTTCTTCCGTTGACGGTGACGTGCTCGGTGTCACACGCTTCATTTGCAACCGTGCGTCGCTTGATAATGCGGGATACCTTCAGAAATTTGTCAAGCCTCATTGATCTTGTCTTTCAGGGTCTTTCCGGGCAAAAATACTACGCGACGGGAAGCTGCGATCTCTACGGGCTCGCCGGTCTTGGGGTTTCTTGCGGTGTATGCAGCCTTTTCTCTGACTGCAAAGGTTCCGAAGCCGGTGATCTGCACAGACTCGCCTGCGATCAGCGTTTCTTCAAGCGCATTGTAAAGTGCATCGTACGCTGCATTCAGATCTTTCTTGGAAATGCCGGACTGCTTCGCGGTTTTTTCAATCCATTGAGACTTTGTCATAATAACCACCTCTTTTATAAATTTTGGGTACTTTTATTTTATCATATTATTTGCACTTCTGCAAGTGTTTTTTCAACATTTTTTCAAAAAAAATGAAATTACTCATCGTTTTTTTGTTCATTTTCCTTGAACAATCCATTTTTATGCGCGGATAGGCGATCTTTGCCAAGAAATGTCCGAAGATCCTCTGCACCAACGCTTCCGCTCAAGATCGACAATAACAAATAAAGGAGAACGGCGAGCCCCAAGCAGATCAACGTTAAAGCATTACTTTCGGTATATCGATTCGACAACCACTGATGAAAAAGGAAAACAAATCCGACTGAGAGCGTCCCGTTGAGCAAAGGGAACATAAAAATTTTCCCAATTGAGATAGATTGAGAAAAATGCGAAGCGAAACAGAAATTCATAAGCACGACGGTAACGTTGCAGCAAAAGCTACTGATCGGCGCTCCAAGCAATCCGATCGAGGGGTTACCGATCAGATAATATGCAACCCCAAGCTTTACGATCGCCCCTGCTACCAAAGAGAGAATCGGGCGCTTGACAATCTTATAAGAATGAAGAACGGAGTTCGTTGCGGTAATCATACAAGATAGAAAAACTGAGATTCCAAGAAGTGATAATAACGGCGATGCGACCTCAATGCTTTCTGTTTGATTCAGAAAAACCAGAGAGAGAATCTGCCGAGAAAAGCAAGCAATTCCCAAGGAAGCCGGAATTGCAAAAAAAGCGGTCAACCGATAGGAGGTTTCTATCATTTGCTGTTGGCGCCTTTCGTCTTTCGCGGCAATGGCCGCTGAAAGGATCGGAACAAGTGGTAAGGAGATCGAATTGAGAAGCGTGGGAAGCAAAGAAAAAATAGAAATTGCCAGCGTCGTATAGCTTCCGTATGCTTCGTTTGCAAGCGCTTCCGTGTAACCAATGCTTTGTAAGCCCCTGAGGATCATTGCCATATCGATGAGCTTTATGACGCTGGCAAGAGAAGCTCCAAGTGTCATCGGAAGGGCTAACGAGAGAAGAGCTCTCGTTGTTTTTTCCCCTTCCCTGCTTTTGCATACTTCCCCACGAGGAATCTTTGCCGTGATAGGAGATCTGCGCTTTGCAATGATCAAGTATGCCGTTGACAGTGCCGTGCCGAAGCTCAGTCCCCATCCTGCGGCAGCAGCAACGCTTTCCGTTGGTTGCCCGCTGTTAAGTGCCAGAGAGGCAAAAAGAAGCCCGAAAACGAGCTTCCCTACAGATTCGAGAAGTTGTGACAGCGCGGTAGGAAGCATGCGCTGAAAGCCCTGAAAATAGCCTCTGATTGCAGATGAAACACAAACAAAGAAAAATGTGGGAGCAATAGCTAAAATAACTCCATATGCATTTTCGCTTTGTATCCATTTGCAAAACTGTCGTGCAAAGAGCCACATCGCACCGCAGCCAACAAGACCGATTCCGAGAAAGATACGAAACGCAACGGAATAAATTTGTTCTACACGCGAGGGATTACGGTTTGCCACTGCTCCCGAAATCAAGACGGAAAGAGCAACAGGAAGTCCTGCGGTGGCAATGACACAGAAAAGCGCGTAAATCTCATAAGCGGAATTAAAATACCCCATGCCCTCGGATCCAAGATACGAGAGCATAGGGATTTTATAGATCAAACCAATGATTTTAACGAGAACCGTGGACAGAGAAAGTAAAAGAACGCCTGAAAAAAAGACTTTTACGGAATTCTGACGCTCTGCTCCCATACTTGCCCACCTCACGCATCTCTACTCAATCGAAATAATGAGCAAATATCTCCTTACATTCATAACGGAGACGCTCCTCATCAATAAGAGTATACTCGTTGTTACGATAAAGTATGCGTCCGTCAACCATCGTCATAAGAACGTCGGTTCTTTCTGCGTTGTAAGAGAGCATTGCATAATCATCGTAAGCGGGAACATTGTGTATACTTTCACGATTCAGCAGAATGAGGTCGGCTCGATAACCGATCTCTACACGGCCGCAATCCTTGCGTCCTTGTGCGCGGGCGCCGTTTGCGGTGGCGAGAGGAAGCATATCCTTGGCGGTCGTACACGCAGGATCGCGCAGGATTCCTTTGTGAAGGATCGCCGCAGTTTGCATTTCACGCAACAGATCCAATCGATTGTTTGAAGCGGTACCGTCAGTACCGAGCGAAACGTTAACGCCAGCCGCAAGCATTTTTGAAAGAGGCATCACGCCGCTCCCGAGCTTGAGATTGCTAATGGGATTATGCGCCACGCTGACGTTCTTGTTTGCGAGAATTTGAATATCTTCGTCGTCCACCCAAACGCAATGAGCAGCTGTTGTGGGAGCGTCGAAAACACCGAGATCGTAAAAGAAGCGCGTCGGCGTTTTTCCGTGCCGCGCGATGCACTTGGTGTGTTCAAGCTCCGTTTCGGAAAGATGAAGCTGCATACGGAGTCCGTGCAAGACCGCAAACTCTCCGACGTAAGCACATGCGCGAGGAACGTTGGTGTATTCCGCGTGAAGTGCCATATCCACGAGTAGGCGTCCGTCGTCGGCACCGTGATAACGCTCATAGAGCGCAATTGCCTCTGCCATACGGTAATCCGAGGTCATATCAATCTCCGGATCGAAGGAAACCAAAGATCGAGAAACGTTTGCCTTGATTCCGGTTTCAAGCACTGCGTCCGCAACGGCATCCTCGAACATATACATATCCGAAAAAGAAACGACACCTCCGCGTAGCATTTCCGCAATTGCCCATTGTGTTCCCCAATAGACACTTTGATATGTCAGGCGATCTTCCGCGGGAAGAATACGCTCATCCAGCCAGCGTTGCAGAGGAAGATCCTCGCCGTAGCCACGAAAAAGTGTCATTGCGGCGTGGGAATGTGCGTTGTAGAATGCGGGCATCAAAAGATTGCCCTTGCAATCAACAATCTCGGTATCAGCATCCGTGGGTGGCATTTGCACGTCTATTGCGGTGATTTTTTTGTTTTCAACCGTTACGAAAACCCGATCGGAAAAGCCGTACTCGGGAAGCAGAGTTGCATTTTTCAAAATCGTTTTCATCAAATGAATTCCTTGTATAGTGAATTTTCAGTCATATAACGATGAGACACGGAGGAAACACCTCGAAGCTTTTCGAGAATCCTGCTTGCCTCCTCGTATGAGGGATCTTCTGTCGTGATTTCTTCGAGCAGCGGCATCAGATACGGCTTGAGCATCCCGATCTCATACGGCATCGTGGAATCGATCTGTGCGTTGCAATTATGAGCGTAAGGAAAGATGTTTTTATCCTCGTTTTCGCGCACGCTTTTCCAAAGATAAAAGGTGAAGGACGGGGCTGTTGCGCGATGAAGATAGTCTCTTACGAGTCGCCGCATCAATCGGATCTCATTCGGTTCAAAGTCAAGTGCTCCTACCTGTAAGGTGCTCAGGGGGCAAATATAAATGCTTTGATAATTTCCGCTTTGAGAAAGAATATGATTGACTCGTGGATAGAGAATCTGTATTCCTTCAAACAAGAAAACATCCTTTGCACGCGGAATCAACGTTTCCCCACCGATCCTTTTTCCACTACGGAAATCAAACCTTGGCAAAAACGTTTCCTTACAGGCAAGTAGATTTTTCGTTTGCTCCGCGAGGAGATCAATATCAATCGTATCCTCGGAATCATAATCGATTTCAATCTCGGGATCGGCATCTGCCCTTTTTTGCAGATACTCTTTATCAAAATAGAAATCGTCCACGGATACCACGTGCACTCGCAGACCCTTTTCCTCTAAGTAAGAGGTGATTTTCTTTGCTGCTGTTGTTTTTCCCGAGCAAGTTGGACCGGTCAATCCGAACAGTCGCAGATCCTGTGCTTCCTCAATGCATCGCAACGCCGCTTCGATTTCCGTATCCAGACGGCGGTCGCACTCTGCCACGTAATCGCGCAACGCATTTTCATCAGTAAAAGATCGCATTGTCTTATATTTCATACAAAGCACTCTCCTTTCCGACAGAAAACATCAGGATCGTAATTTTTATTTTTCAAGCAGTCCGTGCTTCAGGTAAAAATTTTCCATCGCCGCAATTTTTTCAGGGGTGCTCTCGTCGCGGAGATATTCATAGGGATACTTCGGATAAAAGAGTCGTTCAATGACAGGTTTTCCTCCGTTTTTCGGACGATAGTCAACCATTTTAGAGACCGCACCTGCGCCGAGGGCGAAAATCGAATGTACCTCCTCCATCATATAAACGTTATAGCGCCCCTCCGCACCTTCCACGGAGAAACCGACGTTTTCAAAATTACCGACTGTATTCTTCTGTCGATACATATAATATGGCAAATACCCCTCTTGTTGTGTCTTTAATTGAGAATAATCTACGCATTTTCCTGCATCTCCGCCGCGCAAAGAATAAATACCGTTGCCCTGGCGCAGAATTTCCGCTGCTTTTTTGATACAGAAGGTGTGCACCGTAATATTCTCGGGATGCAAGGAAAGTATGCAATCAAAGGTCGCGGAGAAGGTTTTAAAGGTATCTCCCGGCAAGCCTACAATCAGATCCGTATTGATATTGGGAATGCCCGAGGCTCTTGCCACCTCGTATGCACGCATAAAATCATCTGCGGTATGGCACCTTCCGATGCTTTGAAGAACTGCTTCGCACAGGGACTGCGGATTGACACAAACGCGGGTTACTCCGTATTCCTTGGCAACCGACATCTTCTCAGCGGTGATCGTATCGGGGCGTCCGGACTCCAATGTATACTCCTCCAATTGGGAGACGTCGATCAACTCGGATATTTTCGAAAGAAGAAAACGAAGCTGATCTGCAGAAAGGATCGTTGGTGTTCCACCGCCAATATACACGGTGCATATGCGAAGTCCCAATTCCTTGATCTTTGCAATGGTTTGCTCCAGATCTTTTGCCAAATGCTCCAGATATTCGGGAATTAAATTCAAAAGCTTTGGAGACGTGTAGGAAACGAACGAGCAATAGGAGCAACGCGAGGGACAGAACGGGATGGAAATATAGACACTGCAATCCTTTGGAGAAGGATCTCCTATGAGCTTTTGTTCGTTGAGCGCGACGTCTGTGGCGAGTGCCGCCTTTTTGGGGATCACAAAATACTCCGATGCAAGGATGCGCTTGACACGCGTTTTGCTGATACCCGATTGCAAAAGCTCGGTGGCAACCTTGGAAGGCCGTACTCCCGTCAACATTCCCCATGAGGGGCGGTATCCGAGAATTTCCCCGCACGCCGCGATCACTGCGGCACCACACGCCATTTTTGCAGTTTTTGCTGCGTCGAATTCTGTGGTGTAAGCATAGAATTTTTCTGCTGTGGCAACTTTCCCATCAACGCAAACGCGAACGTACACGTCAACACCGTCTATGCTCTCCGACAAGCGGAGATAAAGCTCGGGGGCGTTTGGGTTTTCTTGCTCGGCGGCACCGAATTTTGCCCCGGGAAAGAAGATCATACAAAGCGTTTGGATGTAATATGCATTGATGTTTCCATCTAAAATCAATTTCATAGTAGTATTCCTTAGCTCTTCTTTTTTAAAACTTCGCTATCCATACAAATCGTCACAGGTCCGTCGTTGGTCAGCGTTACCTTCATATCGGCACCGAAAATCCCGCACTCTACACGTCGGATTTCCTTCGCAAGCAGGGATTTGAAATATTCGTAAAGACGATTGGCTTCGTCGGGCTTGGCGGAGCCCAGAAAGTCCGGACGGTTTCCGTGCCTGTAGTTTGCAAGAAGCGTAAACTGTGAAATGACCAGCGCTTCCCCATCCACGTCGCGGATCGAAAGATTCATTTTTTCGTTTTCATCACGAAAAATGCGAAGCCCTGCAATCTTTTTACAAAGCAGCTCTGCATCGATCTCGGTATCTCCGTCAGCGACTCCCAAAAGGATCAGATATCCCTTTTCACAGCTTCCGACCACGGATCCATCTACCGTTACGGAAGCATTCGCGACACGCTGAATGACAGCCTTCATAGCTTTTATTTGTCCTTTCTTATGAAAATCCGCGCAGAATATTGTCAACACCGCGCAATCCGCGTAAGCGCGAAACGATGAAATTGCAATGATCGATGTTTTTGCAGCCGATCTTGAGGTTTACGATAGAGGATTCGTTGCCGCGAGCGGTTACGTTAAGCTGAAGAATAGAGACTCGCATATCTGCCAGCGTGGTCGTGATATCTGCCAGCATTCCGATGCGGTCATCAACGTAGATCTGCAGGAGAGCCTCGTAAATGCTCGCCCCGTTGCCTTGGGTTGCAGAGCCCTCCCAGCGTGCGGCCTTCCACCGCTCCTCGTTCTCGGGGTTCTTTTGGCTCTGTACGACATTGGGGCAATCCTGCTTATGAATCGAAATGCCAAATCCCTTTGTTACAAAGCCGATGACAGGATCTCCGGGGAGTGGGTTACAGCATTTTGCGAACTTCACCATACAACCGACCTCTCCATCAACAATAATGCCACTGTCGGACTTTACGTTCTTAGGCTTGGATACCACGGGGATCTTGACAGGCTCCTGAAGCACCGGCTCTTCAATCTTGATGACTCGCTCACATTCCTCCTGGATACGGCGCGCAAATTTGGTGATGCTTACGCCGCCGTAGCCAATCGCGTTGTAAAGATCATCGGGAGAATTGAATCCGAAATGCGAACTGATCGCCGTGACGATTTCATCGCGCTGTGTCTCCGAGCAGGATTTGCGATGACGCTTGATTTCGGAATCAACAGATGCCTTTCCAACAAGGATATTGTCGGCGCGCTTTTCTTTTTTGAACCAGGCGCGGATTTTGGAGCGCGCAGCGCTTGTTTTGACCATATTGAGCCAGTTTCTGCTCGGTCCCTTAGAGGCGGAGGATGTGATGATCTCCACGATTTCCCCGCTTTTCAGCTCGCGGTCGATCGGAACGATCATTCCGTTGATCTTTCCGCCGATCATACGCTCTGCGACCTTGGAATGTACCGCATAGGCAAAGTCGATCAGATTAGCACCGTGAGGAAGCGTGAAAACGTCTCCCTTGGGCGAGAATACAAAGACCTCGTCGTGGAAGATATCCGTTTTGAGCGCGTCCAAAAATTCCTCGGGATCGCGTTGCTCATCCTCCATTTCAATGAGCTTCGCAACCCATTCCAGACGCTTGTCGATCTCTTCCTTGGAGGACGCTCCGGATTTGTATTTCCAATGTGCTGCAATTCCGTATTCCGCAATGTGATGCATATCCCACGTACGGATCTGCACCTCGAAGGGGATGCCGTCTCGTCCAATCACGGTCGTGTGAAGCGATCGGTACATATTGGGCTTTGGTGTGGAGATATAGTCCTTGAATCTTCCCGGAATGGAGTTGTACATTTCGTGAATCAAGCCAAGCGCGGTATAACATTCAAGCTCTGTATTCACGATGATTCGCAATGCGTAAAAATCATAGATCTGATCAAATGATTTATTCTGATTGTACATTTTTTTGTAAATCGAATAAACCGACTTGATGCGTCCCTCGAGCGTATAGTGAATACCGTTCTCCTTCATACGCGCGCCGACCTCGAGCTTGATTTTGTCCAAAAAGTTCTCGTTCTCGCCGTATTTGCTTTCGATGTGGCGAAGGACTTCCTCGTGACCGATCGGATCCAAATATTGTAAACTCGTATTCTCAAGCTCCAATTTGACGCGTTGCATACCGAGACGGTGGGCAAGCGGTGCGTATACGTGCATCGTCTCCAACGCGGTCACACGGCGCTTCGGGTCCGGCTTGGCGTTGAGTGTGCGTAGGTTATGCAATCGATCGCAAAGCTTGATGAAGATCACGCGAATATCGCGAGACATTGCCAGAAGCATTTTTCTCAGCGTCTCGATATGCGCTTCTTCCTTGTCCTCTACCTGTAAGGTTACGATCTTTGTAAGACCATCCACGAGAAGCGCAACATCCGGACCGAATTTCTTTTCCAAGTCCTTCAGACTGGTTTTCTCGGAGCAATCCTCCACAGTGTCGTGCAAAAGTGCGGCACAGATAGAATCGGTATCCAATTCAAGCCCCGCAACAATCTCCGCTACCGCGATCGGATGCGAAATATATGCCTCTCCGCTGGCGCGGAACTGCCCCTCATGGAGATCTTTTGCGTATTCAAAGGCGCTTTTAATTTTTTCAAGATCGTATTTTTTTCCTGTTGCCTGCAAGAGCTCCAACAAGCCGCTGATATCGGTATGAACATCTTGTCGCATCAAAGGCACCTCCGTGGATTTTCTCCTTTTTTCAGGAGTGTTGTATTTGTGTTCTCAGTTGTTTTAAGAGGGTGGATTTTTCAATACTCGTTTTTTCGGGAGTATGACAAAAATCAAAGATAAAGCATTCCTCGTACGGCTCCGTGACGTCACAGAGCTGTAGCTCCTGTATGATTCGTATGATCATTTCAAGCTTAATGTATCCGATATTATAACCGTTTGCTCTGAGCATTCCGAGCAATCTGCGAATGGGAAAACACGTATGATTGATTTGGTACTCGCGGCGCAAGGCAGAATAAACGATCGCAATATCGTTTCGTGTCGGAATGACGTCCTCCGCAGGAGAAAAAGCCGCGCCGTTTCTGATCTCTAAGTACCTTTTTCTTTGTAAGGAAAGATCCTCTTCAAAAGAGGGCGTCAAGCGAATATCCTGTACAATCATTTGCAATTGGGTAACGTTCTGGAATTCATTGACGTTTAACTGAAACAGTACGTCAACGGTATCCATAGGCTCCAGCAGTATTTCCGATGTAGGGGTTCCAAACCACACAGCAGTCATAGAAATTCCGTCTTTTTCCAGGATCAGCTTCGAGTGTCTTCCGTTGCCCATCGAGAGAATTCTTTGGAGCGTTGCTCCTTGCAACAGAAATACGGGGGGTGGATTGGAGCTTCCGAAGGGCTCAAGACGGTCAATCTCTTTTGCAAGCGTCATCGTCAACTCACGCATCTCCACCGCACAATCCGCATCAATACACAGGCAACAGGCGTCTTCGGGGAGTCGCTTTGCGGCATAGGCGTTGATCTTTTCGCGAAATGCGGCGATGTTTTTGCGACGAATACTCAATCCCGCCGCGAGCTCGTGCCCGCCAAAGCGAACCAAAAGCTCCTCAGAGTCTGCAAGGGCTTCTACGAGATTCAATCCCTTCACGCTTCGTCCGGAGCCCTTGCCGACAATATTTTGAGGGAAGATCCCCTCCGTGGCTCCATCAAAGGAAATCAGAATGGAAGGAAGCCCGTATTTTTCCGTAATTCGAGAGGAAACGATACCGATAATTCCCTGCTGCCAATCGTCGGCGGAAATTACGATCACCCGATCCTTTTTGGGATTGAAGGTTTCCTCAATCTTTTTGTATGCCTCCTCGGCAATTTTATTTTCTTCCACCTGGCGTGAGTAGTTGAGTTCACAAAGCTCATCGGCAAGTCGATAAGCCTCGTCTTCGTCGTCAGAGAGTAACAGCTCGACCGCAATATCAGCAGAGCTAACACGCCCTGCGGCGTTGATACGCGGAGCGATCACAAAGCCGATAAAGGAAGAATTGATTTTTCTTTTCTTCGGCGGATATTTGGAGTCTGACGCGCGGTTGGCGCTCGCCGCTTCAATCAATGCTCTGATTCCCAAACGCTTGGTAGATTCCAAAAGGCGAAGCCCCAAGGTGACGATAAGACGGTTTTCGTCTACCGCAGGCATTACGTCTGCGATCGTTCCGATTGCGACAAGGTCGGCATATTCGTGACAGATCCTGCGAACGCCGTCGATCTCAGGGATTCCTAACAGACGGCATCTGTGCATTTCATAAGCGCAGACCACCTTGAAAATTACGCCGACTCCTGCAAGCTCCTTGAACGGATACGGATCGTCCGCGCGGTGCGGATTGACGACCGCACAGGCATCGGGCAACTCGGGTCTGCATTCGTGATGATCGGTCACAACGGTATCGATCCCGAGACTGCTTGCATAGGCGATCTCTTCAATCGCGGTAATTCCCGTGTCAACGGTAATGATCAATCCGACGTCGTGCTCCTTGAGAACATCGATCGCTACGGCGGACATTCCGTAACCCTCCTTGCTCCTGGAAGGAATGTAATATATAACGTTTGCCCCGAGCTTTTTCAAATAAAGATATAAAAGAGTTACCGATGTTACTCCGTCAACATCGTAGTCACCGTAGATCACGATCATTTCGTGATTCTCGATTGCGCGCCCGATGCGTTCAACAGCAGCCTCCATATCTCTCAAAAGATATGGATCGTGAAATTGTGCCTCCTCCTGGTCAAAAAAAGCGGTCACCTCGCGCGGTGTTCGATGACCGCGCACGTATAAGAGCTTTGCCAGGGTTTCGGATACGCCGAGTATTTCCGAAAGTGATTCCACGGTTGCTCTTGCCTGTGTATCGCTATCGGAAAAGAGTACGTTCCATTTCTTTTTTGCCTTAAATTTCTTCATCTATACCTCAATCAAGCCAAATACAGTCAATTTTCCTCTTCGTTGCGCGCATCACTATCAAGAATTTCCGTGATTCTGATCTCGCAACGCCGATCCTTGAGACTTCTTGAATAAAGAAATACCGCAAGGAAGCACAAAAGAAATCCTCCAAAGCCTCCCAGTGCCTGTGCGGTGGAAGAATCGGTAAAGGTGGCAACGATCGCCCAGGAGAGAATTCCAAGAACGAGAGGCAAAACGAAGATCAATGCCGCATAAAAAAGCATTCTGCCTGTATCGCTTTCCACAGCAACGTGATCCCCCACGCGAGCACCGATGTCGTTGCTCGCTCTCGCGGACATTTTTCTGTCGGAACTCATCAAAGAGCAAACGGAGCATCCGCCTTCTTCCGCTTTGTGACAACCGTCGCAAGCAGAAGTCCTTTCGGTGACTACAATTGCGTAGGAATCGTGTACCTCGGTTACAATTGCCTTCGTTTGCATCTTTTTTCTCCCTTTTTTCTCATTTTAATGGCGCAAACCGTGCCATCAAAGCCAATGCCGAACGAATTCCGTCGACGGCGGCGCTTGTAATTCCTCCGGCGTATCCCGCTCCCTCTCCGGAGGGATAAATCCTGGGATTCCCGATTGCTGTTAATGTTTGCGGATCTCTCAAAATACGGACGGGTGCAGACGTTCTTGTTTCAGCGGCGGTCAAAATCGTATCCTTAGCATCGTAGCCCGAAAGCTTTTGCCCGAATGATTGAAAGCCGTATCGCAAGGAGTCTGTGACGTAGGATGGAAAAACATTTCCAAAATCAGCAATACGTACCGCTCCACTTCGATAGGACGGTAAAACCCTCGACGGTTCAGTTCCCCGCTTCCCCTCTAAAAAATCTCCCATCGTCATGATCGGCGCAAAGTAGTTTCCCCCGCCGGTTATATAGGCGGCGCGCTCGATCTGGCGTTGGAAGGAAATCGCACCGAGCGCTCGACTTCCGTTTACCGTCTCGAAATCCTCACACCCGATAGAAACTGCGACCGCAGAGTTTGCATTTTTTAAGTTTCTTGCGTGATAGCTCATTCCGTTTACAACCAAATGACCTTCCTCGGAGGCAGCTGCCACAACCTCGCCACCGGGACACATACAGAAGGTATACACTCCACGTTCTCCACGTGTATCGGAAAGTGTATACTCGGCAGGACCGAGATTCGGATGTCCTGCGGCGTCTCCATAGAGCGCTCTGTCGATATCCGATTGCAAATGCTCCACGCGAACGCCGACAGAAATCGGTTTTGGCTCTATTGCAAAGCCTTTTTCAATCAAACGGAAATACGTATCCCTTGCGCTGTGACCGGGAGCTAATATCAATGCTCCGCACAGGAACTCGCCTGTGGTGGTTTTAACGCAAAGCGTTCCGTTTGCACGCTCCGAAACATCTATCATACAGCAATGGTATCGGATTTCCCCACCCAGCGCCTCGATTTCGCAAAGCATACTGGAAACGACGTTGCGTAAGATGTCCGTTCCGATATGCGGCTTGGCGCGATACAGAATCTCACAGGGGGCGCCGTGTGAGACGAAGGTGTCCAGAACGAAATTACATCTGGGGTCATTGATTCGAGTGATAAGTTTTCCGTCGGAGAAGGTGCCGGCTCCTCCCGCACCGAATTGGATATTGGACTCGGTATCGAGGATACCCTCCTCGCGAAAGCGCTTGACGTCACGCGCCCTTTCTTCAATGGGCGCGCCGCGATCGATCAGAATCGGCGCATATCCGTTTCTTGCAAGCATAAGTGCGGCAAACAGTCCCGCAGGCCCCATACCGACAACAAGAGGACGCGCCTCCAGAGGTGTTGTTCCAAAGCAGACGGAAAGCGGATCCTCTCGAAGAATTCGCGCATCCATTTTGGCAAGGGCGTTCTCGCTCAAGGTCCTTTGCGGAAACTCGCCCTCTGCCAGCACCGTGCATTCAAAACGAATATCATTCCGCTTTCTTGCATCGATCGATTTTTTATAAAGTCGAAAATGAAGCGTCGAGGTTCGTATCCCCGCACGCTTCATTCTGTCCTCTGCTTTCTTTAAAATCACATCCTCCGCATCATCAATAGATACGCGGAGCCCACCAATCAAAAGCTTTGCGGTACTCATACAGTAGTCTCTTCGGTAGGAGGATCGGGGATATCCTCCCCTTCTCCCGATAAATTATTTAAATTCACGACAGCCAACCAAATGATCAGTGCCAGAAAAAGGCAGAAAATACGCACAGGAGTACGCAACGCCACGGCGCGGCAGGTTGTAGTGTCTCCTCTTTCAACAAGCGCGCGCTTGACAGGATTTTTCTTCAAAAGAATCCACTCCTTTCTGCTTTCGAGAGATTTCATGCTATGGAGATGCGTTCTTACTCCGCGTTTTCTCCATTGTCGGAATCAAACATATTCATTTGCGAGGGAAACTCTCTCTCGACAACGTCCTTGGTTGATATCTCATCACCGTCAAGAGAAGAATAGTCATCCTCACCGTAGTAGCGCTTTAGCTTCGGGACACCGTCAAAAGGATCCACGTGTACGCCGCGCTTGACGCGCAGATATGCTCTACCCGCAAGGTAAGTCATCAGAATATCGCGAAGCGTCTCGCGATCTACTGCTCTGAGCAAGCGACCGTCCTGCGCCACGGAAACGAACCCTGTTTCCTCGGAAACGATCAATGCCAAGGAATCGCTGACCTCGGTGACTCCGACCGCCGCGCGATGACGTGTACCCATGCTTCCGAAATCCAAAGCACCCGTTGTGGAAGGAAGCACACAGCTTGCTGCGTATATCCGCATTTTTCGAATGATCACCGCACCGTCGTGCAAAGGCGCTTTGTCGTAAAAAATATTCTGAAGCAGGTGTGAGGTTACACGGGCGTCCACGAGCTTTCCGCTATGCATATAATCTCCAAGCTTGGTGATGCCTTCGAAAATAATCAAGGCACCGGTTTGGGAATCTGCCATTTTGAAGGTTGCATCGACGACCTCATCCGCAACAGATTTTGCGAGCCAATACTGCTTTTTGGGAAGAGTATCACTCCCGGGCTTGAGAATTGTCAGATTTCCAATGTTTTCAAGCGCATCGCGGATTTCCGGCTGAAAGATAACGATAACGCAGAAAAAGGCGGATGCTGCAATCAACGAGGAAATATAGGTGAATGCCTCCAGCTTGAAAAAGCGCAACACGATGGAAATGAAAACAACGAACACCAATCCGACCATTACGCGTCCTGCGCGTCGGTTGCGTACAAAACGATAGACCTGATACAGTAAGACCGTCAAAACAAGGATATCAACTGCATCTCGCCAATCCATATGCATCATCGGATCCGCTACGTATTGCATAAACCACGCGCAAATCTTTTCCCATATCATGGTCATAGCCGTCTCCTCCACGTTCGTGTATTTCCAAATCAAAGGATAATTATATATATTATATCATAGTTATAGCAAAATTCCAATAGCTTTTGAAAAAAATATTATTTGTTTCTCACTTTTTTCAAAACAAGGGTTCATAGAAATCAGCTCACCCCCTGACTGTTATCGGTCAGGGGGTGAGCTGATTCACGTCAATAAAAGGTTGCAACCTCTTGTGCGGGAGGAACAGCAAATTCTGTCTTTGTAACGTAGAAAACGGGACCTATGCCGTTGTAAAGCTTATGCTTTTCCAATCGGATCGTTCCTGTCAGAATCGCCCAATCCCGCGTCTTTAAGGGGGACTTTTCCGAGAAAATACAAACAAGCGGATTGTATGCAATATCATCGGCGCAGCAGGTCATCACATGGCGTCCTGCAAGCGCGCTTTTGTCTCCGATGGAGGGATCTCTTGCGATCAAGCCCTTGAATCGTACGGTTTTTCCATTGTATTTATCCATTTCCTCGGACAAATCTCTGTAAAAAAGCGCGTAATCCGCATCCTCAATATTAACGATCGGTGCACTCAGATCAAACGGAAGCGGATCCTCGATCTCGTCGTACTCCACGTGTCCGTCGGGATAATCGTAAGCGATAGCGACACGGCGTGAAATTCCGCGGATCACCTTGTGGATTTCTTCTTTATCAATCTCCGCCGGGGTGCGGTTGAGTATGACCATTTCCGCATTGAGGAGCTTGTCTACCATTAACTGACGCATATTGGCGTTGTAGGAAAGAAACGTGTTGGCATCCGCAAACATCATTTCCTGATAAACTTGCCAACTGCTTGGAAGATTTTGGTAGAGCGTGTTGAGCGACCACATTCCGTTGTATTCGATGATCACACGCGCAGGCTTGTGTTTTTTTGACAACGTGCTTAAAATTTCTTCCGTCAACGCTGCCTCGTCCTCTAAGGTTTCAAGCTGAACGCTTTGCGTGTAAAATCTTGAAAAATCAAGCTCGTCCACTCCCTCTTCGCACTGAATAAGAAGTGTTTTTTCGCCGTTATTAAATTTGGGATCCTCCATAGATTCCTGAATGATGTGTGTTTTTCCACCCTCAAGAAACCCTGTAAAGAGGTATACGGGTATCATAGCTGCCATAGCGCACTCCTTATTTCAAATCAACGCCGAACAATTCACTCAGCGCAGCTCTGTTAAGCTTCGATCCAATCACGCAAAGCCTTCCTGTAATTGCCGCAGATCCTTTCCGAACGTCTCCTTCTTCGGGAACGTAATCAAAGTGCAACCATGCGCCGCATTTGCAAGGAACAATTCCCTTCGCGCGAAGTACCGCACCGTATTTCTCATCAGCAAGAGCTTTGAGAATTTCCTCCAGCTCTTCTTTGCCGAATTTTCGAGCGGTTTCCGCTCCGTAGCTGACAAACACCTCGTCGGCGTGATGATGGTGATGATGCTCATGCCCTTCCCCACCGTGATTGTGGTGATGATGGTGGCAAGAGCAATTGGGATCCTCGCATTCGTCACTGTGATGATGGTGATGGTGCCCGTGCTCCTCCTCATCGTGATTGTGGTGATGATGGTGGCAAGAGCAATCGGGATCCTCGCATTCGTCGCTGTGATGATGGTGATGGTGCTCGTGCTCCTCCTCATCGTGATCGTGGTGATGATGGTGACAAGAGCAATCGGGATCCTCGCATTCGTCGCTGTGATGATGGTGATGGTGCACCGTTTCTGCCAACCGCGCGAGCTCCTCTTCTATCGTATCTCTGCGTTCCATCGCAGCAAGGAGTGCCGTACCGTCCAGGGAGTCCCAAGGAGTGGTAACGATCACGGCGGTGGGATTTTTTTCGCGCAGAAGGGATACTGTCTCTTCCATTTTTTCATCTGTTACGGATTGCGTGTGAGAAAGAACGATGCATCCGGCGTTGGATATCTGATCGTTGAAGAATTCTCCAAAGTTTTTCATATACATTTTGCATTTTTTTACATCTGCAACCGTAGTAAAGCCATTGAGAAGAATATCCTTCGCATCGAGATCTTGTACGGCGCGGATGATATCGGAAAGCTTCCCGACCCCCGAGGGCTCGATAAGAATACGATCGGGATGGTATTCATCAAGTACCTTTTGAAGTGCCTTCCCGAAATCTCCAACCAAGGAACAGCAGATGCAACCACTATTCATTTCGGTCACTTCGATTCCTGCATCCTGCATAAAACCGCCGTCGATACCGATCTCTCCAAATTCATTTTCGATGAGCACCAGTTTTTCTCCAACGTACGCTTCGCGCAACAGTTTTTTGATCAGCGTCGTCTTTCCCGCACCGAGAAAGCCTGAAAAAATATCAATTTTCGTCATAAAAAACACCCTTCTTTGATAAAAATAACAACTATTATTATACAACTTTTTTTGATAAAAGTCAACCGATGTGAGAAAAAATCAAAGAAATCCTTGCATTTTGGAGCCCCTCCCGCAAAGCACGGAAAACGGGAAAGGTCGTTTGACCTTTCCCGTTTGTGTTAAAAGAAATATTACAGACCGCGCTTGATGTAGCTGGTGTGCAGAATCTCGTGCGCCTTATGACTGTTGGGTGCGCCGAGGAATTCATCGTAAAGCACCTTTACAGCAAGGTTGTCTTGAGATTTGCGAAGCTCGTCGTTTGCGTCGTCGTTGTAAAGAACTGCTGCACGAATCGCGCGCAGATCCATATTCATACGAACGTTTGCGGGCTGAATGGGCTGACCACCGCCGTTGACACATCCACCGGGGCATCCCATGATCTCGATGAACTGAACGTCAAGCTCACCGTTCTTAACCATATTCAGAAGCTTCTTGGCCATACCCGTGCTGGAAGCAACTGCAACATTCACCGTAACGTCTCCGAGCTTGTAGGATGCGGTCTTGATTCCCTCGGTGCCACGCACCTCAGCAAAATCAACCTTCTCGAGCTTCTTGCCGAGAATGATCTCTGCCGCATAGCGGAGTGCCGCCTCCATAACGCCACCGGTTGCTCCGAAGATTGCGCCTGCGCCGGAGCCGATTGCAAAGGGATCGTCAAACTTCTCGTCCTCAAGAGCGCGGAAGTTGATGCCTGCCTTCTGGATCATACGGCCGACCTCACGGGTCGTGATCGCATAATCAACATCGGGAACGCCTGCTGCGTTCTGATCGGGGCGAGAAACCTCGAACTTCTTTGCGGTACAAGGAATTGCGGATACCATTACGATGTCCTTGGGATCCCAACCCATCTTCTGTGCGTAGTAGGTCTTAACGATCGCACCAAACATCTGCTGAGGAGACTTGCAGGTGGAAAGGTTCTCCGTGAATTCAGGGAAATAGTGCTCGCAGTACTTGATCCATCCGGGTGAGCAGGAGGTGATCATAGGCAGCGTGCCGTTGTTCTGAATTCTTCCGATCAGCTCGGTTGCCTCCTCGACGATGGTAAGGTCAGCGGTGAGATTCATATCATATACACCGTCAAAGCCAAGCGCCTTGAGAGCAGCAACCATCTTGCCCTCAACGTCGGTACCGGGCTCGTAGCCGAAGCACTCGCCAAGCTGTGCGCGGACGGAGGGAGCGGTGCAAATTACGGTATGCTTGTTGGGATCTGCAAGAGCCTCAAAAACACCGTCGGTGTCATCTCTCTCGTAGAGTGCGCCAACAGGGCAAGCTACGATACACTGACCACAGTTGATGCAGGAGGTAGCCGCCAAGGGCTGCTCGAATGCAGAACCGATATAGGTGTCAAATCCGCGGTTGTTAGCGCCGATAACACCAATCTCCTGAACCTTTGCACAGGTTGCGACGCAACGGCGACACAGAATACACTTGTTATTATCGCGGATGATAGGAGTTCTGTCGTCGATCTCGTACTCGTTGGTATCACCGTCGAAGCGGGAGAATTCAACACCGTACTCACGGCAGAGCGTCTGCAACTCACAGTTGGTGGAGCGTACGCAGGAGAGACACTTCTTATCGTGATTGGAGAGCAAAAGCTCCAGGTTCATCTTTCTGGATGCGGTAATCTTAGGAGTGTTGGTCTTGATCTCCATCCCTTCGGTGCAAGGATATACGCAAGCGGTAACCATGCGCCAAGGACCGAGTGCGTCTCCGCGCATTTCGGCAATTTCGACCAGACACAGACGACAAGCACCAATCTCATTGATGTCTTTCAGATAGCAGAGCGTAGGAATATCAATATGCGCTGCTTTTGCGGCTTCCAGAACCGTGGAACCCTTGGCAACAGAATATTCTTTGCCATTAATTTTTACTTTTATCATATCCATTGTCCACAATTCCCCTTTCTTACTGTTTTGAGATAGCTTTGAACTTACAGGTGGGCAAGCAAGCACCGCACTTCACGCACTTCGCGGGATCGATTGCAAAGGAGGCAAGCTTGTGCTTGGGCGCGATGTAATCGGTTCTCTCGATTGCGGATGCAGGACACTGCTTTGCACACATTCCGCAACCGATACACTTGTCAGCATCGATAACGAAACGCAACAGACCCTTACAAACACCTGCGGGACACTTTTTGTCAACGATGTGCGCGATATACTCCTCACGGAAGTAGCGCAGTGTGGAAAGGACGGGGTTGGGGGCAGTTTGACCGAGACCGCAAAGAGATGCGGACTTGATGTAGTTGGAAAGCTCCTCAAGTCTGTCAAGATCCTCAAGCTCACCGTTACCTGCGATGATCTTATCAAGGATCTCAAGGAGTCTCTTCGTACCAACACGGCAGGGTGTGCACTTACCGCAGGACTCATCCACCGTAAAGTCGAGGAAGAAGCGTGCGATATCAACCATACAGTTATCCTCGTCCATAACGATCAAACCACCGGAGCCCATCATAGATCCGATTTCAAGAAGGTTATCGTAGTCAATAGGGGTGTCGATCAAGTGCGCGGGGATACATCCGCCGGAAGGTCCACCGGTCTGTGCAGCCTTAAACTTCTTGCCGTTGGGGATACCGCCACCGATCTCCTCAATGATGTGACGAAGCGTCGTTCCCATAGGAACCTCAACAAGACCTGTGTTCTTGATCTTTCCGCCGAGTGCAAACACCTTCGTACCCTTGGACTTCTCGGTGCCGATGGTTCTGAACCAATCCACACCCTTGAGAATGATCTGGGGAATGTTTGCGTAGGTTTCGACGTTGTTCAAAACGGTGGGACGATCGAACAGACCCTTGACTGCGGGGAAAGGAGGACGGGGACGGGGCTCACCGCGCTTACCTTCGATGGAGGTCATCAGTGCGGTCTCTTCACCACAGACGAATGCACCTGCGCCAAGACGGATCTCAAGGTCGAATTCAAAGTCCGTACCAAAGATATTCTTGCCGAGCAAACCGTATTCCTTTGCCTGATCGATTGCGATCTGGAGGCGATTGACTGCGATCGGGTACTCTGCACGAACGTATACGTAACCCTGCGTTGCGCCGATTGCATAGCCTGCAATTGCCATAGCCTCGATCAGTGCGTGAGGGTCACCCTCAAGAATAGAACGGTCCATAAATGCGCCGGGGTCTCCCTCGTCTGCGTTACAACAAACGTACTTCTGGACCTCGCCGCGTCTACCCGAAGCGAACTTCCACTTCAAGCCGGTCGGGAAGCCTGCGCCTCCGCGTCCGCGGAGACCGGAATCCAGAATGGTTTGAATGACCTCGTCGGGAGTCATCTCGGTCAGAACCTTTCCGAGTGCTGCGTAGCCGTCCATCGCAATGTATTCGTCAATAGCCTCAGGATTGATGACGCCGCAGTTACGGAGTGCCAGGCGGTACTGGGATTTATAGAAGATGGTGTCATTCAAGGATGCGTGTGCTTCCTCTACGTTTGCTTCTGCATCGCCGGTGTCATTATAGACGAGTCTTTCAACAACACGTCCCTTGAGAAGGTGCTCGCTGACGATCTCCGCAACGTCCTCTTCGGTGACGTTGCTGTAGAAGGTTCCGTCGGGATATACGATAACAACGGGACCGAGTGCACAAAGACCGAAGCAACCGGTTTGAACGACCTTGATTTCATCGGCAAGACCGTTCTTTGCAATTTCAGTCTCGAAAGCAGCTTGGATTTTAGGGCTTCCGGAAGAAGTACATCCCGTACCGCCACAACATAATACGTGAGCGCGAATCATAAAATCGATACCTCCAATTTATACATTCTTGGCAGCGGCGATCGTGTATTCCTGAACGACCTTGCCACCCTTGATGTGCTCTTTCAGTACTTTTTCAACCTTTTCGGGGGTCATTTTCACATAGGTAATCTTTTCTTTACCCGGCTCCATAACCTCCACAACGGGCTCGTACTGGCAAATACCGATGCACCCCGTCTGGGATACAATCGCCTTTCCTGCAAGGCCCTCCTTTTCCACGCCTTCAACAAATGCACTGAGAACGGGACGCGCTCCTGCCGCGATACCACAGGTCGCCATACCGACGACGATACGTACGCTGGACTCGCCTCCCTCGCGAAGAACGATCTTGTCCTTCATTTTCTCTCTGATTGCTGCAAGCTCTGCCAAAGATTTCATAGCTGAGTTCCTTTCTTTTATGTTTTAATTTTTTTCATACAGATTTTTTAGATATTGAGCGATCCAGGTAAGAATTTCGGGATCGTTCAACGGAATCTCCGCACCGAGGACTTGTCGCATTTCCCTGGTATCGAGATGTACGTCAAAATCCTTTGAGCGGTGCAAAAACTCAAAATCGATTTCTGCATGCCCCTGGATCAGGGTCGTTATCGTGGAGATGATATCACCCATAGGAGCGCAGTCGATGTGTTTTGTGTAAAAGCGTGCCGAAATTTCCGTGCCGTGAGATTCCGGATACTCGGAAACGTGTCGAGAGGTGATTGTGACCTCCCCTCCCGTCTGCTCAGCCGCCAGCTTCAAAAGCGGAATGCCAAGACCGACACTTCTGGTCGTTCGCGTAGTATAAAACGGATCGATCACACCGCGCAGAATTTCCTCTTTCATTCCACAACCGTCGTCTGTAACCGTCATCATAAGCACGTTCCCGTCATCAATGAGATGAATACATACAAGTGTTGCTCCCGCCTTGACAGAGTTTTCTGCAATGTCAAGAACGTTCAAGGAAAGCTCCTTCATTTCGCGTCTCCTTTCAAAAGCAAAAACAGGTTGTGTCTGACAAGCTCTGAGGAATACGGCTCATCATCGAGCTCCACCCAGTGAGCGGCATCTCTGATGTCCCACAGATAGTGCGCGTCTGATGAAACGAGTGTCATCATTTCATCGATCACGGGATGAAGGCTTTTGTAGACCTCGATCTTTTCTGCGTCGTGAAATTCTACGCGAGTAAAAGACGGAAACTCGGGGAACGTACCGAGTGTGGCAAGGATACCGTTCGCTTCCCTGTCCACGTGTGCGGGATAGCAGATTCCGTGATACTGCGAAACCAAGGGTGGAACATCCTCCAGCATCAGGTCGGTCGCATTTGAAAGGAGATCCGCCTCCGTTCCGATCGGCTCGTCGTTTTCATTGAGTATCAGCTGTTCGCCAAAGATATCCACACGGTTCGGAAATCTGATCCGATGGGTATCTACCGCATCACTGAACGCAAGAGCATCCTCTAACTTCTCGAATAAGCAGATCACGTGGATATCCTCTGCCGTGGTCAGCTCCATTCCCGCGATTGGAATCAATCCTTGCTTCTTTGCCGCCGCAAAGAATGCGGGACAGTTTTTGCAGGAATTATGATCCGTCAGCGCAACGATGTTCAATCCTGCCAATGCCGCCATTCCGGCGATGTTGTTCGGAGTCATATCGTTGTCGGCGCAAGGAGATAGGCAGGAATGAAGATGCAGATCGTAATAATACTTACTCACTGCTCGATCTGTGCAAGGAGTGCCGCGAGCTCGTACGCGGTTTTCTCCGAGGTAAAAACGTTGACTCCTTTTTTCTCTGCTGTTGCGCGCACGTTTTCATCCAACGTGACGCCTTCTGCGAGAATGATGCAGGCAACGTCAGCAAGGGTTGCTACGGCAACGACGTTCACGTTGGACATGATGGTGATCCAAACGTTGTCGCTTGATGCGCGTCCCATCACCCAGCTGAGCAGATCTCCGATGTAAACGCCTGAAAATTCGCGGTTTTCATCCCCGATCGCCAGTGGTGTCAGGGCAAGGCGTTCTGCCATTTCACAAACGGTCATCAGTCTTCCCCCCTGCTTTTTTTCATTTTTTCTTCGGCCTGCCGTCCTCTCTCGATGATGCAATCCTCGCGTTTGGCTTTTCCTTTTACAATGTCCTCTGCAAAAGCACGGCAGTTGGGAGCGCCGCAAGCACCGCAGTCGATGGCGGGAAGCTCCGAACGGATCCTTTGAATATCTGCCATCATTCGAAGTGACTCCGCGAAGTTTTCACTCAACCGTTGGATCGGACTATACGTCGGCATATTCTCGAAGAAGTAGTAGTCGGGAATATATTTCCTTTCTTCATCGGAAAGCACGTTTTGAGAAACAGGCAGATATCGCCGCAGAGTCTGTAGCCTTGCCTTTGCCACAAAGGGATTCTCCAACGCCATCACGCCGCCGACACAGCCACCCGGGCATGCGTTGAGCTCGATGAATTCAAGAGAAGATATATTGCCGTTTTCCAGCTGATCCAGCACGCGGTTTACGTTTTCTATACCGTCCGCAGCCAGATATTTGTCATTGAAGATCGCCGATGATTCTCCGCCCGAAGTTGCCCAACCAATGCCGATCATTCCGGAACCGGAGATCGCCTTTGGGGTTTGCTCGCGGCGCATCACGTTCAAAAGATTGAAGTAGATGTCGCTGATCGAGACTACCTCGTCGACTTCACTTTTGTAATCTCCAAACCCATTTCTCACGTAGGAAACCTTTGCGGGACAGGGGGAGATAAAGCATACGCAAATATCATCGTCTGAAAGCTCTGGATGCAGATCCTTTGCTTTTGCACGTGCCATTTTTGCCGCGATCTCCATAGGAGGCAGCATTGGCATAATGTTATCGCGTAGCATTGGATATCGAAGCGCGATCAAGCGCAGAACGACGGGACAAGCCGAGCTGATCACGGGCTTCGTGATACCTTCGGTTTTCAAGTAGAGTCTTGTGTATGCAGAAACGAGCTCTGCAGCCTGTGAAACCTCCACGACGTCGTCAAATCCGATGTCCAAAAGTCCCTGGAGCACGTAATCCACGTCCTCCAGTTCTTCAAACTGACCGTAAAGCGTAGGCGCGGGAAGTGCGATCTTCCACTTGTACTTCATTACGGTATCCAGCTTGCTGTAGTTTGATTTTTTCGCGTTATGTGGGCAATAACGAATACAAACACCACAGTCGATACATCTGTTAGGATCGATCTGTGCATGACCGTCATGAATCCGTATTGCCTCAGTCGGACAACGCTTCAGACACATCGTACATCCCGTGCATCTTGAAACGTCCAACGATACCGAATGCTCATAGGTATTCATAATAGGACATGGCTCCTTTGCTTTTTTGCGATGCGGCAATCAGAGATTGACCGTCAAAAGAATGGTCGTTCCCTGCCCTAACTCTGAGTCGATCTTGATCGAATCGGAGTACCGCTTCATATTCGGCAATCCCATACCCGCGCCAAATCCAAGAGAGCGGATATTGTCGGGTGCTGTGGAAAAGCCCTCTTGCATTGCAAGATCGATATTTGCGATACCGGGACCGTGATCAACGAGCTTGATCTCAATGCGATCCTCGTAGATCAGTACGTCTGCCTCTCCACCGCCTGCGTGGATCACCATATTGATCTCGCCCTCATACATTGCGATGGAAACCTTGCGAATGATCTCGGGTGGGATCCCCAGTTGTCGCAAACTCTTTTTCATTTGTACAGAGGCCTGACCCGCAGAGGTAAAATCCTCACCGTCAACAAGAAAATGAAACTTTACCGCCTCATTCATGTCGCGACTCCGTTTCCGCGGAGACCGCCGACGTAAAGCTTTCCGCAAGCCTCGTACATTCTCTTTCTCGTTTTAAGCAGTACCATACCGCTCTCCCTTGCCATGGCAATCATATCTTCTGTGGGAGATTTGGAACGAACGAACACGATGCAGACCATGTCCATCATTTCAGCGGTTCGTACAACCTGCGTATTGACCAGTCCCGTCAAAAGAACCGCCTGATCTTTTACGTAAGCAAGGACGTCGCTCATCATATCGCTGCCGCAAGCGGCGTAAACCTCTTTTTCGAGCAGATCCTCTCCGCAGACAACCTCTGCATCAAGCAACTCCTGAATCTCCGAAATTTTCATACGATCGGTACCAGCCTTTCAGATGTAGGTCGAATTATTTATACTTTGCAAGAATGGTATCAACGTCGTCTACGGTAAGTCTTCCGTAAACCTCACCGTTTACAGTCAAAACGGGAGCGAGACCGCACGCGCCGATGCAACGGGTTGCCTCGATCGAGTATTTCCCGTCGGGAGAAGTGCTTCCGATAGCAACACCGAGCTTCTCGGAGATCGCATTGATGATATCACCGGCCCCCTTGACATAGCAAGCGGTACCCAAACAAACGGCAATCGCATACTGACCGTCGGGATTCAGCTTGAACTGTGCATAGAAAGAAACGATTCCGAAGATCTCCTCAAGAGATACGCCCGTCTTCAATGCAATGATTTCTTGCACCTCGATCGGCAGATATCCGTAGATCTCCTGTGCCCCCTGAAGAATGGGCATCATCGCGCCCTTCTCGCCGGCATGCTTTTCAATGACGGCAAGCAGCTTTTCTTCCTGCTCTTTTGTCCCGTGAAAATCGACCGTAGTCAATTTCTTTTTCATAATCCCAAAACCTCCTGAAATATTTTGTTTCGGAACAAGATCTTGCTGTGCGTAAAGCACCGAAACAGCTTCTGCATTCAGCTGTTTTTTTCAGCAAAACGTCGTTCACATAATTGGACATCTTATTATACTACATTTTTCTTTAAAAGTCCATAGCTTTTTGAGAAAAAGTTATTTTTTTGTCAATATTTTTTTTGATTTTTTTGCAAAAACGGCAAAAGGACCTTCCGGGAGAATTTCGGGAAGGTCCTTTTGGGATATTTATTTAGTGACGGAGCAAAAATTTTACGGATTCACTTACCCAAGCGTGGCAATCTAACGGTGCCTCGATTCGATGCGCCTCTTTGGTGACGTAGGTGCCGAGGCAACAACCGTGTCCTCCGCTTTCCCAAATCCGCATTTCAAACGGGATTTTATTTCGTGTCAAAGCAAGTCCGAACACCAGTGACGATTCGACGGGAACGGCAGCGTCGTCCGAATTGTGCCAAAGGAATGTTGGCGGCGTATCCGAAGAAACCTGATATTCCAAGGAAAGAAGCTCTACCACCTCTTCGGTGAGTTCATCCTCGTTTTTACTGAATAAATTCAAAAAAGATCCGCGATGCAACGGGTTGATTACGGGATAAGAAAGAACGAGTGTATTGGGACGATACAGCGTACGATCTCCTTCCAGGAGTCCGTCGAGGCATTTATGATTCCAGAGCGTTCCCGTGCAAGCCGCAAGATGACCGCCTGCGGAGAAGCCGCAGACAGAGATGCGATTCGGATCAATTCCGTATTCCTCGGCTTTTTCTCTGACGAAGCGGATCGAGCGGAGCCCTTCAAGAAGCGCCTGCGGAAATCTTGCGGGATAGACGCTGTAATCAAGCACAAAGGCACAAAAGCCCGCGGCGGCGTAAGCAAGCGCGATCGGCTCTGCCTCTCCACCGTAGGTAAGTGAATATCCTCCGCCCGGAAAAACAATGATTGCGGGACGATTGCTTTTGAAAAAGCCGTGCGGTGCGCCATCCGGAAGATAGGCACGCAAGGGGGCACAGAACTCCCCGACCTTTATTTCGTGCGTAAAAAACTTCATGTGTACGTCCTTTCTTTGTTTGTTGCAGATTATATTACCGTTTCTAAAAAATCAGCGATCGAAACGCTTGCATATCCGTCTCCAAAAACGTCAGACGGCTGTTTCATTGCCGAATATTCAAGCGAATTTTGAGAAAGCAACCGATTGGCGGTGTTTCGTATGTTTTTTTCATTGGTTCCCACCAAGCGCAAGACTCCGGCGCGAATCCCCTCGGCTCTCTCCGTATGATCTCTCATCACAAGCGTCGGTACGCCTAACGCGACAGCCTCCTCTTGAATTCCTCCGCTATCCGTAAGAACAAGAAACGCCTTGGAAAGCAAATGGTGAAACGTAACGAAGGAGGGGGGCTCGATCAAGCGAATGCGCGGTGCGCCTTTGAGAACGTCGAGCGTTTCGGCTCTTACCGCGGGATTTCGATGCACGGGAACGAGCGCAACGACGTCCTCGTGTGCTTCGACAACATCTCGCAACGCACGAAGCATTCCGCCAAGGCATTCCCCCTGTGATTCCCTTCTGTGTGCAGTGAACAGAAGAACTCTTGCATCGCTTGACAAAAGCGGTGGCAAATCCACCTTTTTCTCGGTCAGTGTATAGCGGAGAGCATCCACTACCGTGTTCCCCGTTACGATGACGGAGGAATGGGGCACGCCCTCGTTCAAAAGATTTCTACGTGCATCTTCTGTAGGGGCGAAGTGATATTTTGCAAGCAAGGCAATCGCTCTGCGGTGAAGCTCCTCGGGAAATGGAGAGTCCATCCGATAGGTGCGGAGCCCCGCTTCTACGTGAGCCACGGGGATCCCCTGGTAAAATGCGGCGAGTGCGGCAAAAAAAGCGGAAGCCGTATCTCCCTGCACTACGACGAGAGAGGGCTTTTTCGCGCGAAAAAGTGCCGCTGCCCCGTCAAGAATTCGCGTGCCGAGATCTGAAAGCGTTTGACCGCGACGCATAACGCCAAGATCAAAATCGGGCGTTACGTCAAATGCTGAGAGCGCACTGTCAAGCATCGCGCGGTGCTGCCCCGTCGACATCACGCGAACGTCCCAGCGGTTTCTTCGTTTGAGCTCGTTTATCAAGGGACAAAGCTTGATCGCTTCAGGGCGTGTCCCGATTACAACAACTATCCGTTCCATTGATATTCCTCCTATACGACATCGATACAATGTACGGTCGTACGAAAGGAATTAGAACGAGGAATTCAAATCATTCGAGAATCAGATGCTTGGGGAGTCCGTTTTCGAAGCATCCGTGTGCCTCGCCTTGGATCAAGGGGAGAAGATAGTGGCAGCACGCATCGGTTACGTGATTCCCTTCCGGATTGATAAACGAATCGTCAACGTACTTGATTTTGTTTGCAATTTCGGAGACGTCCCTCGGTACAAAGGTCAAACGATATTCGCCCTCCTCGCGCTGTGCGGTGATCATACATCTCGAAGTCCCCTCACCTGCACACTTGACCGCTGCGCGACCCGTGGAAACGGACTCGCAAAGGTCGGTTGCGGAAGCAAGGTGTGCCGCACATCTTTGCGGGAGATTGAGCTCGATCGAACGGACCTTGCATCCGATCTCTGCCTTTACCGCAAGCTCAAGTGCCTTCCCCGTTCCCGCAAGATATGCGTGACCGAACGCATCGGTTGCACCCGTTTGCGTTCCCTCGCCTACGTAGCGCCCGTCTGCAAAGCGAATTCCCTCGGAAACGGCAACGACCACATTCGGATGCTTCTCAAGCGCCGCGCGTACGTCGGAAAAGAACCGCTCCATGTCAAAGGTACGCTCGGGAAGATACACAAGATCGGGGGCGATTCCATTGACAACGCGCCCGATCGCGGAGGCGGCGGTCAACCATCCTGCGTCGCGTCCCATAATCTCAACGATCGTAACTGCGGGCACCGTGTAAACGGCGCAATCACGAATGATCTCCTGCACGGTTGCACAAATATATTTTGCGGCAGAGCCGAAGCCGGGAGTGTGATCCGTACCGACAAGGTCGTTGTCGATCGTCTTCGGTACACCGAGAATCACCATTTCGTAGCTGTGACTCTTGGTGTATGCGGAAAGCTTTGCAACGGTATCCATCGAATCGTTGCCGCCGATGTAAAAGAAATAACGGATATTATACTTTTTAAAGAGCTCGATCATACTCTCGTAAAAGGCATCGTTCTCGCCGAGCTTGGGAAGCTTTTTTCGGCAGGAGCCAAGCGCTGCCGCCGGCGTATGCTCAAGCAGCTGCAGCTTTTCTTCGCTATCGAAATAAGCGGAAAGATTGATAAGACGCTCCTTCATAAAGCCGTCGATACCGTTACGCATTCCGTAAAGGGTGCCGATAAGACCGCCGTCAATATGCTCCTTAACACCGCGGATCACTCCCGCAAGCGTTGCATTGATCGCGGCGGTGGGACCTCCGCTCTGACCTACTACCGCATTCCCGTAAAGCTGATTCATAATTACGTCTCCGTTTCTTGGATTTTTATCAAAAAAAGTATACCATATCGGACGCGCTTTGTCAATGAAAAAGGCAAAAATTCGACGTACAAGCAAAAAATACAACCCCTCTCTCATATAGTGAAATCGTAAAATCAAATATGGGAGGAAACCGTTATGATTTTGACGCTTTTTGCATTTTTGACAAAGATCATTCATATGATCCTTGGCGTCGGAATGCCGCAGAATTTTCCCCCTCCGCTTGCCGATGAGGAGGAAAAAGCGTGCTTTTTGAAAATGAAGAACGGAGATGAAGAAGCTCGCCAGCTTCTGATCCTGCACAATCTTCGACTCGTTTCTCATATCGTACGCAAATATTATTCCACCGCACGCAGTCCGGAGGACCTGATCTCCATCGGAACCATCGGCCTGATCAAGGCGGTAGACAGCTTTAGTATGAACAACGGTGTCCGCTTTGCTACCTATGCCGCAAAATGTATTCAGAATGCTATCCTATCATAACGGACTTTTTTGGAGCATATGACGCAGATAAAGTTCCATATGATCAAAAATG
>SVSZ01000092.1 GCA_015064025.1 Oscillospiraceae bacterium | reverse complement strand
AGAGCCCTGCCGAGAAGCACGCGGCATACGATGCAGACATCACCTACGGAACAAATAATGAGTTCGGATTTGACTATCTGCGTGACAATATGGTGGTTTACAAGCGTCAGATGGTGCAAAGAGGTCATATTTTTGCCATCGTGGATGAGGTGGACTCCATTCTTGTGGATGAGGCGCGTACGCCCTTGATCATCTCGGGCGCGGGGGAAACGGCGACCGATCTTTACGAGCGGACGGACCGTCTTGTGCGCTCCATGCGCAGATACGTTATCAAGGAGATGGACTCCAAAGAGGACCAGGATAAGATCGATGCCGATTATATCGTGGACGAAAAGGCAAACAATGCGATTCTGACCTCCCAAGGCGCGAAAAAGGCAGAATCCTTCTTTGGCGTGGAGAACTTTAACGATGCTGAGAATGCAACGCTTTCTCATCACGTGCAGCAGGCAATCAAGGCGCACGGATGCATGCACCGCGACGTTGATTACGTCGTCAATGAAAACGGCGTTATGATCGTCGATTCCTTTACGGGACGTCTGATGCCGGGAAGAAGATATTCCGACGGACTTCACCAGGCGATCGAGGCGAAGGAAGGGGTAAAGGTTCAGAAGGAAAACAAGACTTTGGCTACCATTACCTTCCAGAACTATTTCAGAATGTACAAAAAGCTCTCGGGCATGACGGGAACCGCGCTTACGGAGGAAACGGAATTCCGTGAGATCTATTCTCTCGACGTCGTGGAGATTCCGACGAACAAGCCCATGATCCGTGTGGATCATAACGACTGTGTCTATCGGAGTATGGAAGGAAAGTATACCGCAATCGTCCGTCAGGTCGCAGAGTGTCACGAGAAGGGACAGCCTGTTCTTGTGGGTACGGTTTCCATCGATAAGAGCGAGGAGCTTTCAAGAAGGCTCAAGCGCGCGGGCATTCCTCACACGGTCCTCAATGCAAAGTACCACGAAAAGGAAGCGGAGATCGTAGCACAGGCAGGTAAGCTCGGTGCCGTCACCATTTCCACAAATATGGCGGGACGCGGAACCGACATCCTTCTTGGCGGCAACCCCGAATTTATGGCAAAGGCAGACATGCGTGCCATGCAGATCTCGGACGATGCGATCGCGGCATGCGCGGGCTTTGCCGATACGGACAATGAGGAGATCCTTGAGGCACGCCGTATTTTCCGTGAACTGGTAGAAAAGTACAGAGCACAGATCGAGCCCGAGGCAAAAAAGGTCTGCGAGCTCGGAGGTCTCTTTATCCTTGGTACGGAGCGCCATGAAAGCCGCCGTATTGACAATCAGCTCAGAGGACGCTCGGGGCGTCAGGGAGACCCCGGAGAATCGCGCTTCTTCCTTTCCATGCAGGATGATCTGATGCGTCTGTTCGGTGCGGAGAGATTGCAGGGCGTGATCGGCGCTTTGAATATGCCCGAGGATATGCCGATCGATGCGAAGATCCTCTCGGGAGCAATTGAAAACGCGCAGAAGAGAATTGAGGATAACAACTTCCGCCGCCGTAAATATGTCTTGGCTTATGACGACGTGATGAATCAGCAACGTACCGTCATCTACAGCCAGCGCCAGGACGTTCTCAACGGAGAGGATGTTTCCGAGATGATCAAGAAGATGATCGTCTCCTCTGTCGATGGAGCGGTCAATACCTATCTGCACGGGGAGGAGCCCGCCGATTGGGATATCGACGGCTTGCGTGCGCATTATATGGGACTTTTGACAAACGAAGAGGATTTTCGCTTTGATAAGAGGGAATGGAAGGCCGAAATGCGCGAGGAGATTTCCGATACTCTTTCCGAAAGGGCGCTGGAGCGCTACCGTGAAAAGGAGGAGCTGTTCGGCGAGGAAACCTTCCGCGAGGTGGAAAGAGCTATTCTTCTGCGCAACGTTGATACTGCGTGGATGGAGCATATTGACACCATGGATGAGCTCAAGAGCACTGTGGGACTTCAATCCTATGCACAAAGAGATCCGATCACGGAGTACCGCATTCAGGGGGCTGATATGTTTGACGCCATGGTCGACGAGATCCGTACGGGAACTGTCCGCGCGATTCTTTCCGTAGTGCCTCGTCCTCAGCCGATCGAGCGCGTGCAGGTCGCGAATCCCATCACGGCAGGACTTGAGGGAGAACGCCGCGAAAAGAAAAAGATCGTAGTCAAGAACGCGGGAAAAACAGTGGTCAAGGATGCGGCGACGGTCGGAAGAAACGATCCCTGCCCCTGCGGTAGCGGAAAGAAGTATAAGAATTGTTGTCTGAGAAGTCAGAATGGTGACTGATGGGAGCGAGACTATGGGATTCGGTTATTTGACGATCGGATATCTGATTGCGTTTTTGCTCTATCTGACGGTGCAGGCGCTGGGCGTCGGTTCTCTTGCATTTCTTCTCGGATATCTTTTGATGTTTTACGGATTGATGTCGCTTTGCAGGTATGAGAGCGCATTTTCTACGGCAAAATGGTTTCTGTTACCTATGATGCTGGGAGCGCTCTATCTGCTCCTTGCGGACGTTTCGAATCTGTTTCTCCTTGGTATTCCGTTCGTTTCGGGGACTGTGCGCGAGGTGGCGAACTGGATCCTCTTCGCACTTGAGGTCATATTCCAGTTTGCGCTTTTGTACGGAATACGTATGATCAGTGACAGCGTAGGGATCAAAAAGCAATCCTTTGCGGCAGTGCGAAACACGATTTTTGTGGGGATCTATGCGCTTCTTTATATTTCGCAAAGTCTTTCCATGGCGGATTCTGTCAAGGTGTACGTTGTGATCTTCACAAATATTTTCAATCTTGTCTGGATCGCTTGCAACCTTCTTCTGCTTCTCGGGTGTACCAAGAACATTTGCCGCGAGGGAGACGAGGAGATCACGCCTCGCCGCTCCCGCTTCGAATGGGTCAACCGCATGGGGGATGCCTATGAGCGGACGCATAATAAGCTCAACGAGTCGGCGCGTGCCGACGGAGAAGCCTTCATGCGTCGCAGACAGGAAAAGAAAAGAAACAAAAAGAAAAAATAAGGCTTGTAAAACGTCTGCCCCATGTCGGGATACATACAAGGAAAGGAGAACGGTATGCAATTTAAGGTGCGGCGAAAGCTGGGACTTGCCCTTTGTATCCCTGCGTTTCTGTTTTTGTTTAATCCCGTTATCGCGTTTGTGGATTTCCTGCCGGATGCCATCGGTTACGCCTTGCTTCTTTTGGGGCTGAGACAGGTGGCGGACGTGAGCGGACGCCTTGAGGAAAGCCGTTCGAATTTCAAGAAAATGCTTTACGTTTCCTTGGGCGCGATCGTAGCGGAGTATTATCTTTACAGTGTTCTCCCCGGCACCGAGGGAACGGTGAACGCCTATGAAACGCCCGTGTGGATCCTGCTTTGCTCCTTCGTGATGCTGGCGTTTCATATTGTGTTTCTCTTGCCTGCGTATCGCGAGCTTTTTCTGGGGCTTGGTGTGCTGTGTGAGGAGTGCGAAGGCAGATCTCTCGCAAGTAACCGAAAGGGGAAGTCACGTTATGAACGTCTTTCCACCTTCAGTGCCGTGTTTGCGGTTCTTACCGCGGCGCTTTCCTGCATTCCCGAAATCTCCGTACTGACGCCTTTTGAGGTGGAAGCGGAAAAAATGACCTTTGATTGGTATGTCTTCGTGGGACTTTTTCGCATCATTTTCGGTGTGCTCTCGCTCATCATCGGCGTTGTCTGGCTCATTCGCGTGACAGTCTGCTTTATAGCCCTTTTGCGGGACAAGCCGTTTACAGAAGGACTTGAAGCACGCTATGCCGCAGAAATGCTTCCCAAGCGCGGTATCCTTACCCTGCGCCGCGTTGGCGTTGCGTTTGCATTTTTAATGGTTGGTGCGATCTTTATTGCGGATATCCGCTTTGATTTTCGTTCCGTCCTTCCAACTCCCGTCTGTGCGCTTCTTTTCTGTGCGGCACTTCCGTTTTTGGGAAGCTTTTTTGAAAAGCGCCGCTACGTACTGATCTCGGCAGGGCTTTTGCTGGGGTGCGGAATTTTTCAGATCCTCCTTCGAGAGCGGTATTTGGATCGATATACGACCTTCGAGCATTCTCTTTACAGCCACGATGCCTACAGAGAGCTCTGTATTCTCCAGGGCGTGCAGATTGCAGAGGCTGTTTTGATCCTCCTTTTGGTAGGGAGCCTACTCTTTGCCCTTTTGAGTATGGTCAAACGCGAGACCGCGGAAATTTTTGACAACGACAGGGCGTGCGTTTCTGCACGGTCGACTGCGAGGCTGCACAAAAAATTTAAAAGACTTGTATACTTATGCGGTGGCTTTTTCCTCCTCTTTGGGGCTGCGCGGATCACCGAAATTTTGATGCTTGTAAGGCTTCCTTTGTTTTGGGTGATCTCTCTTGCGTTCTCCTTGGTGGCGATCGGAATGCTCTTTTATCTCCTTTTTGCTGTGAAGGATCAATTGGAGTGGCAGTATTCTGCGTACGACCTGAATAAAATACCGCGCACCGACGCATACTTGAGTTGTAATCCAAATTCAAATACAAAGGAGTACAACCAACATGCAGAACAACAATCAGAACAACTACCGCAACAATCAGAACAACAATCAGAGCAATAACCAGAACAACAATCAGAACAATAGCCAGAACAACAATCAGAACAACAATCAGAACAATAACCAGAACAACAATCAGAGCAATAACCAGAATAAAAATCAGAATAAGCAGAACAATCGCAATCAGTAAAGCTTACCCTCCCTCGGGAGGGTACATAAGACGCACGGGGGAATCTCATGTTTGAAATTGACCGCATACCGCGCGAGGTCATCGCGTTCCTTGGGACAAAAGGTATCGCCGAGGGGGAGCTCGAGCTGGCGGCACATGCCGACCGCAACAAAAGCCATATTGCTGCAGACGTGTATTTGTTTGCCACAAAGCAGTCGCTCATTCTCATGACGGGAGTCATGTCCTTGGTCAGTACGTCGCACAGACACACGTCTTACACGGTACATACGGAATGGAAGGAAATTGAATACGAGCAAATTCCCCTCTCGGAGCTTCATGATTTTTCTGTCGAGGAGCTTCTTTCAGGGGGAAGATTGGTTGCGAAGCGTCGGCGGGGAGAGTGCGACATTCCCGTCCTTTTGTCGTCCTTCACGAATTTCTGCAAAGAATCTCTCTTTCTCTTTTCCAAGTACGCAAACAAGCTTTGCGAGGGTGAGGAGATCGAGATCGATCCCAAGGACGATCCCTCGGGAAAGCTGTGTCCAACGTGCGGCTTGCGCTATCCCGACCTCAACCGCAAGGTCTGTCCGCACTGCATGGAGAAGGGAAAGCTTTTTAAAAGATTTTTCGTTTTCCTGTGGCGTTATAAGGCGTATCTGATCTTCTCCGTGCTTTCTCTTTTGGTGCTCACCTCTATGAGTATCATAGCGCCGTACCTTTCCAGCGGCTTCTTCTACGATGAGGTCATCTTCGGAACGGGAGAATTCGCAGGGGAGCTTTTGTTGGTGCTTTTCCTTATCGTCTCCACTGCAATCTTAAAAATGATTGCGACCGCTTTTAACAATTGGTTGACCTCTTTGATTGCGGCAAAGGTTGTTTTTGATCTGAAGAAAACCATTTTTTCAGCCATTGAGCGCCTGTCTCTTTCCTTCTTTACAGGAAGGCAGACAGGGGGACTTATGACGCAGGTGAATGAGGATGCAAACACGATCTACAGCTTTTTCTGTGACGGTGTACCGTATCTTTTGATCAACGTTGTTCAAGTCGCTGTGGTTTCGGTTCTCCTCTTTACGATCCAACCGATCCTGGCGCTCTTTTCACTGCTCACCGTACCTCTTTTTATCGTTTTGATGCGTTGGGTATTTCGGCGCGAGCGCATGCTTCATCAAAGGCGCTATTCGCACTCCAGAAGAATGAACGGCTTTCTGGCAGACGTTTTTTCAGGGATGCGCGTGGTCAAGGCGTTTTCCAAGGAAGAGGAGGAGATCAAAAGGTTCACGGGAAGAAACGATGCATTGGCTGAGAGTGAACGCAAGCTTTCTCTCTTTACGAACTATTCGTGGCCGCTTGCACATCAGATCCTTTACGTCGGCACCGTGATCGCCTGGGCTCTTGGCGGATGGATGATCATTGTCGGTGTTGGTGGGATGACCTACGGCAAGATCCTTACCTTTATTGCTTATATGGGTATGATCTTTTCTCCTCTTGAATTCTTTATTCATTTCCTCGACTGGACGGCAAACTGCTCCAACTCCATGCAGCGTCTCTTTGAGATCATGGACGCAGAGCCCGACGTGAGCGAGTGTGAAGATCCTATTGTTCCCGAAAAGCTTGATGGCGGTATTGAGTTTTCTCACGTTTCCTTCTCGTATCAAAAGGGGAAGAAGATCATCAATGACGTCAGCTTTGAGGTGCCGGACGGACATATTCTCGGCATCGTGGGACACACGGGGGCGGGCAAGAGCACGCTTGCAAATCTTATGATGCGCATGTACGATGCGGAGGACGGAGAGATCCGAATCGGCGGATACCCGATCAAGGAGCTTGAGCTTGCCACCATCTACCGTAACGTCGCCATCGTTTCTCAGGAGACGTATCTTTTCATCGGAACGATTCTCGACAACATTCGCTACGCACGCCCCGACGCAACGCTTGAAGAGGTGATCGAGGCAGCAAAATGCGCGGGAGCACACGATTTTATTATGAAGCTTCCCGATGCTTATCATACACGCATCGGTTTTGGATATAAGGATCTTTCGGGGGGAGAACGCCAGAGGCTTTCCATTGCGAGGGCAATTTTGAAAAATCCGAAAATTCTGATCCTTGATGAGGCCACCGCCGCCATGGATACGGGAACCGAGCGGCGAATACAGGAGGCGCTGACGCGTTTGATCAAGGGGAAAACGACGATCATGATCGCTCACCGTCTCTCCACCTTGCGCGACGCAGACGAACTGGTGGTTATTGAGCACGGACGTCTTGCCGAGCGAGGGACGCACAAGGAGCTTCTTGAAAAAGAGGACGGCGTATACAAAAAGCTCTTTACGTTGCAGGAAGAAGCGTTGAAGAGTGCGGGAATCAGTGAGTGAGGAGGGAGAGCACTATGAAGGATGCTATGGAACACAAGGAAAGGACGCTTGCCGATCTTTCGGTTACTGTTTGGTTGACCCCCGAAAACGCGAGCTTTTCCTTTGAAGATCATTTTCTTTACGTTCAGGTAGGTGAAACACGGGAACGGGCATTCCTTTGCCGCCAGTTTCCCTTTGAATTGCAGTGGGAGTTCATTTCCGTTCTGAACGCAGAAAACGAGGAGATCGGTATTGTGCGGGACGTTGCGCTGTTTGGAGACGGTGCCGCGCTTCTTCGCGAGGAGCTGGAACGGCGATACTATGCTCCCGTGATCAAGAAAATCATCGGCGTGAAGGAGAGATACGGCTTTTCCTACTGGAGGGTGACGACAGAGGAAGGGGAGGTCAGCTTTACGCTTCACGACACCTATCGCAGCATCATTCATGCAGGCGAGGATCGCGTGATCCTGCTGGATGTCAACGGCAATCGCTTTGAGATCCCGAGTGTTGCCGCGTTGGATAAAAAGAGTGCGAAGAAGATCGAGCTGTATCTGTGAGGGGGACGTATGGGAAACATTCAATCTCGTCTGATGGATGAGGCGGTGCGGCATGTCCCCGATCTGACCGAGGCGCGCGTTGTGGACGTTTTGCGTTCCAATCTGCACCCCGACCAACCAAAGACTTCGGTAAAGGCGTTGTCTGTCATATCTTGTGATGTACTTTCCGTTTTTCACGGGGATGAGCTTTTTCTCACTGAGAGGATGGAGAACATAGAACGCTTTGAGGTGATCAACGGCGTCGGATGCTTTTTTGTGTCCTTTGAGCGAAAGAGCGACGGAAAGCACGTGATCTTCGCCCGTGGGGACAGCCGCGCATCCTCCTCCATGGCAAGAACGGTCAAACGAGCCAATCATTTTCTCCGCTTTGGAAATACAGATTTTTCAAGGGTCGGGGGAGAGGGCGGAAGAACCTGTCCAAAATGCGGTAAACCGTACCCGCGCGGGGCGCATTCCTGCCCGCGTTGTGCCTCCAAGATCAAGGCTCTCACACGCCTTGCCGAGCATGCAAGAAGCGAATGGAAGCGCCTTGCCTTGTCGGTGA
>SVSZ01000091.1 GCA_015064025.1 Oscillospiraceae bacterium | reverse complement strand
CGGATCCCTCTAACTTCCTTCTCATGCACGCCATGGGACCGAACGTCGCAGGTGTTATCGGCTCTGCGGTTGCGGCGGGAGTGCTTTTGGCAAGCTTTGGCTAATTCAAATCTGATAGGAGTGAATAAATATGGCTAACGTAAAAATTACTGAAACAGTGCTTCGCGACTCCCATCAGTCGCTGATCGCAACCCGTATGACCACGGAGGAAATGCTTCCCATCCTTGAGCAGATGGATAAGGTCGGCTACCATTCTTTGGAGGCATGGGGCGGCGCTACCTTTGACGCTTGCATGCGCTTCCTCAATGAGGATCCTTGGGAAAGACTCCGCGCCATCCGTGACAAGGTAAAGAATACCAAGCTTCAGATGCTTTTCCGCGGACAGAATATTCTTGGTTACCGTCATTATTCCGATGACGTTGTAGAGTACTTTGTACAGAAGTCCATTGCCAATGGTATCGATATTATCCGTATCTTCGACGCGCTCAACGATCCAAGAAACCTCGGGACGGCGATCAACGCAACGAAGAAGGAGGGAGGACACGTGCAAGCTGCGTTCTCCTATACTACGGGTCCCGTCTATACGATGGACTATTATTCCAAGTATGCAAAGCAGCTTGAGGAGATGGGTGCCGATTCCATTTGTATCAAGGATATGGCAGGACTTCTTAAGCCTTACGATGCGTATGAGCTTGTCAAGACGATCAAGGAGTCCGTAAAGGTTCCCGTTCAGCTTCACACCCACTACACGGCAGGTCTTGCTTCCATGACCCTTATGAAGGCAGTTGAGGCCGGCGTTGACGTGATCGATACAGCGATCTCTCCGATGGCGCTCGGAACCTCTCAGCCCCCCACGGAGGCATTGGTTGCGGCACTCGAGGGAACGCCTTACGATACGGGCATCAAGCTGACTGAGCTTGATAAGATCACCAAGCACTTCACACCCTTGCGTGAGAAGTATCTTGCAAACGGTCTTCTCAATCCCAAGGCACTCAAGGTAGACGTCAACGCACTGGTTTACCAGGTTCCCGGCGGTATGCTTTCCAACCTTATGAGTCAGCTGGCACAGGCAGGTAAGTCCGATCAGCTGACCGCGGTTCTGGAAGAGGTTCCGCGCGTCCGTGCAGATGTCGGATATCCTCCTTTGGTAACGCCTTCTTCACAGATCGTCGGTACACAGGCTGTGTTCAACGTGATCATGGGCGAAAGATACAAGACGGTCACCAAGGAATTCAAGGGTATCGTACGCGGTGAGTACGGTAAGACTCCCGTTGCGATCGATCCCGAATTCATCAAGAAGATCATCGGTGATGAAACGCCGATCGATTACCGTCCCGCAGATGCGCTGAGTCCCGAGCTTGATCAGCTTCGTCAGGAGATCGCACAGTATCTTGAACAGGATGAGGACGTTCTTTCCTATGCACTCTTCCCGGAGGTTTCCAAAAAATTCTTCGAGTACCGCAAGGCAAAGAAGTATAACCTCGATGCAGAGAATGCCGACAAGGAAAACGGCGTTCACGCGATCTAAGGTCTATCGATCAAAATCAAATACAAAAAGGAGCTGAGTCACTGACTCAGCTCCTTTTTATGCCCGCTTTGCGGTGGCGCCAAGGGAAGGGGAAAGAGAATGGGAAAGCTTTTTTGTTTGTGTTATGGGGGAATCAAAGATCGTTTTTGGAATGGATTTTGTTTCCGATACGATCATAATTGCTGCACACGGTTTCCACACCCTTGATATAAATAGATTCCGTAATGAGATTGTCGATGTGTCCCATCTCGGCAAACTCAAGAAACGTACCGTTTTTTGTGTCTTGATTTTTCAATACAAAAACGTTTTTGAGAATTAAATTTTCAATGTTTTCGTGAATTTTGATATAAGTTTTTCCGATGGGGTCTTTTTCGTTTTCTGTAATTGTCAAACCGTCGATTATGATCGTCTGCATTCTTAAAGCGTGTTCGGGAGAGCTTTCGTCCAGCTTTTTATTAAAGCTTTTGCAATAAGGCAATCCAATATCTATAAGACGCCGATCATCATAACTGTTGTGGTGACGGACATTTTTTAGTGTCAGGCACTCTACGTTGCCGCCCACGCAAAAAAGAATGGGTCCGTAATAGGAATACGTAGGCTTGTGCTCCTTAAGGTCAATGTTTTCAATAAAAATATTGCCGAAATCGCCTTTTGAATTGGTAAACCACGGATTGATATAAAATCCAAATGAACGATACTGTCCCGTTACGTTGCGAATGGTCACACGGTCCAAGCGTCCCGTTCCTCTTGAAAGCAGACGGATCGCCTGTTCTGCATCATCACAGAAAATGCCATCTACCAAAACGTCGGTAATATCTGAAATTTCATCCATTTCATCCGGCCCGATGTTCATAATGTCATCACTTACAGATCCGCCGCAATTTTTAACGGTAAGATACTGTCCGGGACCCCAAAAATGAAATCCGTCTTGATTGCCGTTCATGTGGTGTCGCATATCCAACCAAACGTTTTCTACCGTAACGTTTTTAAAACATCCCACCGTAAAAGCAAACGTGCGGAATTCCGCAATTGTAACGTCACGCACGAGAAGGTCCTTTACCCCGTAGAATACAATGCACAAGGTGCATTCAAATTCTTTGATCGCGCGACCGTCCGGCGCTTCATAAAAAGCAGGCGCACGCCCATGGTCATGTGCTTGGTTTTTGCAATTTTGATTATACGTACCGCCAAGTAAAGAAATGTTTCGCGTTTTTGGATCGTAATGATCCCATACCGCGTTTGTGATCATTGCATCGTCGGTATGCTCTATCTGATAAAATCCGCAATCTTTATTCAGACATTCTATGGTAGTATTGGAGTACAATTTCAGTTGAGAGATCAATGCCGCGCCGTCCATGATCAAATGAACGCCAACGTCATCGGAGTTTGCCATATCCAATATTTTTTGAAGTGCTTCCGTTGCATCTGTTCCGCCGCCTGTATATACGTTGGAATCCAACGCGGTTACGCTGCTTGCAAGAATTTTAATAACCTTCATATGTTCTCCTTTATTGCTGAAATAGTTTTTCTTCCGTGTAAGCGCACAAAAAATGATAAACGGGAAGATGCAATTCCTGAATTTCGCAGGTCTTCTCCTTGGGAACGCAGATAGAAACTTCGGAAAGGGATACAAGGCTTCCGCCGGTGTGTCCCGTCAGTGCAAGAACCTTGACCCCGAGTGCCTTTGCGACCGTTGCGGCGTTGCATACGTTTTTTGCATTTCCCGATGTTGAGATCGCAACGAGAAGATCGCCTTTTTGGGCAAGACCGTACAGGAGCTGTGCGTATGCGTAGTCGGGATCAAGATCGTTTTGCGCCGCCGTAAGAGCGGATGTCAGTGAGGGGAGGGGAATTGCAGCAAGTGAGCCTTGAAGCGCGGCTTGTGCATGCGGAGGTAACCGTGTGTCCTTTACTTTTCGTTGGTTCAAAAAGCCTTTGAGCAATTCGCCGGAGATGTGTTCACAGTCGGCGGCGCTTCCACCGTTGCCGCAAAGCAAGAGCTTTTTGCCGTTTCGGTAAGTTTCTACCATCATTTCCGCCGCTTGAAGGATCTCTTTTTCGCATTCGTGAAGTAAGGGGTAGCGAGCGATCAAGGAAGAGGCGTCTTTCATGATCCAATTCTCCTTTCAAGTCCGTTTTGCGCGACAGAGAGCGCTGCAATATCTCCCAAGGCTTCTCCAAGCGCGGCAGGAAGAATGCGACAATTTGCAAGAGAGGCGGGAAGCGCCTCTTTTTTCAATGCCTCTGTCATAGAGCTTTCCAAAAGTGCTTGCGATCTTGCGTAGATCGAGCCAATTACGATTCTTTGTGGGTTGAGAAGATCGATCAGGATCGCAATACCTCGTCCTAACGTATAACCGCATTCTTTGTAAATTTCGATAGCATCGGCTTTTCCCTCGTTGGCGCAGTCGGCAACGGCTTTTGCCGTGATGCTATCAAGCATATTTGGGTTTTCACAAAAGGAGGGGACGCTTCCTTTTGCAAATTGAGCCGCCGCTTTGGCGATTGCAATCTGCCGTATTCCTCCTCCGGAGCAAAAGCCCTCAAAAGAGCCGTGCTTTCCATATCCTACGGGACCGTCCTTTTCCATCGCGATGTGACCGACCTCACCGGCGGCACCGCTGCTTCCTGCGTAAAGTTTTCCGTCAAGGATCAGACCCGCGCCCATTCCTGTTCCAAAGGTAAGGAATATCATGCTGTCACACCCGCGCCCTGCTCCGTGCTTCCATTCTGCCAGCGCGCAGGCATCTGCATCGTTTTGCAGAAATGTTGGAATCCCGGTTGCGTTTTCCAAAAGAGAAACGATTGGAATTTCATCCCACCCGGGAAGATTGGGAGGGGAGAGGATTAGCCCTTTTTTAGCATCCAAGGGGCCTCCGCAACTGATGCCGATAGCATCTGCGCTTCCCATTTTTTCTACGGAAACAAGAATTTTTTCTATGGCTTTTTGGGGTGTGAGGTCATTTTCAAAACGAATCTTTTCCAAAATTTCACCGTTTTCGTTTCCTTTAACAATTGCAATTTTGGTGCCTCCAATATCCACGCCGATCAGATTTTTCATTCTTCGATCTCCCATTCCATAAAGCTGAGGGCATTTCCGCTTTCGTTAACTGTTTTGATTGCATACGGTGCAATCTCTGTGCTTATGCTTTCTCCAAGTAACGTCATTTGTATGTCGGTCTCTTTGCCTTCCGTTTCTAACAAGCGGATGATCGCTTTGGATTCAAAATCCTCGGCACACTTGATTGCGGTAACGGCAACGTTGTCCGAATTCGAGGAAAATCCCTCGAATTTTTCGGGGAGAGGTCCGTGATGGAAGGAGGTGTTGATGGCGCGAAGGGGCGTGTTGAGAAGAGCGGCACGCTTGTTTGCATCATTGACAGAGCTGTACGGGAAGATCGAATAGGAAAAGCTTTGCGGTCCTCGCTCCATAAATCTGCAACGGTCATCACGGGTATCAAAGCCGTAATGATCGGCATAGATCGCACTGCGCAAAAGCGTCATGCGGATCTCGTTTGCGGTGGAATCATAACCGTACTTTCCCGTGTTGGCAACGCAAAGTCCTGCAGAAGCAAACCATTTTCCAAACGGTTCCTCGCCGTTTTCCGTGGGGCGGCAAACGGTTCCGTAAGGAATTTCGCATTTGATATTCTTATTTGCGGGGAAGGTGATCTTAAGGGTGCGGTGCTTTTCGCGCAGTTCTGCTTCTCCCCATACGAAAAGCTCATCGCTGTTACATTTAAGGGTGTAAAAACGGGTGATGGAAGAATCTTTACAGTGTGCGGTTACGCGAAGCGTTGCACAGACAGCACCGCATTCCACGACCTTCATTTCTGCATTTTCAAATTTTGCGCATTCTGTTCCAAGGTCAAACTGCTTGTGCGCCCACGTGTCGCACGCGGTTTCGTCTGTCAAAATCGTACGCATTGTGTTTTCGCAAAGAACGGTTCCTTTTTTCTTGTCAATAATACGTGCGATCTCTCCATCGGAGGGATTGAATTCCACGCGGAGGTATTGGTTTTCCAACGTTGTTTCATTCGCGATAAGCTCTGAAAAATCGCGGGTACTCTCTTTTTTAAGAAATGCGCGGTAAACGCGGTATCCAAATGCGGGAATTTCAACGGGGAAGGTGACAACGTAAAGATCTGTTTTTCCGTTGGTTTGCTCGCCTCTTGTCAATTGGAAGGGGATTTCTTCTCCCGTTTCATCTGTCATTTTGTCGGCATAAATGCGCATGGAAACGGTGCCCTTCACGGCAAAGGCGTGCGGATTGAAAATAACCAGGGGGGTTCCAAGCTTTTCATGCTCCCAAACCAGCCAGTGCCCACCGTTGTTGGTTCTTTTGAAGCCTGCCTCCGAATTTGCACCCGTGTCGATTTGTTGTGCGATTGCGGTTAGCGCGTGGTGGATCGTTTGGTCGGTAATGCTCATGGTCTCACCAAACAAATAGGAGGCATCCGCATAGGCGCTTTCGATAGAGCACCCCGCCAAAATATCGTGGAACTGATTAAATAACAGGTTTTTCCAAGCCTTGTGAAGCGCTTTATGAGGGTAAGGGAAGGAGACAAGCTTGGCGGCAAGAAGAGCAAAACGCTCGGCGGCAAGAAGGTTTTCTTCGCATCGACGGTTCATTGACTTGACGTAAGAGTTTGCGCTGTAGCAACCGCGTGCATGATGCTGAAGCTCTTCCTTGACGGTTGGAAGATCGGTTTTGTCAACTGCGGCAAAATATTCGTCTGTGGTTGCAAAGCATGAGTCCGGATACTGCCGCTCCTTTATAAAATCAATCAGCTTTGCGGAGGGACCGCCGCCATGATTTCCAATGCCGAAAAAGATCATTCTTGGAACACCGTCGCGCTTTTGCGCTTCCATGATCCTATCTGCGCGTTCTATGTTGTTTTCTACAATGTTATAAAATTCAGGACTTCTATATGCGGTAACTTGGCTGTTGTCATCGCTCATCCAGGTAAACAGATCAAAGTCTTGACTTTTTTCACTGGGGTCGGGGCGTGTATATACGTAGTTTTTCATACCTCCTCCTCGAAGAATCTTCGGAAGGGAGGCGTTGTGCCCAAAGGAATCCACGTTATATCCGGTTTTGGCGGTTATTCCAAAGGTCTTTTTTAAATAACGTTGTGAGATCAAAGCGTGACGGGCAAAGCTTTCTCCCGTGGGAATATTACAGTCGGGTTGAAGAAACCAGCCGCCTACAATATTCCAGCGCCCCTCCTTCACCCTTTCCTTAATTTCCTGAAGCATTTCGGGATCGCTTTTTTCCACCCATTGGTAATATACCGCGCAAGCAGAGGTGAATTTGAAGGTCGGCTCCTCTTTCATGCGGTCCAACGCAGAGCGAAAGGTTGCAAGTACTTCCGAGTAGCCGTCTTGCCAGTGCCAAAGCCAAACGGGGTCGATATGGGCGTTTCCTACAAAGTATAATTTTTTCACGTGCATTCTCTCCTTGGGTGTAAAATATTTCATTTTTATTGTAACACAAGCTACCACCGTTTACAATGCGTTTTGATGCGATTGAATTGTCTTTTCTTTCGATTTTATATTGCTTTTCTTTATGATTTGAGATATAATATATGCAGAAAGCCTTGCTGTACAAGTCTTTTGATATTGTCATGTGTGTATTTCTGCAATTGTTGCTTTTACAAATGTGTTTGTATAGGCATACGTTTTTGCTTCAAGATAAACGGTCATAGAACAAAGAAAGGGGAAAGAGGATATGAAGCGCTTTTCTCTCGCGGAAAACGTTGCAAGGATCGGGGTCAGTTCGTCGAAAAAAACCATTGATGGTGAATATCGGACACACTGGCATGAGTTTTACGAGATCGAATACGTGCTTGGAGGGAGCGGAGATTACTGCATTGACGGGGAGATTTGTGAAATGCGGGAAGGAATGCTGTTTTTAATGACTCCGCTGAGCTTTCACAGTGTCAATGCAAACTCCTGCACAGTGTATAATTTAATGTTTTCCGAGCGTCTTTGCCGTACGGAATATCTTGTGCGATTTCTCCTCGAAACGCAGTCCCCGGTGCTTTTTCTGGAGGGGGAGGAGCGCACGCTGATAGAGGCTCTGCTTGAAGAGATTACAAAGGAGCAAACCGACGAAACGTATCTTTCCGACCTTTTAAACGTTCTGCTTGGAAAGATCTTGCGAAAAAAAAGCACGTCTGCCGAGCGGATTTGTTCGTTGGATCGAGGCCTTGTTTATCTTCTTGCGCATTTTCGGGAGGCGCCCTCACTTGCAGAGGTTGCCGCTTACTCAGGCTTTACACCAACCTATTTTTCATCGCTGTTCAAAAAGGAAACGGGTACGGGATTTCGTGAGTACCTTGACCGCCTTCGCTTCGAGCATGCCAAAAAGCTTTTAACACAAACGGAAATGTCTGTTGCGGCGGTATGCCGTGAGAGCGGATTTTCGGATTATCCAAACTTTATCCGCCGTTTTAAAGAGCGATTTGGGGTATCCCCGGGAGAATTGCGAAAAAGATAAAAAAACGCGCATCGCCATTGGGCGGTGCGCAGTTTTTTTAAGGTTCTATAATAAATGTTGGGGTGAAACCAACAGATATAGCGAATAAATTATAAAAAAGCAAAAAAAGAAAGAGCATATCTGAAAAAATCTGATAAAATGTTAATTGACGAGAAAAACATTATCG
>SVSZ01000090.1 GCA_015064025.1 Oscillospiraceae bacterium | reverse complement strand
CGCTCTTCCGATCTTTGCCGTCTCTGCCTTGTTGAGATCGCTGAAATGCGTGGTCCCGCACTTGGTCCCTGGCGCATGGTAACCGCTTGCGTATATCCCTGTACCGAGGGAATGGAGATCAAGACCAATACGCCCAAGATCACCGCTTCCAGAAAGATGAATCTGGAGCTGTTGCTCTCTAATCACGATAAGAAGTGTCTCTCTTGCGTTCGCTCTACCAACTGTGAGCTCCAGACGCTTTGCCGTGAGTACGGCGTTGAGTTCTCCCGTTTTGACGGTGAGACTAACAGCTATGAGATCGATGACAGAACGCCTATCATCCGTGACAACAACAAGTGTATTCTTTGCCGCCGTTGCGTAGCAACCTGCGCAAAGATCCAGGAGATCGGTGTCATTGGCGCTAACAACCGCGGATTCGATACCTACGTTGGCTCTGCGTTTGAACAGCCTTTAGCAGCTACCTCCTGCATTAACTGCGGTCAGTGTATCGTTGCTTGTCCTGTGGGAGCGCTTTATGAAAGAGACGATACAGACGGCGTATTCGAAGCACTTGCAGATCCTACGAAGCACACTGTGATCTGCACAGCTCCTTCTGTACGCGCTCAGCTTGGCGAATGCTTCGGCTATGAGCCCGGCACTGACGTAGAGGGCAAGATGGTTGCAGCTCTCAAGGCTCTCGGCTTCGATGGCGTTTACGATATGAACCTCACCGCAGACCTTACCATTGTGGAGGAAGCAACCGAGCTCATCGGAAGAATTCAGAATAACGGAACACTTCCCATGATCACCTCCTGCTCTCCCGGATGGATCAAGTACTGCGAGCACTATTTCCCTGAATTTACTGAAAACCTCTCCACCTGCAAATCTCCTCAGCAGATGTTCGGTGCGATCGTAAAGACCTATTACGCACAGAAGATGGGATGGGATCCCAAGGATATCGTTATGGTATCTGCAATTCCTTGTACCGCGAAAAAATTCGAGGTAACGCGTCCCGATCAGAACGCAGCAGGCGTTCCCGACGTAGATTATGCAATCACCACGCGTGAGGTTGGTCGTATGATCCAAAAGGCCGGTATCAACTTCCGTGCTCTTGAGGATGAGAAGTTTGACGATCCCTTTGCAATCGGTTCGGGTGCAGGTGCCATCTTCGGTGCTACCGGCGGCGTTATGGAAGCAGCTCTCCGTTATGCTGCAGAGGTCATTCTCGGCAAGAAGCTTGAGAAGGTTGACTTTACCGAGGTTCGCGGAACCGAGGGTATCAAGACTGCTTCCTACAAGCTTGGTGATCTGACCGTGAACGTTGCGGTTGCATCCAGCACAGGCATGGCGAAGAAGCTTCTGAACATGGTGAAGAACGGCGAGCTTGACGTTCAGTTCATCGAGATCATGGGATGCCCCGGCGGATGTGTCAACGGCGGTGGTCAACCGATCCAGCCCGCAAGCGTTCGTATGAACATGGATTTGCGTGCGGTTCGTGCGGCTGTTCTTTACAATGACGACGCAAACGATACTCTCCGTAAGTCTCAGGACAACCTTGCTGTTAAGGTTCTCTATGATGAATTCCTTGGCGAGCCCAACAGCCACAAGGCGCATGAGATCCTGCACACCACGTACATCAAGCGCGGTCTGTAATTGCTCTTATACACAAAAAAATAAAGGGGCTGAGTCACTTGACGAGGCCCCTGCACGAAAAAGGCGAAGGTAAGCTTTTTCGTGCTGCGGAATTTGCGGTTTTCGCTTAGTTTTCTACATTACTTTGCTAAATGATGGGCGAAAATTGCGGCGTCGAGCCGCAAAGCAAAAAACGACGGGGGTGAGTACCAAATGCGTTTTCGCATTTGACTCACCCCCTTTTCTTAGCCTCAAAACGTATTGTTTCGTTATTTTGCTTTTTTGTTATCGATCGCTCTGTGGATGATTTTAACGATCTCAACGATCGGAATGATCAGAATTGCAAGACCAAAGGCGATTCCGTATTCCATAAGATCGAGGTGTGCAAGCTCGAAGGCGCTTGCAAGGAAATCTACCTCTACAACGAGTGTGGTAAGCAGTAAAGACAGGGCAGCAGCACCCCAAAGCCATTTGTTTTGTCCTTTCATTGTGAAAATGGAACCGTGAAGAGATCTCATGTTGAATGCATGGCATATTTCGCAAAGCGACAGGGTAAGAAATGCCATCGACGTACCGAGCATTTCAGCAGAATATGTGCCCTGGGCGATCGCCTCTGCATGATGGAGATCAGCGAGCCAAAATCTACCGATCAGATAGGACACCATTGTGATGATGGTAACAAGGATCCCTTGGTATGCAACAGCAACACCGAGACCACCTGCGAAAATACCTTCTTTGCTGTCACGGGGCTTGCGCTTCATAATATTTGCTTCGCTTTTTTCCATGCCGAGGGCAAGAGCAGGGAAGCAGTCTGTAATAAGATTGATCCAAAGCAGGTGGACAGGAGCGAAAATCGTAAATCCAAAAAGTGTAGCAAAGAAGATCGTAAGGACCTCGGAAAGATTGGAAGCGAGAAGAAACTGAATTGCCTTTCGGATGTTATCGTAAATTCTTCTTCCTTCTCCAACGGCGGCAACAATGGTTGCAAAATTATCGTCGGCAAGGATCATATCAGCTACGTTTTTGGTAACGTCTGTGCCTGTAATTCCCATGCCAACACCGATATCGGCGTTCTTAATCGAGGGAGCATCGTTCACACCGTCTCCGGTCATCGCTGTCACCTTGCCTTTCTTCCTCCAGGCATTGACGATTCTCGTTTTGTGTTCCGGCTGAACGCGTGCATAAACCGAATATTTTTCAACGGCAGTTTCAAACTCTTCATCGGAGATTTTATCAAGCTCGGCACCTGTAATTGCTTGAGAAGCATCCGTAATGATACCAAGCTGCATTGCAATCGCAACAGCAGTGTCCTTGTGATCTCCCGTAATCATGATGGGACGAATGCCTGCACTGCGGCATTCGTCGATAGCGGGCTTGACCTCCGGACGAACGGGATCTATCATGCCCACAAGACCTATAAAGCACAGATCGCATTCAACGGATTCGGAATCATATACAGCAGGCTCTGCCGAAAGGTCTTTTTTTGCTGCCGCAAGAACACGCAGGGCACGATCTGCCATGCCTTTATTAGCGGCAAGGATTTTTGTACGAATTTCTTCGGTAATGTCTACAGTCTTTTCACCCACGAGAGCCTTTGTACATCTCTTAAGAAGCTCATCAGGCGCCCCCTTTGTAAACTGAATAATGGTACCGTCCGCTGCTTTATGAACGGTTGACATCATTTTTCTGCCCGAATCGAAGGGAACTTCACCGATCCTTACCAGCTTATCCTTTTGTACATTTTTGGAAAGCCCCAATTTTTCAGCATAGTTGACAAGCGCGCATTCCGTGGGCTCACCGATCGCGGTGCCAGCCTCCGTATCAAACTCTGCGTCAGAACAGAGAGACATGGCGTTGGCAAGCAGTGACTCATCGTCGCCATAATGCTCAACAACGGTCATTTTGTTCTGCGTGAGCGTGCCTGTTTTATCGGAACAGATGATTTGCGTGCATCCAAGTGTTTCAACTGCAGTAAGCTTACGAATGATCGCGTTGCGCTTGGACATATTGGTAACGCCAATGGAAAGAACGATAGTAACGACGGTGGCAAGTCCCTCCGGAATCGCGGCAACCGCAAGAGATATAGCGATCATAAAGGAGTTGAGGATCGGTTCGAAACCGATGCCGTCACGAAGAAGCTGTACACCGAAAATGATAACGCAGATGCCTATCACCAGATAAGTCAATATTTTGGAAAGCCCCGCGAGCTTGATCTGAAGAGGCGTTTTACCTTCTTCTGCTTGGGCAAGAGCGTCTGCGATCTTACCCATTTCCGTATCCATACCCGTAGCTGTTACGACTGCCTTGCCGCGTCCATAGACCACAGTGGATCCCATAAATATCATGTTTTTTCGGTCGCCGAGAGCAACATCTCCGTTCTGCCCTGCACTCAGAGCTTCCACCTTCTTATCTACGGGAACCGATTCGCCCGTAAGAGCTGCCTCTTCGATCTTCATGGAAGCACACTCTATGATACGAGCATCGGCGGGAACAGAATCACCCGCTTCAAGTACAATGATATCACCGATAACGAGATCTTCACTTGGGATAAAGATCTGTTTTCCGTCGCGGATCACCTTGCTTTGCGCTTTTGACATTTCCTGCAGGGCATCAATTGCTTTTTCCGCTTTGCTTTCCTGCAAAACCCCGAGAACGGCATTGATAAGAACAACGGCAAGGATAATGACTACGTCGGCAGGAAACTCAAATCCGTGCTGTAAACCGTTATAAATCTCTACACCTGCCGAAATAGCGGCGGCGACGAGGAGAATAATGGTCATCGGCTCGCACAGCTGTTTAAAAAAGCGGTGGATCATAGATTCTTTTTTTGCCTCTATCAGCTTGTTTTTGCCGTTTTTAGCAAGTCTGTCAGCTGCTTCGGATGCTGTCAAGCCATCGTCGTGACTGTCAACGTTTTTGATTACGTCTTTGACATCGGTTAGATAATGCTTCATTTTTTCCTCCTGAAATATATTTTTTCTTAGCGCACATAAAAAAACAGACCTTTACGGCGCTATGCCGTAAAAGTCTTGCCATCTATAGACCCGACTAACCGGGCAAAAGCCGAGATGACGGTTATCGGAAATGCAGAGCATTTAGCTACTCCCTTTTACAAATTTAATTATACCACAAAAAAACGTTTTGTCAACGCCTTTTTCGATTTTTTTAAAATGTAAATGTTGTATGATTGAAAATTTACAGTCTGCTCAAAAAACAGCACTTGCTTCATATTTGCTTAAGAGGTGTGCTTCTGTTTTAAAACATTGAATCTTTTGCAAAAAAATCTTCTCATCGGTTGACATTTTAAAGAAAAGGTTGTATAATAAGGACGAAATTTTTATAGAGAAGGATGATTTCAAATGACGAAAATTGATATTTTTTCCGGCTTTTTGGGAGCAGGGAAAACAACTTTGATCAAGAAGCTTCTGAAGGAGGCATATGCAGGCGAAAAGCTTGTGTTGATCGAAAACGAATTTGGCGAGATCGGCATCGACGGCGGATTTATGCAGGATGCGGGAATCGAGGTCACCGAAATGAACAGCGGCTGCATTTGCTGCTCGTTGGTGGGAGACTTTGGAAAGGCACTTCAGAAGGTTCTTGATGAGTATCATCCCGACCGTATTCTGATTGAACCCTCCGGCGTCGGAAAGCTCTCCGATATCATTCGCGCCGTACAGAATCTCGGATCTGACGAGGTTCTTCTCAACGGATTCACAACCGTTGCAGATGTTAAAAAGTGTAAAATGTATATGAAGAACTTCGGTGAGTTCTTCAACGATCAGATTGCAAACGCGGGCTGTATCGTGCTTTCGCACACTCAAAGTGTGACGGAGGAAAAAACCGAGGAAGCAGTGAAGCTTTTGCGCGAAAAAAATGCTACCGCTGTCATTGTAACCACGCCGTGGGATTCCTTGGACGGTACGCAGCTTCTTGCGGCAATGGAGCGCCGGGATACCATAGAGGAAGAGCTTGCGCGTCTTGCTGCCGATGTTCACGATGATGAATGCGACGATCCTGACTGCGAGTGCCATCACCATCATCATGGAGATGAGCATGGCGAACACTGTCATCATCACCATCATCATGATGAGGAAGAGCATGAAGAGCATCATCACCATGACGATGAAGAATGTGATGATCCCGAATGTGAATGCCACCATCATGAGCATCACCATCATCACCACGGGGAGCATGACGGCGATCACGAGTGCGAGTGCCATCATGAGCATCACCATGACGAAGAGGAGCACGAGGTGCACCATCACCATCATGACGAGTGCGATGATCCGGAGTGTGAATGTCATCACCACCATCATGATCATCACGGTCATCATCACCATGCAGATGATGTGTTTGTCAGCTTCGGTGCTGAAACGACAAAGAAATTCGGGCGTGAGGAATTGGAAGCAATTCTTTCTTCTCTCAATGATGAGAAATACGGCTTCGTTCTTCGTGCAAAGGGAATCGTTGAATGCAAGTGCGGTGCATGGTTGCACTTTGATTACGTTCCCGGTGAAGGAAACGTGCGTACCGGCTCTGCCGCAATTACAGGAAGACTTTGCGTGATCGGATCAAAGATAGATAAGACCGCGCTTTCCCAACTTTTTGGCGTGGAATTGAGGTAAAAGAAAGGAAATAGTCATGGCTGTAAAAATTCCCGTATACCTTTTTACAGGATTTCTTGAAGGCGGTAAAACACACATCATTCAAGAATCTATGGCGGATAAAAAGTTTAATTCCGGTGAAAAAACCCTGATCCTTCAATGCGAGGAGGGAATTGATGAGTTTGATTTTTCCGAATTCTTCGGAAAAAACGTGTATCTTGAGAAGATCGAAGATGAGGCAGAGCTGACAAAAGAAAATCTGACCGCATTCGGTAAAAAGTACAAGCTTGACAGAGTGATCATTGAGTATAACGGCATGTGGATGCTCAACACTCTCTATCAGAACCTTCCCGACAATTGGGCGATTTATCAGGAAATGATGTTTGCGGACGCTAACACCTTCCTTTCCTATAATGCCAATATGCGTCAGCTGATGGTTGATAAGCTCCTCAATGCGGAAATGATCGTGTTGAACCGTACGCCCGATAAGATCGACAAAGAAGAAATACACAAGGTCGTTCGCGGGATCAGCCGCCGAGCTGCCATCACTTATGATTATCCCGATGGGCATGTAGAGTACGATGACATTGAGGATCCATTGCCCTTTGACATCAATGCGACAGTGATCGACATTAAGGACGAGGACTATGCACTTTTTTATCGGGATCTTTCTGAGGAAATGGAAAAATATCACGACAAGACAGTTCGCTTCAAAGGATTGATTGCAAGAGACGCTTCCTTGGGAGATAGAAGCGCCCTTGCGGGGCGTCATGTCATGACATGCTGTGCGGATGATATTGCGTTCAATCCTCTTGTGTGCATTTTCAATGAAAAATCCTCCTTGAAAACACGTGATTGGGCAACGCTGACAGGACGGATAAGACTTGAAAAGCATAAGCTTTATCAGGGGGTGGGACCTGTTCTTTACGTAACTCACACAGAATTTGCGGTTCCGCCTGTGCAGGAGCTCGCTACCTTTTATTAACTGAAAATATCTACAGATAAAGAGGACGAAGGATGCAAAAATCTTCGTCCTCTTTGTTATGGCATAAGATTATGATACCGCTTTTTCCATATATTCTTCTTTTCTCCAAAAAATATGTATTTTGCAAATATTTTTTTACAAAAACCTATTGGATTTTTATGATAACTATGATATAATATATGTAATTATCCTTTTGCACGGAAATAAGATTTTCGGAGGAAACGGCTTATGATTTTATGGGAGAAGATCAGCGCTTGGTTTATGCGTTATATAGCAGATCCCATTCTTCATATGGAATGGCGGGATGCTCTCGACATTTTGATCCTCGCCTTCATCCTGTATCAGGTTTACCGTTTTGTACGGAATCGTCGTGCAGGTCGCGTTATGATCGGCCTTGTATTTGTCGTTTTGCTTTCCATCGGACTGCAATTTTTGCGCCTTGAGGCATTTACCTATATTGCCGGTCTTTTTGCTACGGCAGCTTTTTTCTGCGTGATCGTCATCTTTCAGCCCGAAATTCGCGATGCACTTGAAAACATAGGCAACATCACACTTCTCAATCCGGGAAGTGATTCATTGCCTCGCAAGCACTACTGGCTTGCAAAATCTGTAGCGGATGAGGTAGTCGATGCAACGTTTCGCATGTCCGAAACAAAAACGGGTGCCTTAATCATTTTTGAGGGACTTACAAAGCTTGGCGATCATATGCACAGTGGAAAGATCGTAGATGCACGTGTCACCTCCCATCTTCTGCAAAATATATTTTATGATAAAGCCCCCTTGCATGACGGAGCATTGATCATCCGAAACATGCGCATTTGGACAGCAAGCTGCGTCCTTCCTTCCACAAAAGGCACCTTGGATTTCGGAAGTATGGGAACCAGACACCGTGCTGCCGTAGGTGTTACAGAGGTCAGTGATGCATTGGCGTTGATCGTATCCGAGGAAACGGGAATGGTATCCGTAGCACAGGATGGGAAGCTTTTGCGCGGTGTTGACCGTGAGACTTTACGGGATATTCTTATGACGTATCTTGCAGGTCGTTTGTATTTACGAGTCAAGAGAGGCGTCCACGTTGATCCCTTCGACGGTGTTCCAAAGCTGAAAAAGTATTATGACGAAGAGGACTATTCAACAATCCATGCCGATCTTAAGACAAATAAGAGCGCAGAAGATCCGGAAAACGATTTTCC
>SVSZ01000089.1 GCA_015064025.1 Oscillospiraceae bacterium | reverse complement strand
GCACATGAAGCAGGTTCCCGACGTACAGGTCTACTACCGTGGCATTGATCCCACACCGATTCGTGAATTCGTCATCAAGGACTTCAACGGCATCACCCGTATCGGTAAGGCAACCGTTCTTCCCGGTGACATCGTATATGGCGCCGGTGGAGGCGTGCTCTTTATTCCCAGCCACCTTGTCAAGGAAGTCGTCGAGGGTGCCGCCAAGACCCACGTCAAAGACGATTTCGGCTTTGAAATGATCGCTAAGGGAAAATTCACCACCGCGCAGATCGACCGCGCGACCTGGACCGAGGAAATGCTGGATATGCTGACCGAATGGATCCGCGTGACACCCGCGGCAGAAAAATACCGTGATCTCGATTGGTCGCAGGAATACGAGCTTGCAAGAAACGGAGATCCCAACGATACACAAACCATGCTGTAAACATAAAAAGCACAGTGTGCACCAAATGCGTTTTGCATTTGGTGCACACTGTGCTTAGTTTGTCAAACGCTCCAGTTCTCTCTCTGCAAGACGCGCAAACACGGTTTTCGGACATTTTTCCTTGATTGTCTTAAAGCGGTAGATCACTTCCACAATATCGTCGGTCTTGCATGCCGCAACACCCTTGAGATAGTCTATGAAGCATTCATTTGCCTTAGAGGGACCCCACGGAGCAACGCTGTCAGCAAGTGATCTGATCCTTTCGACATTCTCCTCAGAAAGCGCGCACATCAACTCCACAACGTCACGGATTCCCTGATATGCCGTGAGTGTCTTTCCCTTCAAATTGCGCGCCCCCATCAAGGCGCAGGAATACGCCTCTGCCGTTTGCCGCAACGCCTCTCCCTCGCCAAGCATAAATTCGCATCTTGCCTTATTGAAAAGACCTGCCAGGATCATATCCTCTCTTTTTGTCTTGATCATCTTATTTGCATACTCAAGAGCCCTTCTGTAATCTCCGAGAGCAAAATAATCGACAGCATAAATGTGATCTATGTTCCCCGTTTTATTGAGCATAACGTTCAGCATGAGATGCTTTTCCGGATCACATTCCACGTCCAGAGAATTCGTCAACGGCAAGAGGACAATGGCATACGCTACAAGCCCGATAAAGGAACAGAGCAATATCAAAAGCACTGTCAGAGCGGGATGAAGACCGGGATGATCCACAAGCATCGTTCCCATCACCACAATTTGGACGGGCGAGCAAAAAGCAATGATCGCAAGAATCACAACGATCAATAAAGCAATGACCAACCTCCGCCTCCAAGCGATTTTTCTGATCAAAGCATCGTATTTGTGTTCATTCAGATTTGAATATGCCGTTTCAATTTGTTTCTTCATACGTCAGTGTACCTCTTCAACAAAAGTATAATATATTTGATCAAAAATCCCTTTTCGCTCCTGCACGCGGATTACGTCGTATTCACCGAGTCCTTCCCCATACATCTCGTTCACCCCGAAGAATGTCAATGCGGGAATCAACATCAACTTTCCATGCAGTCATCCCCCTTCATTGTATCACAGCTTCTCCCAAAAAGCAATAAAAAAAGGGTGAGACAAATGCGAAAAACGCATTTGTCTCACCCTTTTTCATGTCAAAAGACAATTTATAAAGCTTCATGCAGTCGCGGCGTTCTTCTTGCCTCGCTTGGAAATCACTTGAAGAAGGATCACGCAAGCCACAAGGCAAAGCCCGATCGTATCGGTTACAATTCCGGGGTAGATCAAGAGAAGTCCGCCAACAGCGCTTATGATACGCTGATACCATGGCATACGGTCGATCACGTACCCCTCCAGTGCCGCCGAAACGGCAAAAATACCGATGATGGAGGAAATAACGATGAGAACCACCTCAAAAACGCCACTCGTTCCGATAAAGAGCATTGCGGGATTAAGCGCAAAGACGTACGGAACGATGAAAGCACCGATGGCAAGCTTCGTAGCGGTAAAGGCAGTCTTCATCGGGTTTGCCTGACCGATCGCCGCACCCGCATATGCCGCAAGAGCCACAGGGGGCGTAAGGTCTGCCACAATACCGAAGTAGAACACGAAGAAGTGAGCGGCCAGCATCGGCACGCCCATCTGCACAAGGATCGGAGCACAGGTTGCCGCCATGATACAGTAGTTTGCCGTGGTGGGAACGCCCATGCCGAGAACGATACAGCAAAGCATGGTGAGGAAAAGCGCGATGATCAGCTGATTGCCCGCAATGGATACGATTCCGTTGAAAAGCAAGTAAGCAAGGCCCGTGGCACTGATCATACCCGCAACGATACCCGCGATACCGCAAGCGACAGCAACGGTGATCATGCCCTGCGCGCCTGCCGCCAAAGCCTCCCAGATGCGCTTGGGAGTGATCCGATTTCCCTTATTGAAAAGGCTGACGACAATCGCAACACCGATCGCGATCACAGCTGCGTAAGCAATGGAACGGGTGCTGGTTGCCACCAGAACGATCAGAACGATCAAGGGCAAGAGCAAATAGCTTTTCTTAAGCAGGGGCTTCAATTTGGGAAGCTCCTCCTTGGTAAGACCGCGTAGTCCCTCCTTCTTTGCTTCCAAATGAACGGTGATAAACACACCCGCAAAGTAAAGGATGGCGGGAAGGATCGCAACAACAACGATCGTAGAATAAGGAACGCCGACCGTCTCTGCCATCAAAAAGGCTGCCGCTCCCATGATAGGAGGCATGATCTGTCCGCCGGTGGAAGCTGATGCTTCAGCCGCGGCGGCAAACTCTGCCTTGTATCCCGTCTTCTTCATCAAGGGGATCGTCACGGCACCCGAGCCTACGGTGTTGGCAACGGAGGAGCCGGAAACCATTCCCTCAAGCGCAGAGGCAACCACAGCAACCTTAGCAGGACCGCCCGAGAAGCGACCGACAAGCGCGTTCGCAATATTGATGAAGAAATCGGCAACGCCCGTTCTTTCAAGGAAGGCACCGAAGATGATGAACATAACGATATATTTCGAGCAAACGTTGACGGGAGTCGAGAGCACGCCCTCCTTGGAATAGAAGAGGATACGCACGCTCTCTGTGATCCGTGCGAAGAAATCCGGGTTGTGAAGTCCCCAGAAAAGCCCGTAGATGATCAGAGCGGCTGCCACGATGATGATAGGAAGCCCCACACTTCTACGGCAAAGCTCGACAAGGCAAAGGATGCCGACAATACCGATGATCACCTCAAGCGTTGTAATGCTGTATCGGGCGATGATGTCGTTTGCGCTAAATGCAAAATAAAGGAAGGACCCTGTTCCAAGAAGCATAAGAACGATATCATACCAGGGCATATGATTCGTTTTCTGTACACCCTTTCTGGCGGGGAATACCAGATACCCGATGAAAACGATGTACGCCATAAACGTTGTCAGCCGCAGCTCGTCAAGCCATGTGGCAAAGAAGGTCACGTACATACACAGAAGAGAAAAGAGCGCTAAGATCGAGGTCACGACGATCTTGGGAACACCGGTCCATACACGCGTTGTGGACTCACGGTCGTATTTTTTCATGATCTCGTCGAGATCCATCGGTCGCTCTTCTGCCGCTGTACTTTTTTTCTTAAAAAACGCCATGTAAAATTCCTTTCTGCAGTATTTAAAGGATCGTATCGATGGAAATGCGGTTGCGGCGATCTCCCGCCGCAACCGCATTCAAAAGATCTAAGAATTACTCCGTCTCAACGGTTACGCCCTTTTCAGCAAAGTACTTAGCGGCACCTGCATGGAAGGGAGCCGTCATACCGCTTGTCGCATTCTCAATGGAAAGCTCCGCGCCCTTTGCGTGAGCTGCGGTAATATCCTCGATGTTATCAAAGATAGCCTTTGTAAGATTGTAAACGTCCTCCTCAGAGGAAGATGCACTTACAATAAGGGTTGCCTTTACGGTAACGGTCTTGACCTCCTCGGTCTGTCCCTTATAGGTGTTTGCGGGAATGGAATGTACGGTGTAGTAGGGGCAATCCTTCATGAGCTTATCCGCAACCGCACCGTCGATCGGAACGAGATATGCGGTGTTCGTCGTGAAGAGCTCTGTGATCGCGGGTGTAGGAGGTCCTGCCACGATGAATGCGGCATCGATCTTGCCATCCTTCAAAGCATCTGCCGAGTCACCAAAGGACTGATACTGAGGATCAATATCCTTTTCAGTAAGTCCTGCGGCATTCAAAACGTCGATCGCGTTGAAATAAACGCCGGAGCCTGCGGCACCGATGGAGACCTTCTTGCCGGCAAGATCCGCAACGGTCTTGATCTCGGGATTCATGGTCACGAGCTGAACAGCCTCAGCATAAAGACCGCCAACCACGCGGAAGGATTTGAGTGCACCCTCGGCTTCAAAGGAGCGAGAGCCTTCCCATGCGTACGCCATAACATCGGACTGAACGGTGCCAAGCTGATAGTTACCTGCGTCAATACCGAGAATGTTCGCCTTGGAGCCATCCGTGGATACGACGTTCACGGTGATGCCCGCAGAGTTCTTAATCTGAGAACCGAGGATTCCACCGAAGGCGTAGTACGTGCCTTGCGTTCCGCCTGTACCCATGGTCATGGTGGACGCACCGCCGCATGCCACCATTGTCAGAAGCATGACAAGGAGCAATGCAAAGGAAATGATTTTTTTCATGATTGTACCTCCAAAATAAAAATACGAATTCATTATACAATATTTTTTGGACATTTTCAAGCCCCAATTTGTTATTTTATGAAAAATATCCGATTATTTTTGTATATCTATTCTGATATCTCCCGTATCCGTAGTGATCTCACATCTGCCGCCGTTCGCAGTTTTCGGAACGTCGACCGTTCCCGTGTCCGTTCGCGCTATAAACGCTTTTTCGGAAAGCACCGTTCCCGTAACGCTACCGGTATCCGTTTCTACGAAGATCTCGGCAGCATCGGAACCGATAAGCTTTACGTCCCCCGTAGCTCTTTTGACAGAAATCTTTTCTGCGGCGATCACGTGATTCAAGGAAATATCGCCCGTGCTTCCCGTTGACGTAAGATGCTTGCACGAAACGTTGTTAAGAACGGCCTTGCCGGTTGAGACACCGACCGAGACGTCCGCCTTGCAGGTCACGTCGGAAACCGTTACGTTTCCCGTGGAAACCGACAGGGCAAGAGAATCAAGGCTGCTTCCTTCTACGTGTATGTTTCCCGTCGTCGTCTTTATTTTGACGTCCCCCGAAGCGGCGGCATAGCACGTTACGTCACCTGTACTTTCCGAAACCTCAATACCCGAAAATTTAAAATCCTTGGGGATCTCCACGTCTCCCGTGCTTGATCTTACAGAAAGCGCACCGTATTCCCCGGCGGGAATATACACCGTTATCTTAGGACTTTTGAAATTGATACCTATATATTCATACCATTTTCTCGTATCGACAAGCTCTATGAAAAGCGTACCGTCCTTCACCGTAACCGAATGCCTTGCGTTTTGCTGTTCATAACACGAGACATAGCATTTTGAATTTTCGGAAGCAACGAATACAACGTCTGCCGTATCGGTTATCACCGAGATACTTTTATAACATTCGTTTATTTCATAATCATTCGTTTCGTATTTATTTGTTGATAATTTCGTAAGATCCCAGTCCACCATTGCCATGGCACCTCCTAAAAGAATACATCCGATCAATACAAGAAAAGCGGCTATCACAAGCCATATTTTCGCAGCCTTACTCATTATGCATTCTCCTTTTTAACAAAACATTTTTTGATCCCCAACGCAATTTTTTTGGTAAGCAGTGCGATCCCCTTCGTTGTAGCACAGCAGCCAAAGAACAAAAAGACAGAAAGTCCTGCGCAAATGATCCCCGCGCCGATCAGAGCGATTCCCGTGGGTGTGTTCCCGTGGCAGATAAGGATCGCGCCTACAGCCGCACCGCCGAATGCGCAAACGGCAAGAGAAGCAAAGACAGCCCATAGGGCGGCAACCACAGACCATATACTTACGTAGATCGCAAGGATCACAACGAAAGCGGCAACCGCCAACGAAAGCCATATAGGAGAACCGAGTACCAAAAGCACGATCTCCCACGCGCTGATCCGTTTTTTGGGTTTGATCCTCTCCTTTGCGATCCTTGTAAGAGGGATGTCCGCTATGACCTGCGCTGCGATCTCATCCACAGAGCCGATCTCCTCGATGGCTTCCTCCTCCGTGCATCCGTCCTCGATTCGGTCATCTATCATTTCAAGATAAAAATCAATGCGCTCCTCCACGTCCTGCGTCGGCAAGCCCCCCAGCTTCGATTTCAGCTCCGTAACAAATTCCTGTTTATTCATGCTTTCCATCCTCCTTGATCACAAATTGATAGATCGACATAACCTCACGCCATTCATTCTTGAAATCCTCAATGCGGCCAAGCCCTGCATTTGTGATATGATAATATTTTCGCAGTCTTCCCCCATGCTCGGAGGTGTGCACCGTCAGCATCCCGAAAACCTCTAAGCGCTTCAGTATCGTATAGAGAGTCGACTCTGACATTTCAATATACGGCTTCATATCCTTGATGATCTTATAGCCGTATGAATCTTCATTCTTGATAGCAGCTAATACGCATACGTCAAGCAATCCTCGCTTCAGTTGAACATCCATGATATACCCCTCCTTGTGATATACATCATATCACGAAGTATTGTTTTTGTCAAGGGAAAAACAATAAAAAAAGGAGATTTTACGAAAAATCGCAAAATCTCCTTCTGTAACAGCCGGAAAAAGAGGCGCCTTAAATGCTTTTTATCGCATATCAGGACAACACCTTTTGGTTTTTGTGTGGAGTAGCAAGTATATTATGCTTTGCTCGATCCTTCGGGCTGCACGTTCGGATCTGTTTGTCCGCTCTGTTCACCTTGCTCGGGCGGTTCCTCACCTTGTGCGGGAACCACGGAATATGCAACGTACACGTATCCGTTACGGACGTAGCTACCATTTTCTACCGTATATTTGATGCGGTACTCACCGTTTGCGATCTCGCTCTCGCTTCCTGTCAGAGAAACGTAGCCCTCATCTTGACGCATCTCTATCTGCGATTCGTCGGGAATACCGTACGTGAAGGCTTGCTCACACACGAGCTGCTTGAAAGCATCATAAGCAAGTGTCGTTTCGGATTCTATTCCGACGTGAACGTCTACTCGCTCAATGTAGGTCAGCATCAGCGCGCCGCTTGCATCCAAAGCACCGACAAGATCGACGTCACCGAGATTCACGGGCTGCTCATCGGCAGCTTCAAACGTAACGGTGGCAAATTGGGAGGAACGAATGCCATCGGAGGTAGCGATATATGCAACCACGCGGTAGTCGCCGGGTGTCAGATGCGGAAGTGCGATCTCAAAGTTACTTATCGCTACGGAAAATTCCTTTTCATCCGCATATTTCACCTCACCCGAAACGGTTTGCTCAAGGTGAACGATGCCGCCCTCGCTGTCCTCAAGTGCGATAACGACGTGATAAGCTTCATCCTTAACAAACAGCGTCACGTCATTGACGGTGAGAGTCAAGCTGTCTACGGTCAGCTTGCCATCAATCATTTTTGCACCGCTCGACACGTTGCCCACGATGGCAGGAAAAGACATGAGCAGTTGTATCTCTTCCGAGGTCTTGTCATCAAACGAAACACGCTCGGCATCCTTTATATCATGATAGTACGCATATATCTCGTCATATCTCGCCTTTTCCACGGTGGTGGCTTGACGAATACCTTCCTCGGTATGAACGGTGTACCCGTTCCACTGATAGTAGTTGAACACTATGCGAGAGTCTGTTATGGATTTCTTGGTGCCCGCCATCACGGCATCAATATTCCTGCTGCATCCAAGCCCGGTCTCTTCGAGGAATCGTTTGAAAAGATCGATTGCCTCCTCGGGCGAGCCATCGATGCGAAGCATCATTTCTCCGCCGTAGCCATAAGAGTAGCACATGACCATAATATCGCTCACGCGGACCTTCCCGTCACAGAAGGTTTGATCCTCTCCGATCACGGTACCGCTCGTAATATGGAGCTTTGCCCCCTTTCCGCTCTGAACGTTAGCATATGCGGAACAGAAGCGGAATGCTCGGTTTTCATGATGGTTGCATATTCAATGCCCGAAACGATTGCTTCCATCTCGGTATACCTCTCGTCATCCCAACCGTTCGTATATTCCGTGAACACTTGTTTTACCTTTTCTACGTCGTTTGCTCTGATAAGCTCGAGTGTCATCGGATGAGAATACGCCGCCGCAATAAAGTCGTTCATTTCGGAAAATTCTTCGGCGATAGCGACAAGAGTGGAGAGCTCAAGGCAATAATGATTTTTGATACGATTTACTTCTTGGATGCTCATGTATCTCCTTTCTGATTTTTGTTTTTTCTTTTTCTGTACTTCTTAATGAGTAGGGCTACGGCAATGAATAACATGCTTCATTTTTGAT
>SVSZ01000088.1 GCA_015064025.1 Oscillospiraceae bacterium | reverse complement strand
ACCTCGTCCCAAATGCTTGCACGGCGAAGTGACTGCTCTACGATCTCGTCAAGCTCGCTCTTTTTGGTAATACCGAATGTTCTCGGAGCAAAAGCGATATTATCGTAAATGCTCATCGGAAACGGATTGGGCTTCTGGAACACCATACCGACGTTCTTGCGAAGCACGTTCACATCGGTTTCCTTGTCGAAGATGTCAACGCCGCCGATACGGTATTCGCCTTCGATACGACAGCCCTCCACAAGGTCATTCATTCTGTTGAATATTTTAAGAAAAGTAGATTTTCCGCATCCCGAAGGTCCGATCAGAGCCGTGACCTGTTTTTCGGGAATCTCTATGTTTATATTTTTCAAAGCATGGAAATCACCGTAGTAAAGGTTACAGCCCTTGGCGGTGATATCCATACTGCCAATAAATTCATTCATTTTGCATCTCCATATGTTGATTTTCTGATCAGATTGCCGATAAAGCCTGCGAGCAGGTTCAGTATCATAACGAATATAAGAAGCACGACAGCCGTAGCAGCCGCCTCATCGGGATATGAAAACAGTAAAGAATAAGCAGATTCTGGTTGGAGCGGATTTCGCAGGTTATCCTCTCAAGGAGGCGGTTGTCGCCCACCTCAAGGAGAAGGGCTGGGAGGTCACCGATATGGGTGTGACGGATCCCAACGTTGAGGATAACGAAAATATGTTCCATCGTGTGGGACTTCGCGTCGGTGCGCAGATCTCCGAGGGGAATTTTGAAAGAGCGCTTCTGTTCTGCGGAACGGGTATGGGGATCCATATTGCGGCGTCCAAGTGCCCTCACGTGCACGCAGGCGTTGTGGAAAGCGTTCCTGCTGCGCTTCGCGCAATCACGGGCAACGGTGTCAACGTCCTTGCTATGGGTGCCTTCTACGTAGCACCGCAGATGGGGTGTGACATTGCGGATGCGTTCCTTGGTGCGGAGCTTGGAAGCGGATACGAATGGTGGGAGAATTTCTATGAGTTCCACAAGCTTGCCATTGACGAGCTTGAGGCGTTCGATTACGAGACCTATAAGGCGAACGGCTTTAAGATGGAGCATCTCGGTGAATGCCCGATCAAGCTCGAAAAGAAGCCTGACTAACCTTCGGATATCGCGGCTTTTCTGTCCTCGCTTGCGACCGGTGCCACCGGGTTTTGTATGATGGAGCGAGCAGACAGAAAATGTAGGGATCCCGGCACTTCTTTGGCGTTACCGAGCTGCAACGCAACCTTGAAAAAAGGGGATTGCCAATCTTTAAAAATACGCACCGTTCAAGTCCTCGCGGCTTGAACGGTGCGTATTTTTACGGTTGCTTATTCAATCTTTCTCTTTGTTGCGCAAGAAGTGTTTCAAACCACAGCTCCGGGCTCGGCATCGGAGAAATTTCACAAATTTCGGAGGCCGTACCGCGCGTGATCGTGCGTGTTTTCCGTGTGCCGACGTTTCTGTCGGGCAGACGGTCGACGAGAGAAGCGCCGTGTGTGCCGAGCGTGTCGGCAGAGGTAAGCATTGCGGAGAGCACCGCCCCCTGCGTCAAAACCGTGTCGTAGAGCTTGAAAAGCTCTGCGATCTCGGTTTCGTCACTGATCACGGCGACCTCAAAGAAATGCGCGGTGAGCTGTTTTACTTTTTCAAGATGCGCGCGCATGCCGTCGGTGGAGCGGTCAAAATCCGCAACACGACTCATTTGTGTTTGAAGCTCGTCAAGGAGTGTGGCAACGTTTGATTGCCCGTAGCGGAGCTTTGGGAGTGTGTAGACGGGGGAAGCGTGTGTCCTTTGGGGCTTGCTTGCAATGTGCTCTGCGGCGCGCAGGCTTCCCACTTGGGTCGAATTGAGCGCACTGCCGCCCGGACGGTAGACACCGAAGGTCCCTGCCGCCTCGCCTGCGACGTAAAGCCCCTCTGTTTCGGTCTGCCAATTGCCGTCAACTGCGACACCGCCGTTGCAGTGCTGTGCACAGACGGCAATTTCCAAGGGTTCTGTGTAGAGATCGATCCCATGGTTGGCATAGAGCTCGATCGCCCCTTGGTTCATTTTTTCAAGACGCTCGATCGGCGTGCCGAAGAGAGCATGGGAACGGGAAAGATAGTCGTAGGTCTCATTTGAAAGTCCGTCAAATCCACCTTCAAGCCCCTTGGGATTGTGCATAAAGTCCATGTAGACGTGTCTTCCTTGCTTGATCTCTGCCGCAACGAGAAGGTCTACCTTGGAGGAGCCCTCTGTTTTGCGGGTGTCGAAGGGCCACTGATACCCTTTGAGGAAGATCAGATCAAGGGATTCTTTTCCAAGTGCGTCGTAAAGGAATTCGCGCTCTGTGCCGTCGGGAGATACCGAAATATAGCGGGGAAGCACCTGCTGATAGGTGCCCGAAAGATTCCAGCGGAATTTCGTGCTGGCAATGCCGTACTGCCACTCCTCCATGTTGGAGAGTGGCACACCCGCATCGACGGCAAGTCCTGTTCCGCCGTGTTGGCTTTCGGGGTAGACGGTGTTTTTGTAAATACCTGCGGGACCGCCTGTGCAAAGAATGATATTCTGTGCGGAAATGATCTCAAGCTCACCCGTCACGGTGGAGACGGTCACCAGACCCGTCACACCGTTCTCGTCTGCAAGGATCTTTACAGCACGTCTGAAATCAAGGATCTCAATTCCCTTTTTGAGTACGCTTTTCTCAAGCGCCTCCGTCATGTATTTTGAGGTCAGAGGACCCGAGGAGGTAGCACGGGTACGGGGGTCGTGATCCGTTTTGTATCCCGCGTATTCGCCGTACTCGTTGGTGGGGAAGGGCACGCCCAGCTCTACAAGATGCATAAAGCAACGCACGGAGTATGCAGCCTCACAAAGCGCGTGCTCACCCATGACACCGCCTCCCGAATAGAGCGTGTCTGCCATTTCTCTGACACTGTCTCCGTCAGCACCGCAAAGGGAGAGCTTGTAGTAGGTCTGTTTATCGCTTCCCGTGTTGCGTGAGGTTCCCATGAATCTTCCTTCGGTTACGATGGCGATATCGCGGATCCCGAAGTCGTAAAGCCTGTCTGCGGCATTGAAGCCGGCGCAGCCTGTTCCTATGACAATGGTGTGATAACTCTTCATAGCTTTCTGATATGCATTCCTCCGTCAAGAATAAAGGACTGCCCCGTAGTGTAGCCGAAGGTGCCGTCACAAAGAGCCACGACTGCCTTTGCGATGTCCAAGGGCTGTCCCCAACGGCCGAGGGGGACAAGCCCTCCCTCGATGAGCTTGTCGTATTTTTCCTTGACAGTAGCGGTCATGCCCGTTGCGATGATGCCGGGGCAGATCTCGTTGACGGTGATCCCCTCTGCGGCAAGTCTGTCAGCAAAGAGCTTGGTGATCATGGAAACGCCCGCCTTGGAGATGCAGTATTCACCGCGGCTTGTTGAGCTTGTGTAAGCGGAGCAGGAGGAAATGTTGACAATGGAGCCGCCCGCCCCCTCGCGGCACATCTCGTTGGCAACTGCCTGTGTCAGAAAGAGCGTGCCTTTTGTGTTGATGCCCATGACGAAATCATAGCTTTCCTCGGTCATCTCCAGAATATCGCGGCGCACCTTGGGGGCAACGCCCGCTACGTTGACCAGTGCGGAAAGCGTCCCCTTTTCGCATGCCGTGCGGACCAGTGTCTCCCTGGATTCGCTTGACGCAAGGTCTCCCTTGACGTATGTAAAATCAAACCCCTCAAAATCCGCAAGATCCGTGGGTGTGACCACGTCCATACCGACCACTGCATACCCGTTTTTCAAGAGTTGAAGAGCGCTTTCCTTGCCGATTCCGCCAAGGACGCCCGTAACGATTGCTACCTTCATTGCTTGATCTCCTTTATAATTCACTGTTCGATCTCTTTGTAAAGAGGCATATACACCTCTTTGTCGTAAATGACGCATCCGGGGGTCTTTGCGTTACGCATCAGCTGTGTGCATTTCCCACAGGTGAGGCAAAGCTTCTTTTTGTCCATACCGCCGCTCTTTGTGATGTCGCGGGCTAACTCGGGATAAGAGAAGGTCTGTCTGCCAAAGCCTGCGATGTGATAGTCACCCGCGGCGATCCCCGCTGCGGAAACGTTCGGCGCGAGTGAACCGAGGAAGCTGAGTCCCGAGGAAACGACGAGCGCGCGGGGGGCGGCCATTGCGACCGCGCGTGCTCCGTCCAGCATTCTTTCAATACTTCTGTAGGGGGGCTCTTCAAGGGCGTTGACGGTAGGACGGTTGACCTCGTGATTGGTGTAGGGACAGCCCATGGTGACGTTGAGAAGCGTGGCTCCTCTTGCTTCCAAATCTGCGGCAATGCGAGCCGCCTCGGACAGATCGGGAACTCCCGGGGTTCCGGAATCCCCCATGCCGTAAGGATATGCGTAACCGTCGTAGGCGTTGAAGCGGCTACCGATGATAAAGTCGCCCGGCGTTGCGGCGCGCACCGCCTCCGTAGCGTTCATAAAGAGCCTTGTGCGGTTTTCATACGTGCCGCCGTATTTTCCGTCGCGGAGATAGGCATTGAGCAGCTCGGAAAGAAGATATCCGTGGCATGCCTTGATGTCTACGCCGTCAAAGCCGACCTCGCGTGCAAGCTTTGCGGAGGTAACGTAGCGCTCGGCAAGCGTGTCAAGGTAATCGTCCGTAACAATTGCCGTGGGAGGGAGCGGATTGCTGCCCTCAAAGATCGGCTTATTATATGCGACAAGGGGAGCGGGCACCCCTTGCGGCTTTGACCATCTGCCGGAGTGAGTCAGCTGGCATACGACCACGGGCTCAAAGCCGTTTTCGCGAAGGCACGTTTCTTTGATTTCGGAAACAAGCGAAGCAAACGTGCTCTTCGTTTCCTCCGAAAGGTACATTTGCCTCGGGTTGGCGCGTCCTTCGGGAACGATGGCGGTTGCTTCAAACCAGATAAGCCCTGCACCGCCCTTAGCGAAGCGTAGATAACGGCGCACGGTCAATTCGTCGGGAGCTCCCGCGCGTGTTCCGTCACAGCCCTCCATAGGCTGATAGCAGATGCGGTTGGAAAGGGTGTGCGCGCCGAGCTTGATCGGTCGCGCAAGGATCGATATATCCTCCGTGTAGGGAATCGACGCGGGAAGATCCGCGCTTGAGGTTGGCTTTCTCCAGGGCTTCATAGAATTTTCCTTCTTTCTTATTTCTATCTTTATTGTAGCACGGAATCCGCATTTTGTAAAGTGTAAATCCTGTTGAGTTTTCCAAGGCAAATTGCAAGATTTACATAATAACAGAGACAGAGCGCCGCGCGATCCCAAGACTTGGCTTGAGACCGTGTGGCGCTCTGTCTTATGAAAGGCGACGTATTACTCCGCGCATAAAAGCTCTGTCAGCTCTTTTTTTTGCATACCGCACACGTAAGCCCCGATGTCAAAAGAAGAAAGGCGTGTTTCCACCTCGCACAGGCGGGCACCTCTGAGTGCATCCTCCAATTCGGATATGGGGCGTATGCCGAAAAAGTCTCCCTTGATCGCGATCTCGAAAATTTTGTCGTTCTTCATTTCGAGGAGCAGCTCTACGCTTCCGAAGGGATAACGGCGCTCCTTGACTTTCGTATAGCGGGAAAGAAGATCCTTTTCTGGATAGATCCATTCTCGTGAGGCGTTGCGACGGGCAAGCGCATCTATTTCCTCGTTGGTTGGGGGAAGGATCCTTTGTGTATGAAATGCATTCTCAACGTATCTGCACAGATGATCGATCAGCCCTTCTACCGTCATGTCGGTAGGAAGATAGGAGCGTAGATCTGTTACACGGGCGCTCACCGAGCGGATCGCGCGTGCTTTGAGCTTTTCTCTGTTTGGGCGCAGTACCGCCTCAAGTGTGGCGGTATCGACGGCAAAAAGAAGGGTCCCGTGATGAAGAAGACGGTGTCCTACGCGGTGTTGTGCGTTTCCCGAGATCTTTTTGCCGTCCACCTCAATGTCGTTTCTGCCGGAAAGGCTCGCATGGATCCCGAGAGAAGAAAGGGCATTGAGGATTGGAGCGGAGAAGGCTTCAAAATCAAGCGTTCCTTCTTTTTCCGCAGGGGAAATGAAGGAATAATTAACGTTGCCGCTGTCATGGTATACAGCACCTCCGCCCGTGATCCTGCGGGCAATGCGGATGCCGTGCTCCTTTGCAAAGCAGTGGTCGACCTCGGCGTAGGCGTTCTGATTGCGCCCGATGATGACGGAGGGCGCGTTTTGCCAAAGCATGAAGATCGGCTCCTCTGTATGCAAAAAAAGATACTCCTCAATTGCCAGATTCAGATATGGGTCGTCTGTTTTCAAAATCAAAAGCTTCATAACCGTTCCTACAAAAAATAGCAAATAACAATATACATCGGGCGTGTGCCCGATGTATATTGTTATTTTATTAGCGTGACTGATCGGGATCAGAGCCCCTTCTTGGCTCTTTCTACCTTCTCAAGGTCGGTAAAGTTGTTGGTTGCAACGTGACCGGGGAGAGGCATGATCTTCTCGTGCAGTGCATCGATGATCCAATCTGCCTGCGGGAAGAAGCTCTTTTCAAGCTCAAATGCGGGTGTGATCCAGTTGCGGGAGCCCACGACGACCGCGGGACCGTCCAGATAATCGAAGCACATTTCGGTGATGTTGGACGCCATGTCGCGCATCACGGAGTTTCTCTCGCACGCGTCGCCCACGAGAATGATCTTTCCCGTCTTCTTGACGGATTCGATCACCTTCTCATAGTTGAAGGGAACGATGGAGCGTGCATCGATGATCTCTGCGGAAATACCGTACTTCTCTTCAAGGATCTTTGCCGCCTCAAGCGCACGGTAGAGAACCGCACCGATGGTGAGGATGGTAACGTCCTTACCCTCACGCTTGATATCGGGCTCGCCCATGGGAATGGAGAAGTGACCTGTGGGAACGCCGTCCTTGAGGAATTCCTCGCCGATACCGTAAATTCTCTGGGATTCGAAGAATACCACGGGGTCGGTGCCGTCAAGCGCTGCGGTCATCAGACCCTTTGCGTCTGCGGGGGTTGCGGGGAATACGACCTTGAGTCCCGGGATATGTGCGCAAAGCGCTGTCCAGTCCTGAGAGTGCTGAGCGCCGTACTTGGAGCCCACGGAAACACGCAGAATGATGGGCATCTTCAGAATGCCTGCGGACATTGCCTGCCATTTTGCCATCTGGTTGAAGATCTCGTCACCTGCGCATCCGATAAAGTCGGCATACATCAATTCAACGATCGCGCGGCCGCCGCACATTGCGTAGCCTACTGCGGAGCCGACGATTGCGGATTCGGAGATGGGAGAATTGAAGAAGCGGTGATAGGGGACAGCCTCGGTCATCTTCTTATAAACACCGAAGGCGCCGCCCCAGTCACGGTTGTCCTCACCGTAAGCGATGAGCGTGGGGTCCTCATAGAATTTATCGATGATCGGCTCAAAAAGACCGTCGCAGATGTTGTACATCTTCATCTTGGAAACGGGCTTGCCGGACGCATCCTTTGCGGTGCGAGTCTTGCCTGCGATCTCCTTAACACGGGGGCATTCCTCCTTGGGCATGAGCATTTCTGCCTCGCGTGTGGGATCCATGCTGGGAACGTTCTGATTGGAGAACATGATGGAGGAGATTGCGTCGGGCTCCTTCGTAAGATCCATGCGGGGAGAGATCTCGTCGTTGATCGCGAGCTTCATGATCTCAGTCATGCGAGAGGTGATCTCCTCGTGCATGGTGGCAAATTCGTTTTCGGTCGCAACACCGCCGAGAATGAGCTTGGTCTTGAAGGCGAGGATCGGATCCGCTGCCTTCCAAGCGTCGATCTCCTCCTGCGTACGGTAGGTGGAGGAGTCGGAGGGGGAGTGACCGGAAACACGGTAGGTAACGACGTCCAGAAGCGCGGGGCCCTTGCCCTCAAGCAGGAGCTGCTTCTTTCTGGAGACTGCGTCGATCACAGCGAGAGGATCGTAGCCGTTGACACGCTCAGCGTGCATCTGGCTCGGATTGAAGCCCGCACCAAGACGTGCCGCCATGTCAAAGCCCATGGTCTCGCCTCTGGTCTGACCGCCCATACCGTAGTGGTTATTGAATACGTTGAAGAGGATCGGCATACCGCCGTCGGAGAACTTGCCGTCCATGCCCCAGAGCTTGGTGATCTGATCCATGGAAGCGAAGTTGAGAGCCTCAAGCACGGGACCGCGACCCGTAGCACCGTCACCGCAGTTGGAGATGATGATACCGGGCTTGTGGTTGGATCTCTTATAAAGAGCGGCACCCAGCGCGATGGGGGCGGATGCACCGACGATCGCATTGTTGGGCATAAGACCGAAGGGGATGAAGAATGCGTGCATGGAGCCGCCGAGACCGCGGTTAAATCCCGTCTTGCGTGCGAAGATCTCTGCGAGCGCTCCGTAAAGCAGGAAGTTGATTGCAAGC
>SVSZ01000087.1 GCA_015064025.1 Oscillospiraceae bacterium | reverse complement strand
CTCGCGCGCCGCTTTTGCAGTCTCCTCTCGGGGCTTCGCCCCTCCTTCCGACTGCAAAAGCATCTAACTAAACTCGTTACTTTTATTTTTTCCTTTTTTAGTCTCACATCATTGACAAAACTACATTCAAAAAAATCATTATTCAAAAAAAGGAGAACGTAACCCGTAGGGAACAGCCCACATGCAAGCCGGCGTCGTGAGACGCAATCGAACGTTGCGACCACATGTGACGTTGCGTATGGCAGCGCTCTCCGTGTGAAGGCGGATCGAGAAATTTGTGCGAACGGGGATTGACTTTTTTCGACAGCCATGCTACAATATAATAAAATTTTTCCGTAAGGAGTATGATATGAGAAAACACGCAAATTGCTTCCAAGCTGCCGAGATATTGCTTCCCGACAGTCAGAAAACAGACATTTCCCGTTGGGCAGTGGTTGCCTGTGACCAATACACAAGCGAGCCCGAATACTGGCACCGGGCAGAAGAGATCGTCGGCGACGCACCTTCAACGCTTCGTATGATCCTTCCCGAGGTATGGCTTGGGGAGGGCGACGCGCGTCTTCCCGACATTCACGCCGCGATGGAAAGGGCACTTTCCGACGTGCTTGTCTCCTACCCCGACACAATGCTTCTTCTGGAGCGCGTACAGTCCGATGGCAAGACCCGTTTGGGTCTGATCGGTGCCGTTGACCTTGAATGCTACGATTATCACAAGGGATCTACCTCTCTGATCCGTGCCACCGAGGGGACCGTGCTTGAGCGCATCCCGCCCCGTGTCAAGATCCGTCGCGGCGCGCCCCTGGAGCTTCCCCACGTTATGCTTTTGATCGATGACCCCGACCGCACCGTCATTGAGCCGCTCTTGAAAAATGCGAAAAGCGCCCCCGCACTTTACGATCATGATCTGATGCTGGGTGGCGGTCACGCCAGAGCGACCGTCATCCCTCCCGAGGCACAGACACAGATCCTTGATGCCCTGGAAGCACTCGTCACGCCCGAGGCAATGGAAGCGCGCTACGGGAATCCTTCCCTCTCTCCGCTCCTTTTCGCAGTTGGTGACGGAAATCACTCCCTCGCAACCGCAAAGGCGGCATACGAGGAGATCAAGGCACAAGTCGGTCCCGAGGCGGCGCTTTCTCATCCCGCGCGCTATGCCCTTGCCGAGGTCGTCAATCTTCACGACACGGCATTGGAATTCGAACCGATCTACCGTGTTGTCTTCGGTGCAGACCCGGACGCACTGCTTTCCGAACTGGAACGCGAGATCGCCACACTTCACGGAGGTGCACAGGCGCAGACCATCACCGTAGTAAGGGGCAAGGAAGAATATACGCTTTGTGTTCCCTCGCCGGAGAGTCAGTTGGCAGTCGGAACGCTTCAAGCCTTCCTTGCGCGCTACAGCGAGGCGCATCCCGAGGTCACGGTCGATTACATCCACGGCGAGGATTCTCTTCGCATGCTTGCCTCTCGCGAGGGTGCCGTTGGCTTCCTCTTTGACGGTATGCGTAAGGATGAGCTCTTCCGCACCGTCATCTACGACGGAGCCCTCCCCCGCAAGACCTTCTCCATGGGGCACGCTCCCGATAAACGCTATTACATGGAGTGCAGAAGAATCAAGTAAAAAAAGGCGCTGTCTCAGATCGCGATCTGAGCAGCGCCTTTTTTAAAAGAAACGTACACGCTTCCCTTCTATTCGACATCTTATTTTTAAAAATGTAAACAATCATTAAATTTTGTCACCTACGTGTTTATTTTGTGATGGTTTTGTGATAAAATGTACGCGTTGCAAAATGTTTTTTTATTCCAAGGAAAAAACAAAATACAATTTTGTTTTTTCAAACGACGTCACTGTTTTATCTCATCACACAGGAGGAGACACATGAATTACGTTCAAATTGCAAATTTAGTGTTCGATATTCTTTATGGGCTTACGGGTCTTATCGTATTGCACTACATCGTTTTTGCACTTGTCGGACTGTTCAAGAAAAAGAAATATCCGCCGACAAAGGAAAAGCTGAGGTACGGATTGATCATTCCTGCCAGAAATGAGGAGGCGGTCGTCGGCAATCTCATCAAGAGTATGCAGAAAAACAACTATCCGCAGGATCAATTGCAGATCTTTGTGATCGCCCACAACTGCACGGACAAGACCGCCGAGATCGCACGTAGCTTGGGAGCAACCGTTTACGAATATAACAATCCCGAGGAACGTACGATGGGATATGCCTTCCGTTATCTCTTTGACCGCATTGAAGAGGATTTTGGAACGCAGAATTACGACGGATTCTTTCTCTTCAACGCCGACAACATTCTTGACGAAAACTTCATTTCAAAGATGAACGATGCGTTTGTTGCACACGGTAAGAAGGATATCATCACCTCCTTCCGCAACTCCAAAAACTTCGGCGAAAACGTTATGTCCGCATGCTATGGCCTCTATTTTGTTTACGGATGTCTTTTTGAAAGCTGCGGCAGAAGCGTCCTCAATTGCTCCACACGCGTCCAGGGGACAGGCTACGTCATTGGGAGTGAGCTTGTCAAGGACGGCTGGAAATACGTAACGCTTACAGAGGATTGGGAATTCACGGCAGACCAACTGATCGAGGAAAACAAAATTTATTTTTGTGACGAAGCAGTATTTTATGATGAACAACCCACAACCTTCCCCGTCATGTGGCGACAAAGGGTGCGCTGGTGTCGCGGAAGATGGCTGGTATGCGTAGCAAGACTCAAGGATCTTCTCAAAAGCCTGTTTACACCGAAAAAGAAAAACGGAAACAAAAACAAATTTTCCATTTACGATATGACCGTTAAGGTGCTTCCCGTTTGTATCATCACAACCGCCCTTTTCTTCGCACGGCTCATCACCATGTGCTTAGCCCCCGTATTTTTCCCCGCTGAATTTACACTTACCGGAGTGCTTCTCCACTGGCTGATACGTTCACTGCTCTTTTTTGCTTTCTCCTACGTCATCCTTATTCTCTCCTCCACCATCATCTATATCGCCGAGAGAAAGCGCATCAAAAACGTACGCCTGTCCATCAAAATTCTTTCTACCCTTCTCTGGCCCTTCTTTCTCCTTCTGGCAACTCCTGCAGAATTCGTGGCGATCTTCTCCAAAAACCTCGGTTGGAAGGAGATTCCTCACAAAAACACCACCACCTTTGAAGAGCTGAATGAACAAGCAAACATATAACAAATATCCCGCATGCCGTGGCATGCGGGATATTTGTTATACAGTCAAAATTCAGAAATTATGCTTCGGTGGTTTCCTCTTCGTCGGAAGCATCACCCTCGGCAGGAACTGCTTCTTCGGCAGGAGCCTCTTCCTCAGCGGGAGTCTCTTCCTCAGCGGGAACCTCTTCCTCAGCAGCGGTCTCCTCAACGGGAGCGCCTTCTTCTGCGGGAGCTTCTACGGGGGCGAAATCAGCGTTTGCTGCGCCACACATAACGTCACCCATATCCTCAGCACTTACGTCCTTGCAAAGCACAAGCTTAAGAACGATCAGAGCGATCTCGGCAACAAGGATCATGATGATACCGATCTGGACACCCATCATAGCGTCTGCGGTCTCCTGAGAAACGATCAACAGAGAAGCATCGCCCTCGCCAGCCTTGGTAACATCCTCGTGGAAGTTCTTAGAGGTTGCAACGATGTAGGGAAGAACGTAGATGGGGAGCATAAGGATCGCACGAACGATCTGAACGTCCTTGATCTTGCTTCCGTTCTTTCCAACGGGGATAGAGCAGGACAGACGCTGCAGACAAGCCTTGAAATAATCGGTGGAGGAAAGAACCAGAACCACTGCAACCACGATCATCACGATATCGACGATATAACCGTTGGAAGCAACCTCTTCTTTCTCAAGCGACGCCTCCATAACGTTGAGAAGCTGCTTGCCGAGATTACCGTTGATAAAGGTATTGAAGATGTTGGCATTGATCACGTTGAAGAAGAATACAAGGTATCCTGCAACACCGATCAAGGACACGCCCTGCATGATGTTTGCATACTTCATCTGAGGTGCCGTGTAGGAATGGAGTCTGGAAAGCACCGTGTTGAAGAGCACGCAAACCAGGGAGATGATCAGAAGTGCCATCGTACCGCCTGCGTAATTCATGGTGGGAAGCACGCACTGGAACAGGATAAGGCTCAGCGGGATCGTAATAAGTCCCGTCAGCTTTCTGGAAACCTTTGCAGCCGCCTCGTCGGGATCCTTTACGTGGATCAGCGCGGGGATCAGCGCCGTCAGAGCGGAAATGATGTAGATCACGGGTGCCACAACAGTGAAGCCGAGAACTGCCAGGAGGCAGATCATAACGATCATCACGTTGAGGATCATCATGAAGATGTTCTCACCGAGATCATCCTCTTCCTCGCTCTCCATGCCTGCTGCTTCTTCTCTTGCTTCCGAAATAGCTTCCTCGACAACAGCAACGTCGATTCCGAGCTCGTCGAAGATCTCGGCATTCTCACCGTAGATCTGCTCAAGTCCCTGGTGCTCGATCATGCTGTAAAGCTCTTCATCGGAAGGCATGTAGCCACTGTTCAGCTCCGCATACTCGACTCTCAATTCATCCATGTGAGTACCGATCTCGGCCTTGATCGCTTCCTTGACGAGATCCTCGGCAACGTCCTCAGCCATCCCCTTGATATCAAGAGAATCGGTAACGCCGACCGCAATTGCCGCAACGACCATGAGGGTCTTTCTGCCCTCCTCGTTATCGAACATATCCGCGAACGAATCCGCAGCTTCGGAATCGGCATCCTCGGAAGTGATCGCGGAAAGGAAGTCAACGATCGTTCCCACGCAGGAAACGATATCCATCGCACTGACCTCAACCTCATCGGGGAACTCATCAAGGAAATCCTGAATCTCCCCTGCTACGTCATCGTCATCACCGGCAACGCTTTCAAGCATATCCTCCATCTGCGACATGGTGTTGGAATCACCGACCTGCAGAGTGATCAAAGGCTGGAAGGAAAGGATCACCGCGATGAGAAGCATCAGAACGCAGCCCCAAACACGTGCAAAAGCCATCGGCTTCTTGGGACAGTTGACACAAAGCATCATAAAAAATACCTCCAAAAAAATTAGCGGCATAAAAAACACCGCCGATACACGCATTATACACCCAAAGCGCACATTTGTCAATACAAATTTTCAAATATTTTCAAAATCAGGACATATGTTACATATTCATAAATAAACAAGAAATGACCGTTCCTCACCAAAAAGGCTTGGAACGGTCATTTTTCCGCGTTTTCAAATACATTCCTCGGCTGCTGCCGACATACGGGTCAGGAGCATCCCCACGCGCCGCAGGATCGCATTGGTCCTGTGAACGGCGCGCAGAGTTCTCATACGCTTTGAATTGTGCACCGCCACAGCGGCACCTCCAAGCATGGCAGCGGCTCCCGCAACGCCGAGTGCGATCGCCGCCGTATTTCTGTTTTTGGTCATACCTCTTCCCTCCATATCAGGCTTTTTCACAGTTTGTGCAAAAAACGAAGACGGCATGCACTTTTTTGCATTTTGAAAAAATTACATATGCGTCACCTCTTGAAAAGTTTTGCGAAACGTGATAAAATGAAATGCAAGTCTAAAAAACACACGGAGGAAACAGCATGAAAACGAAGCTCTCTCCGCGCTTTTGGTGCGCACTGACCCTTTTTTCTCTTTTCGGGCAGATCGCCTGGGTCGTGGAAAACATGTATCTTAATATCTTCATTTACAACGTTTTTCACGCAAGCGCCGCCGACATCTCTCTCATGGTGGCGGCAAGCGCCGTTTCCGCCGCACTGACAACGATCTTTATAGGTGCCTTATCCGACCGCATCGGAAAAAGAAAGCTCTTCATTTGCGGCGGCTACATACTCTGGGGCATCTCCATCTTCGGCTTTGCACTATCCATGACCGTCACGGCAGCGGCGCTTGGCGTGATGCTCGTCATAGCGCTTGACTGTCTGATGACCTTTTTCGGCTCCACTGCCAACGATGCCGCCTTTAACGCATGGCTCACCGACAGCACCGATCACACCAACCGAGGTGCGGCAGAGGGGATCAATGCCATGATGCCACTTTGTGCCATCCTTGCCGTTTTCGGCGGATTTATGGCGTTCGACCTCGAAAAGCGCGAAAGCTGGACACTGATCTTCATCATCATCGGAAGTGTGGTGCTTGCCGTCGGCATTCTGGGACTGTTTCTGATCCGTGAGCCGGAGAAAACGCAGAAAAGTGAAACAGGGTACCTTCAAAACATCGTATACGGCTTCCGCCCCGCAACGCTTCGCAAGTACCCCTCGCTTTATTTCTATCTTTTTCTCTTCGTTATCTTCAGCATCTCCATTCAGATCTTCATGCCCTACCTCATTCTCTACTATGAAAAAGCACTCGGCATGAAGGATTACGTTCTGATCATGGCGCCCGCCATCATCATCGCCTCCACCGTCACGGCGCTCTGGGGCAAGGTCTACGACAAGAAGGGCTTTTCCTTCTCGGTCGGCTTCTCGCTTTCATGGCTGATCGTCGGCTACGTGCTTCTCTATTGTTTCAAATCCACCGCTTGGGTATTCGTCGGCTCGCTTCTGATGATGTGCGGTTACCTCTCGGGGATGGCAGTCTTCGGGGCACTGATCCGTGACTACACCCCCGAAAAGCGCGCAGGGTCACTCCAGGGCGTGCGCATCTGTGCGCAGGTGCTCCTCCCCGGAGTCATCGGTCCCGCCATCGGAAGCGCCGTTCTCTCGGGCGCCGAGGAGCAGCTCAATGCCGACGGTACGACCTCCTTTATTCCCAATGAAAACATTTTCTTAGCAGCTCTTGCCGTGATCCTTCTTCTGGTTCTTTTGCTTCTTCTTCCGCCACTGTTCCGTCGCACACGCACCGTGCGCCTCTCCACCCCCTTTGAAGAAGGCTCCCGGGGGGACGAATGGGAAACGGAATATCCAAGACCGCAGATGAAGCGTGACAGCTTCCTTCCCCTCTCGGGCGAATGGGACCTGTCGGTGCGCAAGGGAAGCAGAGAAACACCTCTCGGCCGCATCCGTGTCCCCTTCCCCCCCGAGTCGGCACTCTCCGGCATCGGACGTTCACTTGAGAGGGACGAGCAATACGTCTACACCCGCACCGTCCTCCTGACAGAAAAGGAGCTTTCAGGGCATTTGCTCCTGCACTTCGGCGCCGTTGATCATGAATGTCGCGTTCTTGTGAACGGGCGTGAGGTCGGCGCACACGTAGGTGGATATCTTCCCTTCACTCTCGACGTCACGGACGCGGCGCAGGTGGGTGTGAATACGCTCACCGTCGTTGTAACGGACAAAACCGACACGGAGTATTGCTACGGCAAGCAACGCAAAAAGCGCGGCGGTATGTGGTATACCCCCATCAGCGGCATCTGGCAACCCGTGTGGATGGAAAGCGTGCCGAACCATTATATTTCTTCCCTTGCCGTCACACCTACACTCACCTCCATCACCCTGAAAACGGAAGGCGGAAGCGACGAAAAAACGCTGCGCCTTCAAACCGACAGCGGTGAGCGGGTCTACACCTACCGAGGAGACAGCTTTTCCCTCTCCGTTGAGGATCCGATCCTCTGGACCCCCGAGCACCCGCACCTTTACTTCTTCACCTTGGAAAGCGGAGAGGATCGGGTCTGCTCCTATTTCGCCCTCCGTACTGTGGAGGCAAGGAGCGAGGAAGGCAAGGCACGCCTTTATCTGAACGGTGCTCCCTACTTTTTCCACGGACTTTTGGATCAAGGATATTTTCCGGACGGCATCTATCTCCCCGCAACTCCCGAAGGATACCGCAACGACATTCTGCAAATGAAGGCGTGCGGCTTCAATACCCTGCGCAAGCATATAAAAATCGAGCCCGACGTCTTCTATTACGAATGCGACCGACTCGGCATGCTCGTTTTCCAGGATATGGTCAATAACGGAAAATACCATTTCCTGATCGACACGGCGCTCCCGACCGTAGGACTGAAAAAAGGCATCCGCCACCGCGCAACACAGGCGCGGCGACAGAATTTTGAGGAAAGCGCCAAGGAAACGGTCAAGCTTCTTTACAGTCATCCCTCGGTCGTCTACTACACGATATTCAACGAGGGCTGGGGGCAGTATGAGGACGGCGGCTCACTGTACAGAGAATTCAAGGCACTGGACCCCTCCCGCATCTGGGATACCGCCTCGGGATGGTTTTTCCCCTCGGCATCGGACGTTCGAAGTGAGCACGTATACTTCAAAAAGATCGAGCTTTCCCCCTCACCTCTTCCGCAGGTGCTCTCCGAATTCGGCGGGTATTCCTGTAAAATCGAAGGACACTCCTTCAATCTTGATAAGAACTACGGCTACCGCACCTGTGCAACGACCGACGTACTGGAAGCAGACCTTGAACGTCTCTATCTTGACGAGATCGTTCCCTCCATCAAGCAGCACGGGCTCTCGGCAGCCATCCTTACACAGGTCAGCGACGTCGAGGATGAAACCAACGGGCTTCTTACCTATGACCGCAAGATCCTCAAGGTGACCCCCGAAAAAATGCAACGGATCTCCCGCCTCCTCAAGGAAGCCTTTGACAGCATCTGAGGGATCAAAGGACACGCGTGCTGTTCTGTATAGTTACCATCTGCCTGTAGGGCACGACCCGCGTGTCGTGCCCTACAGGGATCATAAAAAAGCCTCTGCGGAACAGCTCGCTTAGCGGGTGGTTTTCAAAAATCAAAAATAGGGGGTGTCTCAAATTGCAAATTTGAGACACCCCTGTGGGGCTCGGCAGATTTAGGCGAGAAGCGTCGAATTTGGGGCGTGAGGCGTACAAAGGTACGTCATACCCATCAAGG
>SVSZ01000086.1 GCA_015064025.1 Oscillospiraceae bacterium | reverse complement strand
CGGTCAGCGATTTGATAGCGTCAACCGCCGCGACACCTTGATGAAGCTCTATACCTACGATGCCTACAACACGGACGGCGGGAAAGGCACGTACGTTGCCATTCCGCTCTTTGCCAACACGCGCGGCGGCGGTATGTTCATCAACCGCTACACCTGTGTGATTGCGGTCGAGCTTCCCGACCGTCCGGGAAAGCTTGTCTACCCTACACTACTTTCCGCGGACGCGCATCATATCGTTGGTCTGGAACCCGAGAACGAGTAGCTCGAATGAGCTCGGGTCAACAAGCCTTGTGCCCTTTAGGTTAAATTCCCCTTTCACCGAAAAATAAAACATCGGACACGTCATTTTGGAAAATTCTTCCGAAATGACGTGTCCGATGTTTTTGTATCAAAATCGATGGAATATTATGCGCGGAAAAGCTTTGAATGCTTTACGATCTCACGATAGAGGCATTCCGCATAAAGTCCAAAGCCGAGGTCATTGGGATGAAGATGACCGTCTCCGAAAAAGTCGGGCAGATGAGGCACAAAATTCCATGCATCGATCACCTTGACATTCGAATAAGGGCTTGCATATTCACAAACCGTTTGATAAAGCTCGGGAAGGCGCCGCTTCATGCTTCCCTCGCGATCCCAATCTCCGCGCCATATGGGTGAGATCACATATATCTCTGCGTTCGGATAACGCTCGGCAAGAATTTCAATCATGCGCGGGCATTCCTCATCAAAGCACGCGCCCCAATGGCTCCAATCGTTCGTTCCGTACGCCACGGTAATGATATCGGGATTTTCGACGGTCTCCAACGCCGCAAGACCTGCGGAAAAATGATCTCCGCCGATTCCGCGATTGTCAAGATCGGCATCCAAGAGAACCGCCAGACGTTCCGCATAAGTAAGAGACGGATGCGTAGCGAGCGCGCCGTGTGTGATCGAATCCCCAAAGGAAAGCAGGCGGTATTTGCGGTGATGCGGCACAAACGTAGCGCCGTCGTCCAAGCAAAGCGTCCGAATTGTCACGCCCTTGCTCCATGGAAAATAGATCTCCACAAGATGCTCCCCCTCGGAAAGCGCAACGCAAAGCTCCTTGATCTCCTTGTTTTCTCCTCCGAGGTGCGCGATCAGAACACCGTCCTCGCAAATATCAAAGCTGCCGCCAATCCCGCTCAGGTCGGGATATAAATCGGCGGAAAGTGTCAGAGATCGGCTGTTTGTCCGAAATGCCAAGCGAACACCCGCGCTGTGACGGGAGCCCTGAATATGCAACTCATCGCCTCGGTCAAGATAGTATTGTCTCTGCGCCTCCGACGTGCGCCAAAAGCGGATTCCCTTCTCCGTCAGCTCTAATTGGACAGCTCCGTGTGCTGCGGATCGCAGCTGTGAAATCGAAAGAATCATAGTAAGCCTCCCTCAAAAAAAGCGTGTACGCAATCAAAGCAAAACCGTATAAACCTCTTCCCCGCCGTTGACGAAGATCTCCGCGACGTACCCGTCGCGCAGGATCTTTAACTCCCTGATCTCGCCCTCGTACACAAGGGGCTCGCGGTTTGTTCTTTCTACTCGGAAGCCGTTTTCGGTACGCTCAAGGCACGGATCCTCGTCCTTCAAAAGATACTGCAGCTCCTTGATGGGATACGCGGTGATCCTTCCGTTCTCGCACTTGATCTCACGCGGCACGGAAAAGCACCCAATATCGCGCTTGAAATAGCCTTTGTATTTCCATCCGGGCATCCAGGTGATCAACAAATTTCTGCCGAGTTGATCGTGAAATACCTGACCTGCGTATTGATCAGGTCCCTTGTCGATCTCCGCCTCGTTCAGAATTTCAAATTTTCCATCCGTAAAGCTTCCGTACATTGCGCGGAAATAATGGTTCTCCTCAAACGGGCAGACAGATGCAGTCAACAGATACTTCCCGTCAACGGGAACCAAGGAAGGACATTCGGTAAATCTGCACTCACTCCATGCGCGCATGATCCCTGCGTACTCCCAATGAAGCAGATCCTCACTTCGATAGGACAAAAGCCTTCCCTCACGGGATTCGGGATGTCCCGTTGCCATCACGCAATAATACGCGTCGCCAACGCGGCAAACGGCGGGATCACGGAAGTCCCGACCGCCGTCGGTCGGATAGTGATCGATCACGGGATTGCCCGCATATTTTTCAAAATGAATACCGTCGGTGGAGTATGCAACGCTCACGGTCTGAATGCTCGGCGTGTTCGACGCCTCCTTGTGGATCGACGCGTAGAAAAGATACAGCGTTCCGTCCTTAACGATCGCCGTTCCGGAAAAGCACCCATCGTCATCGTAATCGGTATCGGGGAAAAGAGCGATGGGAAGCTCCTCCCAATGAAGGAAATCCTTTGTCCGTGCGTGTCCCCAATGCATGTGCTGCTGCCACGGAATTTCAAAATCCGGCGCATGCTGATAAAACAGGTGATAGTAGCCGCCAAAATAAACCAACCCGTTCGGGTCGTTCACCCAGCCCTTTTGCGGTCTGTAATGGTATTGCAGCTTTTTTGAATAGTCCATATTGAGTCTCCTTATAATATGTGTTTATAGCCGTTCGACACGTTATGGATCGGTCAGCGGAATCGCTTCCGTGCGTACCAAAGGCAAGCGCATCAAAGCCTTGCGGCAGCTTGGAGGGGAGCAGTATAAAGTCATATGCCGATGTGCCGTCGATTGTATAGGTAGGAATTTTGTTTTGGTCAAGATGCTGTCAGTATGAACGCTTATTTGAGGAACACGCCGTCCGAGGTGACCGAGACGGGGAGAAAAAGGGCTCTTTCGTCCCCCTCTCGCTCGGGTGCGTGGATACACATGATATCCTGCCCGTCAAAATCGCAAAAGAACATCGCATGTCCACCGTTTTCGCTGAACACGGGAGATGCCACGTGCTCCCATTTGCCGTGGATCGAGTCTGCCGTGGCACCAAGCACGACGTAGTTGCCCCCGGGGATCGGTGACCAGGTCAGATAGATCCTGCCGTTAGGCAAGCGTTGGAGGAAGGGCGCATCCGACCCGTAGCGTGCGACGGACTTGCCCTCCCACTCGTGTCGTACGGGAGCGGAGGCAGAGAGGGGACAGTCGGTTGATCGGAACATCAAAAACGCAGCTCCCACGGGCGCGGAGAGATCCTCCGTCAGCTCACACCCCCAAATCTCCCCGACATAGGAGCCGAGTCCTTCGTCAAAGCAGTGAGGCCAGTCGCGGGAATAGACGATGTAGGGACGCCCGTCCTCGCAAAAGAGCGTGCCGTCAATGGCGCTTTGGTCAAGCGGTGTGGCGGGACGGTTGGCAAGAGGGATAAAGGTACCGTCCGGGGTGCTTGAAACCGAGATTTCGGTGCCGCGCAGACCGTTCTTACCAAGCACGGACACAAACAGATAATATTTGCCGTTCCACGCATGCACCTCGGGTGCCCAGAGCTGCCCCTCCTTCCACGTCGAGGTGTCCAGGGAGTAGACGGTGACGGGACGTTCGCTCCATTCATGCAGATCACGGCTCGTATGTACGGCAATGGAGGTTCCCACGTGAGGAATATTCGTTTTGTAAAGATAGTAGATACCGTTTTCTGCAAGGATATAGGGGTCTCTGACCCGAAGCGCTTCCGTTTTCATAAAGGATCCCTTTCTCTTTGGTTCGTTTCTTTATTATACTTTGTACACGCTAAAAAGTCAAGCGGTTTGCGCGAATCGACAGCACATCTTATTCATAACAGGTGTAGATCCCCCTATGGCGGAAACAACCGTCGGCTTTTTTTGAAGGGGGGACTTTTTCTAATGAATCAGCCCCCCCATGAATTGCCCTTGCGGCCAAAAAAGCACGAGATGGAAAAATAGCTCAGCTCTTATGTTCCCTTCTATATTGCAGCGGCGTCAGACCGTACGCTCCTTTGAACCGGGTGAAAAAGTAATTTTCGTACGTGTATCCGACCTCTGCCGCAATTTGAGAAACGGACAGATCCGTATATTTTAACAGCATGCACGCAGTCGTAAGCTTGCGCTGATTCAAAAGTGTGGGAAAAGAGCAGCCATATTCCTTTCGAATAATGCGAGAGACCTGCTTGGGCGACAGATAGAGCGACTGTGCCAATTCTTCAAGGGTAACGTCCCCTTTTTTGCCGGCAATATACGCGTCAATTCTATGAATGTATTTATTGGACTTCCGTCGAGCCGCATCACTTATGGCAGGCTCCAACGGCGGATCTATTTTTTCAAACAACCGATAAAACAGTAAAAACAGTAGATGCGTCAGCTCCTCGCCGCCTCGGTTTTTGTCCGCGCCTTCCCGATGTGGATAAGGAAAATATTCTGTATAAAAACGCGATGAGACTGTTTCCAACCGCCTTTAGCAACAACACACGATCGACAAAATAAAAAGCGGACACATCATTCGTGGAAAACCCTTACGTGATGTGTCCAATATTTTTTATGAAAGCAGAATTTTTTTACAATGAAAAACTTGCAGATGACCACTCAAAAATTGACCTTCAATCTTGCACAAGAGAGGATCAAAGCCGCCCTTGAGTCATCCGAAAAGGAAGCCCCCGATTCGCATAACCACATCAGCCAAGGCATTGGCAACCTTGAAGATCTCGATGCTATAACCCCTTGCGGTTGTTCGAGGAACAGCTATGATAAGTATAAGCGAGAAATAAAAAAGCGGTTGCTTAACGTTGAGAAAATTCCGCGCCGTAGACGATACCGTTTGCAAGGCGCAAAAAGCTTTTTTGAATTTATTTTCTCTGACATAAAACCTTCGCCGCTGCACTCCCCAACGTTTCCAGTCCCTTTGCACTGTAATGTCCTTTGACATGTGGGTTCATATATTCGCTTTGTTCGTTCAACTCGGTTGCGATGTCTGTCAGCATTGCAAAATCTTCGTCCTCGCGACAGATCTCATCCTGTGCCGAAATGATTTCCGTATCACGGTCGTCGTTTGTAAATCTGCCAACCCGTATGATACCGAATCGATCGATTCCCAAGTCTGTCTTCAAAGCATCACAAAGCACGCGCAAGGCTGCCTTATACTCATCCTTTGTTACGCTTGCGATTGCATCGCTTTCACCCTGGAGCCAAACGAAATAAATACGTTCGGGAGTTGCCTTTCGGATCGCCCCGCGCGCCTTTTCTGTCAAGATGCGATAGATGGAAGTCCCCGGTAACCACTCAGAGATCCTTGTACTTCCTTTCGCCGCATGCACGGCAAGGACCGATCTTTTGCTCATCTCGGTATATGTTCTGCAAAAGCTCGGAACCAGATTGGTATTACCATAACAAGCAGCACCTAACGCATGCTCTGCCAACCATGACGTAAGACTGGTTTTTGGTGTAAAATCATAGCCTTGATCCATGGAGTAGGTAATATTTTCACCAACCGGGTTTTGAAGAGGAACCAATGCATCGGTCAACCATTTGTATTCGTATGCATCGTTTACAATACCGTTTTCGGAAAGACACTCGCTTTGTCCCTGCATATTGCTCTGCCCGGAAAAAATAATAACGTCCATATTACTTCACCGAGAGCTTTTTCACCCGCTCCGGATGCGAGAGCAAGGGGTCTCCATTTGTGTCAATATCCAAAAGCGTCAGATTTTCGATCTCGCCCTCGTCACCCATAAATCCGATGAACGGAATGGGCGTTCCCGTTTCGTTGGTCTGCTCAGCATTGTAAACGTTGAGATACTTAACGTAGGATTTATCCTTGATACCGACCGTGGGAGTTGTGCATCTCGTTTCGTTCCTGTGAATATTGGAGAGTGTCAGACGCTTCAAGGTCAGATCGGGACCGATCTGAATAAGCGGACTGTAGTTTCCCGGCACGTCAACCGTTCCCGGGCAATGCGATGCGTAAACGTTGGAAATATCAATGTTGTCAAACGCACCCGTTCCGAAATCCTTGTATTTGCTGATAACAATACAATAGGTATAAAACGTGCCGAAAATGTTTTTGATGCTGACGTTTTTCACAGGAGTAACTTGCGACAAAAGCCGCACCGCGCTGTGGCAGCCCTCGGCAAAAATACCGTCAATTTCAATATTCTCAATAGGTCCCGGCATAAAATCGTCACTTGTCAAGGCAATGAGATCGTCGTGGCAAGCGCCCTTGAGATTGTGAATATACCCGTTTTTACAATGTCTCTCCAGATGAATTCCATCCAAATTCCAAAGCTTGGGACTTCCCTCATTGTACTCAAAGGTGATATTCTCAATTGTAAAATTCTCAATATAGCTGAGAGAAATTCCGTATACCACGGGATTTACAATCGTGATATCTCCAAGATAAAAGCGCTTAACGTCGTTGAAGGTAAAGCAAAAGCCACGCCAGACAGGAGGAAAATCCTTACTGTGTTCCCGATCAAAGTTGTTTGCCTCCATCCATTGGAACACAGTCATTCCCGTATCGGGATCGGGAAAATGATACGGATTAGGCTTTTGGTTTTTGTGGTTCATATCCCAGATACCACCCACAATCCTTACTTGATCGTTTCCGTTTACGTGATCGTCATTGGTCAACATTTCACAGTTCGCGCCATCCGAAAGCATGACACGTGTGAAGGCATCCAAGCGCAATTCCTGTCTTGAATGGATTTTCAGTGTTTTGCTGATCACGTAATTTTTTTCCGGCACAGGCAAATATACGACCTGCATTCCCGCATCCAGCATCTCCTGAATTGCAGGATAATCATCGTGAATTCCGTCACCGTAAAGCTGATAATTCATATCGTATCCCCTTTATCATCACAAGATTAACGTTCATTTTATGATCTGTAATTACAAGATCCGCCCTCTTTCCAACGGCAATCTCACCGCGGTCGTAGAGTCCCACGGCGCGGCTCGGGTTATAGGAGGCGAACTTGAATACGTCCACCAAGGATGCGCCCGTATGCTTGATCATATTGCGACAGGCGACGTCCAACGTCAGCTTGGTTCCCGCAATTTCTTCCGCGTAGTCGAAGAGAATATCGTCAACGCCCTCGTAGCCCTTGGGAATCGGTGCATCACTCGTATACGCATCGGAAATCAAGATCACTCGGTCATCACCCTTCATGCGACGCACAAGACGAAGCATATAAGGATCTACGTGAATTCCTCGGCTGTCACAGATCATTTCAGCATAAATTTCACGGTTGTAATTTACCGTTTCGTCTACGCAAACACCGCGACACTCGGGATATTTGACACGGTCGCCCGTCGCATTGGTGTGGTGTGTCCCGATTCTGAGTCCGTAAGGCATGAGCGCCTCAATTTCGTTTGGTGCCGCCTCGCTGTGCGCAACAGAAAACACGGCATTCGGATTCTTTTCCCTTACAGCCTCCACAAATTCCAGAATATTCTCCCGCTCAGGTGCCAGTGCCCACACGTGAGCGATATCCCAAGCGGCATCTACGATCGGTCCGTAGTTTTTACGGTCTACAGGACCTGTCCACGGATTGGACTCTCTCTCAGCGCCGAATTTTGGATTGAGATATGGACCTTCCATGTAAAGTCCTCCGATATTGATTCCTTCGGGAGTCTTCATGGTATTGCGGATCAATTCGATCTCCTCCAGATATTCCGCCGTGGTCATATTGAAGTACAATGCGGGAAAAAGAGTGGTAGTACCGTGCGAGAGATGCACCTGTGCCGCACGCGAAGGATTCTCACGAAAGAGATCCTTCCCTCCCGCATGTGTGTGGATGTCCACAAATCCGGGACCGACGTAAAGACCCTTGGCATCGATCACGTCACAGCCTTCAGGAATCTCCTTGTGGCGCATCTCACCGAAATCGACGATTTTGCCGTCCTCGATCAGAAGCATCGCCTCGGGTATGAAATGATCCCGCATGACAAGGACTGCGTTTTTAATTGCCGTCATTGGAAGACTCCTCTCTATTCTTATTGGAACACCACTCCGTCATTTACCGCTTCGGTGAAGATGGGAGTCAGTGCGGTATGGAACATCCGCTGGTCAAACCAACGCTCGACATCGATCTCCCACGCGCCGCACTCCGCCGCAAAGCTCTTCCATGCCTCGCGCGCCGCGCCGTGGTTGCCGTTTGCCTTGAGAACGATAACCTTGGAAAGTCCCCTCAGGTACTTAAGGTAGTAGCGAAGAAGTTTATAGGACACCGTTTCGGCTCTCTTCTCGCAAACCTTATGCGCTTCGACGAATGCAGAGAATTCCTCGACCAGTGCAGGAATTTTTGCAGCCGTTGCGGCAACGTCGGGATTGTAATAGTTGCCCTTTTGGGGGTCCTTTGTCATTTTTCCGTACAGGTAACCGAAGGGCACCAGTTCACCCACATGGTTAAGGAAGTCCTCTACCTCTCTCCAATCCTTGCCAAAGGCATGGCTGAAGTAGTCCTCTTTCAATTTTTCAAAATCGACAGAGGTATCAAACAGCGTGCTTGCGTATATGTAAAAGCCAAAGCCCGTCGGGAAGAAGGAGCGCTGAGAGCCGTCCTGGTTGATGCCGTCAAAGCCGTTGGCGCGATAGCCGCGAACGTCCTCGCAAACGATGCGAGCGGCACGCAGAGAAGCGAGATCCTGATACTGCGCGCAAAGGAAGTGGTACTCGGTCGCAAAAGCGGGAACGTGACAGCACTCCATCCAGTTTTTGGCGTGCAGCAAATATTCGTCAACACTCTTGGGGAGCGGTGATTTATTGAGCTCGTAGGGCGGGAGCTGTACGTTTGTGTTCAGCACGGGAGAAACCGACTCCGTATAATCGCGCGTGATGGCGCCAACGTAAACAGAGAAACGGGAGGGGTCGTTGAGGCGGGACACGATGGGCGCCCAGGTGGTATCCACGTAGCAACAAAATCCGATACGGGTGGGGAGATCGCGTGCCTTGAGCTCGGCGTCGATATCGTTCAGAAAATCGACGTACCAGTCACTCGGCGTTTTCTTTCGGCAGTTCTCGCACTCGCAATGGTTGTGCTTACTGTCGGCAAGCCAAACGTGAAGGAAGTCCACGTTTGTTGAGGCTTCGGCATAATCCGCGACCTTTTTCGTCACTCTTGCCCGTGCCGCGGGATTGGACATACAGAAGTTGGTCATAAGTGCCGAGCCGCCCTTGAGCTTTCGCTCGCCGTTCATCATTGCCACGTATTCCCCAAGCTCGGGGGGAAAATCATACGGATCGGTGCCTGCCCAGCCCTTGGTCGTGTCTCCGTCAAACGCCATTGCCGACCAGCCGTGTCCCA
>SVSZ01000085.1 GCA_015064025.1 Oscillospiraceae bacterium | reverse complement strand
GGCTAGCATCGGTCCCGATGCCATCGGTATCTGGGGCTTCGGCAACGAAGTGACCTACCGTGTCAGTGAGGTACAATGATGGAGATCACACGGCTTGACGGCTTCCTTTGGGCAGATATGGTTGCGGCAGGTGCTCGCAATCTGCATGCGCATATGGAGGAGGTAAACGATCTCAACGTTTTCCCGATCCCCGATGGGGATACGGGTGAGAATATGATGCTGACGATGCAGGGCAGTGTCAAAGCTGCAAAGCACGTTGACGGGACGCTCTGGGATGCGGCAACGAAAATTTCGGACGGCATGCTGCTCGGCGCTCGCGGAAATTCGGGTGTGATCCTTTCGCAGTTCTTTGCGGGGATCGCACAGGGCTTTGGGAGATACGAGAGTGCGGACGTTCACACGCTCGAAAAGGCGATCGCGTGCGGTGTCGGCTGTGCCTTTGAGTCGGTTATGACGCCCACCGAGGGAACGATCCTTACGGTGATGCGCGATGCGGGCTACTATGCGGGAAACTGTGACTGCCAAACGCCGGGGGCGTATTTTTGCGCCTTTTTGGAGGAGGCGAAGCGCTCTCTTGACCGTACCCCGGAATTGCTTCCCATTCTTAAGGAGGCGGGAGTTGTGGATTCGGGGGGAGCAGGACTCCTTTATATCGTAGAGGGCATGTATGCCAGCCTTTGCGGAGAGACTGTCGGCGAGGAGCCCGCACTTCCCACGGCAAGCCTGCAGGCGGTGGATCCCGATCTGTTTGACGAAAATTCCGTTATGGAATTCGGCTACTGCACGGAGCTACTCTTGCGCCTTCAGAACTGCAAGGTCGATACGGAGCATTTTGATGCTGACGTGATCACAGAATTTCTCAACACCGTGGGAGACTCTGTGGTGCTTGTCAAAAACGGCACGGTCGTAAAGCTTCACGTGCATACCATGACGCCGTCACGGGTACTTGAATTTTGCCAGCAGTACGGTGAATTTCTCACCGTAAAAATAGAAAATATGATGCTTCAGCACAATGGAACCGTAAAGAAGGAAAGCCCGGTGCCCCCCGCTGAGGCGCCTGTCACACAAAGACAGCCGTTTTCGGTCGTGACGGTTGCCACGGGTGAGGGAATCAAGCGTACCTTCTGCGAGATGGGGGCTGATGAGGTCATCTGCGGCGGACAGACGATGAATCCAAGCGCCAAGGATTTTTTACAGGCATTTGACCGCGTGAATGCCGACGTTGTGTTTGTGCTTCCCAACAACGGGAACGTATTGCTTGCGGCGCGTCAGGCAGCACAGCTTTATCGCAAGAGCGATGTGCGTGTGATCCCCACACATTCGATCGGGGATGGATATGCGGTGCTCTCCATGCTTGATTTTGACAGCGGAGATCCCGATGCTATCGAAGCGGAAATGAACGGGGCGATGGAAGGGGTCGTGACCGCCGAGATCTCAAGAAGCATTCGGGACGCCGAGATGAACGGTGTGAGGGTGCGGAAGGATGATTACATCGGAATCGCGGGAAAGAAGATCCTTTCCGCGGGGACAGACCGCGAGGAGGTCACCTGCCGTACGGCAGACACACTTGCGCTTGAAGAGCACGCCCTTCTACTGCTCATTCGCGGAAACGGCGTTACCGAGGAGGACTCGGCTCCGATCGTTTCGTATCTTCATAAAAAATATCCCCTTGCAGAGATCTGCGAGGCGGATGGCGGTCAGGATATTTACGATTATATTCTGGTTGCCGAATAAATCGATTTTTCCGAAGGAAGGAATTTTATGGCAAAGGAAAAAAACACGGCTTCGTCTTCTCATGTGTTTTCTCCACCGGAATTTACAAAGGAAATGAAGGCTACCCATAAGATCTTAGCCCCCGATATTTTCCCCATACATATGGAATTGATCAAGATGATCTTCAATATGTACGGCTACGATCTTGTGGTTTTGAAGAGCCGAGGAAAAAAGGTTATCGATAAAGGATTGGAATACATTCATAACGATATGTGCTATCCTGCGATCTGTACCAGCGGACAGCAGCTGTACGCGCTGAGTAGCGGTGAGTACGATCCGCATAAATGTGCCCTGATCCAATTCCAGACGGGCGGCGGGTGCCGTGCCTCCAATTACATATGGCTTTTGCGCAAGGCACTTCACAATATGGGGATGGACTACGTTCCCGTCATTTCGCTCAGCTTTACGGGAATGGAAAAGGCAAGCGGCTTTAAGATCACCCCTATGATGATCGCAAAGGCAATGGTTGCGATCATCTACGGAGACATGCTGATGCTTCTGCGCAACCAGGTGCGCCCATATGAGGTGAATGACGGTGACTGCCAAAGAGTGATGGAAAAATGGTTCTCGGAATTGGAAAAGCAATTCCTTCACAATAAGGGACTCTTCGGTAAGGCATTCCGCAAAAATCTGGAGGCGATCGCAAAGGATTTTCATGAGATCCCGCGAAAAAATGAAAAGAAGACGCGCGTGGGCATTGTTGGTGAGATCTACGTAAAATATTCGCCCTTTGGAAATAACGGACTTGAGGAGTTTTTGGATTCTCAGGACTGCGAATATATGGTGCCCGGGGTTCTTGGCTTTTTTCAGTTCATGTTTGATAACAAGCAGACCGATTATCGGCTCTACGGTAAGAGCTTTAAGTCCGCGATGATCTCGCGGGCGGGGACCTCGCTTACCAATCGGATCGAGCGTACCTTTGTCGAGGTGCTCAGTCAGTATCCCGAATTTGTCACGCCGACCTGCTTTGAAAATATTCGTGCCCTGGGGGACAAGGTCATCGGCAGAGGCGTGAAGATGGGCGAGGGGTGGCTTTTGCCCGCCGAGGTCGCGGAGCTGATCGAAAAAGGATATAACAACGTCATATGCGCCCAGCCCTTTGGGTGCCTTCCGAATCACGTTGTCGGCAAGGGTACGATCCGTGTACTCCGCGAGATGTATCCGAACGCGAATATTTGCCCCATCGACTATGATGCGGGTGCTTCGCGTGTCAATCAGGAAAACCGTATCAAGCTGATGCTGGCACTGGCAAGGGACGGAGAGAGCGTTGAGGCCGAAAGCGGGGTGGCACAATGAAGCGGCTTGGAATCGATATTGGGTCTACGACGATCAAGTGTGCGCTGTTTGACGAGAACGGTGCGCTGATACATAAAAGCTATGAGCGACACAAGTCCAAGATCTCGGAGAAGATGGCAGAGGTGCTGCGCGCGGTGCATTCCGTGTATCCCGACGAGCGTGTGCTTCTCTCGGTCTCGGGGTCTGCGGGAATGGGGCTTTCCACCGATATGGAGCTCCCCTTTGTGCAGGAGGTCTACGCGACCCGCATTGCGGTGAAGGAAAGATTTCCCGAAACGGATGCCGTTATTGAGCTGGGCGGTGAGGATGCCAAAATTCTCTTTTTGTCCGACGGTATGGAGATCCGCATGAACGGTACCTGTGCCGGAGGCACGGGTGCGTTTATCGATCAGATGGCAGAATTGATGAACGTCACCTCCGACGATATGGATATTCTGGCGCAGAAGCGAGAAAAAATCTATACCATTGCCTCCCGTTGCGGTGTGTTTGCAAAATCCGACGTACAGCCGCTTCTGAACCAGGGCGCGCGTAAGGAGGATATCGCAGGAAGTATTCTTTACGCGGTTGTCAATCAGACGGTAGGAGGACTTGCGCAGGGAAGACGGATCGAAGGAAACGTCCTGTATCTCGGCGGTCCCTTGACCTTCTTCGGATGCCTGCGTGCGGCGTTCGATGACGTTTTGGGGATCGTGGGCACCTGTCCCGAAAATTCACTTTATTTTGTGGCGATCGGTGCGGCATATTCTTCTTCCTCGCGTGAATTTGATCTTTGCGAGCTTGCCGACAGAGTAGAGGGCTATTCCTCCTCTCATACGTATCTCGGCTGTGCACCGCTTTTTTCCTCCAAGGACGAGTTTTACGAATTTGCAAAGCGGCACAACGAGGATTCTGCGGGGATCTGCACGTTGACGGAGCCTGCGGAGCGGATGTATCTCGGAATTGATGCGGGATCTACCACCATCAAGGCGGTTCTTTGCGACGAAAACGGCAATCTTTTCCGTCCGCTCTATACTCCGAACAGCGGAAATCCCGTGCCCTTGATCAAGGATTATCTTGAGGCGCTTTACCGCGACTATCCCGATATCCATATCGCGGGTGCGGCGGCAACAGGCTATGGCGAGCAGATCATTTCAAGCGCATTTCATATTGACCACGGTATTGTGGAAACGATCGCGCATTATACGGCGGCAAAGCATTTTTGCCCCGACGTCGATTTTATTTTGGACATCGGCGGACAGGACATCAAGTGCTTCCGCATCAAAAACGGTGCCATTGACAACATCTTTTTGAATGAAGCATGCTCCTCGGGATGCGGTTCCTTCCTGCAGACCTTTGCAGGGGTTCTCGGCTATTCCGTGAAGGACTTTGCGCAGCTTGCCCTGTTTGCGGACGCTCCCGTGGATCTCGGCTCTCGCTGTACCGTGTTTATGAACAGCTCGGTCAAGCAGGCGCAGAAGGACGGCGCCACCATCGAAAATATTTCCGCAGGTCTTTCCATCAGCGTTGTCAAAAATGCACTGTACAAGGTCATCCGCTGTGTGGATCCCGCACAGCTCGGTAAAAAGATCGTGGTACAGGGCGGAACCTTCCTTAATGATGCGGTTTTGCGCGCGTTTGAGCAGGAGTCGGGTAGAGAAGTGCTTCGCCCGTCCGTTGCGGGACTTATGGGGGCTTACGGTGCCGCTTTGTTTGCCAAGGAAAAGACGAAGGACGGAGAGCGCAGTCGCATCGTTGATGCCGTCGCTCTTGCGAATTTCAAGCATGACGTCAAGGCGTTTACCTGCAAGGGATGTAACAACCGTTGCCGCTTGACGGTCAATACCTTCTCCACGGGAGAAAAATACATTGCAGGCAACCGATGCGAAAAGCCGCTTGAAAAAAAGAGCACAGAGACGCGGTACAACCTTTACGAGGATAAGCTTGCGCTTCTTGCTGCGTACAGAAAAAATGAGTCTGTGGAGGGACGTCCCACCGTAGGGATTCCTATGGGACTGAATATGTACGAGCTCTTGCCCTTCTGGCATACGCTCTTTACAAATCTCGGGTATAACGTCATCGTTTCGGGTGAGTCCAATCATAAGCTTTACGTCAAGGGGCAGCACACCATTCCCTCGGACACCGTTTGCTATCCGGCGAAGCTTTTGCACGGTCACATGGAGGATCTGTTCGGAAGAGGCGTTGATATGATCTTTTACCCGAGCATGACCTACAACCTTGATGAATCTTTGGGAGCTAACCACTATAACTGCCCCGTGGTTGCTTATTATCCTGCGTTGCTCAAAAACAACGTGCGTTTCCCGAAGGACGTGTCCTTCATCAACGGCTTTGTCGGCTTGCACAATCCCAAGCTGTTTGTCAAATACTTTACTCGCATGATGGCGGGATACGGTATTGCCCTCAAACCCACCGACGTAAAGCGCGCGGCAGAGGCTGCATATGGTGCACATCACAATTACGTTCAAAGGGTGAGGGAGCTGGCAGATGAGTATCTTGAGATCGCAAAGCGGGAAAACCGCCGCGTGATCGTTCTGGCGGGCAGACCCTATCACATGGATCCGGAGATCAATCACGGCATTGACCGTTTGATCACGGATATGGGTGCGATCGTGGTGACCGAGGATTCGGTCGCTTACCGTGCAGGACGGATTGAGACTACGGTGCTCAACCAATGGACCTATCATTCCCGTCTTTACAGTGCTGCAAGATTTGTCGGACAGTGTAAGGATCTGAAGATCGATCTGGTCCAGCTTGTTTCCTTCGGATGCGGCGTGGATGCCGTTACCACGGATGAAACGCGTGCGATCATCGAAAGCGCGGGGAAGCTTTACACGCAGATCAAGATCGACGAGATCACCAATCTCGGAGCAGTCAAAATACGCTTGCGCAGCTTGTTTGCGGTGCTTGACAGTTAAAAAAGAAAGGATTTTATAATGACGGATTTTATTATTCTCAGTATCATTGCCGCACTTGCCTCCTATCTTCTTGGCGGTATCAACGGAGCGATTATTCTCTCGCGTCTTGTCTACCATGAGGATATCAGAACCAAGGGAAGCGGAAATCCCGGGTTTACCAATTTCAAGCGTGTACACGGTTTTTGTCCAGCAACCTTTGCCGCAATGGCGATCGATATTTTCAAGACCATCATTCCCGTTGTGACCTTCATGCTCCTGTTCGGCAGCTCCTTTGAGAATGGCGGACAGTTTGGCGCGGTCTTCTCCTTGCTTTTCTGCATGCTGGGACATTGCTTTCCCGTGTGGTATAAGTTCAAGGGAGGTAAGGCTGTTTTGGCTTACCTTTCGGGAATCTGGTTTGTGGATTGGCGCATGGGTCTTATCTGCTTCGGCATCTTTGTTGTGATCCTTCTCACCATCAAGTATATGTCCCTGGCATCCATGACCTTTGCTTTTACCAGCCCCATCGTGCTTTTCTTCCTTGGGAGTACATGGCAGGTGCTTCTGACCTCGGCGATCCTTTCGGTGCTTGTCATCGCGCGCCACCACCAGAACATCGTTCGTCTTTGTAAGGGAACGGAATCCAAATTCTCACTGAAAAGTAAGAAATCTTGATCCTCTAAAAAGAGCACGGCTCAAATGCACCCCTGCATTTGAGCCGTGCTCCTTTTAAAAGACGATCTCCTCGTAAATTGTCGGTGTGATCTTGCCCGGATGCTCGAACGCTTCGTCCGTAAAGCTGTCGAACATACCGATATGAAAGGGAATTGCATATTCGGCGCCCGTGCGCTTGGCAAAGCGTGCTGCATCCGCCATATTCATATTGTTGCCGCGGCCGTTACAGGGGAGAAAGACCGCGTAAATGGGGTCACTCGGAAGAGAGGCAAACACACGCTCGCTGTAAAGCGTGTCACCTGTGACGTAGTAATTCTTTCCTTCGGAGCTGAGGATGATACCGATCGCATTCGGATCGGAATGCTCAGCTGTCACCGCGCGGATTTTTACGTTTCCTTCGGTCCATGCGGTGCCGCTGTTAAAAAGAATATAGTTGCAGTGTGTGTTCGGATAGTGCCGACGGAGCTCCTGATATCCTCCCGTGGGGCAGAACACGGATGCATGGGAATCCTCCTTCAGATAATATTTCAGTGTTTCGTGATCCAAATGATCCAGATGATTGTGGGTGATGAGGATCATATCGGGAGAAATTTCCAGAAATTTCTCATCTACGGGAACGCGGCGCCCGTTTTCGGGCTCGAAATTCTTTACGTTGTCTGAAAGATAGGGGTCAATGACAATTTTTTTGCCGTCTGTTTCAAAGAGCAAGCCTGCTTGCCCGAGCCATGTGATCTTCACTGTATGATTACTCCTTGTCGTAGGTTGTGTTGCGGTAGGGGGTGCCGATGAAGCCGACCTGGCGGAAGTCCTCAAAGTTATGACGAATGATGTAATCGATGTACGCTGCCACCATCCTTGCCGTATAGATGTATCCGACGGGACTCATGTGTCCACCGAGGAAGAAGGTGTCGCGGAATTCTTGGTCGTAGTCGGGGGCGTATTTGCGCAGATCCATCACGTAGCAGTTTGAAAAAATCTCGGCAAGCTGATAAAAGAGATCTGCTTGCTTGTCCGTCTGTCCGCATTTGAACTCTGCGTCCGATGCGGTTTCATAAGGCATGGTCATGAGGAAAAATTTTGCGTCGGGCTGGATCTCCTTGTATCTTTGAATGATCTTTGCGTAATGTCCCGCAAAGGTGTCCTTGTTTTGTCTCCAATCCTCTACGCATACGTCTTCAACGGAGCCGACCTCGCCCCTGCGACAGATCAGATCGTTGACGCCAAGCGCAATGATATAGCACTGAGCGGCATATTCGCGGTTCCAGTATCCGTGGTGATCGGCAAAGGAGTTGCAGTATTCCTTTGCGGTCATGCCCCCTACGGAAAAGTTATATACACGGCAACCGCACATTCTTGCAAGATACTGCCCCCAGGAATAATCGTAAAAATCGTGGAAGCCTTTACTGCCGTCTGCCTTTGTGCTTTCGTGCTCGCCCGAGGAAAGGCTGTCACCGACGCATGCGATCGTGCGGAAAATACCGCAATATCCGCCGTCGGAGGGAATGTTGTCAAGCGGCTGTTCGTTTGGATCTGAACATAAAAATCGATTCATGGATGCCTCCCTGAAAAAATATATGCAGGCGACACGAGTGGCTCGCCTGCATATATTTTAGCATAAATTGTTTGCTTTGTCGAGAGTATTCCAAAAAAATGAAGATGATTATTTTGAATTTTCGTATTTCTTCATGAATTCATCCATCCGGACAAGCTTGCCACCCGCAAGTCTGGATTCCTCTGCCGCAAACGCGATCATATGATTGTCACAGGACTCGCGGATCCCACAGACAGATTTGCTTGTGATGCCGCAGAGAAGATCCCTGAGGGCTGCAATGATACCCTGATCCCCGCCGCCGTGACCGCTGACGATGGTGCTTCCGCCCACACGGCTGTTGCAATCATGCTCACGGGAGGTGCCTGTCTCCAGATTGTAAACGGTGATCTTATTGTTCTCGGCGTTGCCCGCGATCTCACCCTTCGTACCCATCACGCGCAGGTATCTGCCGCCCTTGTTAAAGGCGCTCATGGTAAAGCTGACGTACACGTTGTCGCCAAACTGTGCATTGACGACTTGATGATCGACCACGTCGTTATCACAGCGATACACGCACTTTCCGTATTCTGTGGTACGCAATACCTTTTCCACGTCTGCGTCCGTCGGTGCGATCAGATGTGTGGAAGCGCGGCGGAACCAGTTGCCCCGACCGCTTTCGTTGGTTTCCTCCAGGTAAAGCTTTACGGCATTGTAGGGGCAGGTGTCAGCATGGGGGCAACCGTCGATGCAACGTGCGGGAGCACCCTCGGGAGCGTTTTCTTCCGTAAAGTAGCTGAGCGAACCAAAGCTTTGTACGGCGGTGCAGGGCTTTCCGATGAGCCATGCAAGGATGTCCATATCGTGGCAGGATTTTTGCAACAGCATAAAGGAGCTGCGCTTACTGTTGCCCCAGTTACCTCTGACAAAGCTGTGGCTTTGATGGACGTTTCCTACACCCTCAATATGCTGGATATTCATGACCTCACCGATCTCACCGGAGTCGATGATATCCTTGATCGCTTTGAAGAAATTGGTATAGCGAAGCACGTGGCAGATCAGAACGAACACACCCTTTTCCTCGGCGGCGTTCTGGATCGCACGGCATTCCTCGGGC
>SVSZ01000084.1 GCA_015064025.1 Oscillospiraceae bacterium | reverse complement strand
GCGGACAGGCGTCGGAAGATCTTCAAGAGGCGTCCCCTCGGCTACCTCGCGGTAGATCTCCGCCACCCTTCCCTTTCCCGGGTCAAATATTATATTGATCATCGTATTTTCTTTCTTCATACGTTAGCCTGTGCTTCCTTCCTCAGACCCCCTCCGGGGAGTCTTTTTGTGTGTTGGCGTCCATATCAGCTGCGAGCACGTCTTCTGATCAGAACGACAGCGCATGCCCCTGCAATGATGATTGCGGGAATCAAAACAAGCGCAAAAGCCGTGTCCGTCAGCTGCTTCTCCGTAAAGAGTGCGGTTTCGTTCCCTGCCGCATCGGACACTGTCAGATCCATTGCGGGATCGTGCATGGGAACGAACTGAAGTCCCACGGGGTTGACGTCCTTTCCGATATAACGGAGAGTAGAGAGAAGAACGTCGGTGTTTCCGTAGGAGGTCGTTCCGAGGATCTCGTCCTTGACCATATCCGTCGACCCCACAACGCAGACGTAAGAGGTTCTGTCAACGTTGGAATACCCCATACCTTCACTCTCTCTGCGAGACTCCGCGGAAAGCGTCATCACCTTGTAGATCCCCGATCCGACACCGATGGGATTTCCCTCGCTGTCTGCAAGATCCCGACCGCCCGCAGTCGCATATGCGATAGCGGGAGCCTCGGAGGTTCCTGCGGAGAACATATCAAACGCGGCACGTACTCCTCCGTCCTTTTCGTTGTAAACGTAGCTGTACGCCTCGGTTCCCGTCGACTCGTCCCCCATCACATAGCGGGATTCAAAGGTGTCCGAAAACAGGAGCGGACGCGCGTTTCCGAAAACGATCTGCGGCATCGCAGAGGAAGAGATCAGATCGGAGATCACGGCAGTACCGAGACCCTTTCCCTTGGCATATTCGCCCGTGAAGACCGAGCCTGTTGCATCAAGTCGGTTGTCGTAGTCCTCAACACGGTAGGAGGCTTCCACCTCGTTCCCTTCACCGTCCTTACCGTCGTAATGCATCATTTCGATGCCCCAGAACTCTAAATACTCCTCAAGATTGGGAAGCTCGGGGGTGTCTGCATCCGTGAACACCATAAAGGAATAGGACTTTTCAAGAAAAGCATCCAAGCGCAGAATCTCGGATTCCTTTTTCGTCTCCCCACCCGTATAAGAGGATACGAAATCCTTGGTGGGATCAAAGCAAAGGATCAATCGGCAGTTCTCGGGGATCTCGTCCTTTTCAAGATCCAGATACCGTATTTCATACCCGGCGCCCTCAAGAACCTTTACAAATTCCTTGTATTCGGGCCAGTTCTCTCTGTTGTCCGGTGCATATTCGGGTCTTCCGAAGACCTCGCCGTGGTTGGTCGTCAGACAGCAGATGGGCGCCTCGGCACCCGTCACGTCAAGGATCTGCTGCGCAAAGATCTTCTGTCCGTTATATGCCACGGGAGTCCCCGTGTTCGATTCGGAATCGTAGGTGTAGTACGAATTGAGAGAGGTAATGCGGAACTCCGATCCGCTGGCAACGATGATGTTGCTCTGGTAAATGCTTGCATAGGCAGTGCTTCGGTACATGTCCACCGAGGAGGGATTGCTCCATACGTCCTTGCAGGACACAGAGATCGTCTCGGGAAATTCCTTTTGAAGATTCAGCGCCGTGTAATAAACGTAGCGCATGGCATCGGAGCGTTTGAGAATGTCGGGCTCGGCACAGAAGATAATATCCACCTTGACGGGGTCATCCTCCTTTCGGCGGCTGTTCGCCTCGTCGATCACGTAGCTTACGAAATCGACCGTCTCATCCATCAGCGTGTACATTCTCACGTGCTTACGCGTAGCGCTCGTTTCCGTATAAACGTTGTAGCCGCCCTCGGGCGTCAGATCGATATACCAAAGATTCCCCGAGGAAAGTGCACCGAACACAATATTCAATACAAGCACCAATGCCACCACACAAACGGTAATCGCCGTGCTCGCGGAGCGACGGGCAAGCTTGCCACGCCATCCGTTTCCGTTTTTCATATTCCGTGTCTCCTTTCGTGGGAATTATGCACGGCGGCGTCTGATCAGAACGACCAGAGCAACCGTTGTGACCGTCAAGGCGGGCACCGCCGCCAGCACCACGGTCCAGAAAAGGATCTGCGACGTCGTAACGGTACTGATCTCGCGGTAATCAAAGGGAATCAGACGAAGTCCCTCATTATTTTCGGGGCCGCCCGTCAGATCAAAAAGATGCAAGAGCACGTCGCTGTTTCCGTAGACTGCGCTTTGCAAATATTCACGGGAAGCAAAGCTCGCAGAGGAGATCACTCCCACGTAAGAGCTTCCGCTGCCGTTCTTCTGCTCGGTCAAAGAGAGCATGATGCGGGAGCCGCCGTCAACAACCGTACCGTTTGCCCAGCAAAGAGCGCTCTCTCCGCTTTCATAAAGGGGATAAAGCGTACGGGATTTTGCTCGCCAAGTATAGCTTCCCTCCTCATCCGGCTGATAGTTTTTGGAAGAGACGCTAAGGGACGTTGCGTTCGGGAACACAACGAATTCCGCTTCCGATAAATGCTCTGCCCGTGCACTGTCACTCACGCTTCCGTAAACCGTGCATCCGTCCGAGGTCAGACTTGCCGTATCGTCCTGCACGCTGTAGCGGTAGGAGACACCGCCCGAGGTCCAATAGTCGGGAGTGACCCCCCACTCGCCAAGATACTTTTCAAAATTGGGAAGCGCTCTTGTTTGCTTCTCAAGGAAGACGTAGAAGGACTTTCCTCCCTTGGAGAGAAAGCTGTCAAGCATCTGTATTTCGTTTCGCTCGGAAAGGTCGTCGGAGATCAGGTCGGATTTGGGATTGAAGCTGATGAGCACCTCACATTCCTTCGGGATCTCCTCATTGTAAAGGTCAAGAGTCACCACGGTGTATCCCGCATCCGAAAGGATCGACATGATCTCATAATCTGCCAGCGTCTCGCCGTGGTTCATCAGAAGCCCCGCGATACGCGTCTTTCCCTCTACCGCACGGAGAAGAGCCGAGGCGATCTTACGCTCTCCCGCGTAGCCCCAAAGACTATCAAGGTTGTCGCTTGAGGAAAAAGCGTAAAAATCAGTCCAGCTATAAACGTTGTGGTAATCTCCCGCCGTGACGATCACACTCTGCGGAAGCAGTGCACTTTCCATCACCTCGCCCGTCAAGGGGTGTTTAGAGACCGTATAGCTCTTGAGCTCCTCCGTGGGATTGGTGTAGATATCCACGTACTCCACCTTGATGTTGTCAAAGCGCTCCGCAAGCTCGCGCACCGTGTTGTAAATATAAAAGTTTTTGTGAGAATAATCCTTCACCTCACTTTCCTTGTCGCAAAAGATGATTCTTACGTCATCACTGCGCCCCTCCTTCCGTGCCTTTGAAAACGCACCGTCGAGAAGCTCGAAGCACTCCTCGGAAACCGCAAAGGATTCCTCGCCCAGGAGTGAGGTGTAGAGGTTATAGCGGGTCACAAGACTGCTGACAACGGCATTGAGCAACACCGTTACCGTAAGCACTGCAACGGTCAGCATCACGGTGATCCCCGCATAACGCACCTTTTTATTTCGGATCACATGTTTTTTCATAGAAACAAAGCCTCCGTCCGATCAACCCCAACGGCGCTTTTCATAGACGCGAACCGTCAAAAACAGGAAAATGAAGGCAATGGACACATAGTAAAGCAATGCCGCCCAATCCAAGAGTCCGTTACTGAAGATCATATAACGGCTGAGCACGGATACCCAGTCGATGATAAAACGGATCACGTAGCTTCCGATCAAGGGCTGACCGTTGGCATCGGTCAACTGATTGAAAACGTTCAGAAGCACCATAGCGGCAATGACACCGATGGTGATGACCGCTGCGGACAGCTGGTTTTCGGTCAGTGCGGAAATCAGTGTTCCCACCGCGATCAGAGCAGCACCGAGAAGAACGATCGCGATAAAGCAACCGATGATCTGCCCCGTGACAGGTCCGATATGTGCAAGAGTCACGGAGCTGGCTTGACTTTCCGCGTTCGCGATCACATACAGCGGAATGAAGTTCACCGTGGAAATAAGCGCACCGCTGACAAACAGCGTCAATGCGGCAAAATATTTTCCGAGCACCATTCCCGTGATGCTGACAGGCGCTGTCAGAAGCATCTGCTCCGTGCGCAGCTTGCGCTCCTCAGCGAAGAGTCGCATCGTCAGAAGCGGGATCAGAACGATGAAGGAAAGTGCAAGATAGAAGAAATAATTGGTAGTATCATAGGTGCCCGCCATAAGGGTCATATAGCAACAAAGCAGTGCGGAGAATACCAGATAGATCCCAAGATAGACGTACCCGATGGGGTTAATGAAATAAGAACGCATCTCCTTGCGATAGATGGCTAACATAATTCTTTATCCTTTCTGTCCGAAAAATTCACACGCGACGTTTACTCGTCGTCATCCTCGTCAAGCGTTGCCGCAGCCTCGCTTCTCTTCTTGCGCGCATCCTCGTAAAGAGCCTCGCCGATGGTACGCTCTGTGCTGACCGCACGGTTGCGGCGGGATCTCGCTTCGCGCTCGCGCTTTGTCCCCTTGTCCGACTCGGAGGAATCGACAACGGAAATAAAGATGTCCTCAAGGCTCATGCCAAGTGCTTCCATCCCCACCAAGGGCCAGTTACGCTCCGCCAGCTGATAGAAGAGCCTTTTGCGGATGTCCACGCCGAACTCGGTTTCGATCATGTAGGTAAATGCGTCGCCGTCTCGCTCCGCAAGTACCTCCGCGTAAGAAATACCGTTCAAGTCGCGAAGCATTGCAAGCACATCCTTCTGAGGTCCTGCGATCTTTACGTTGAAGCGGCGGTTGTTCGCCATTACGTTGGAGATGTTTTCGGTTTTTTCATTCGCCACGATCTTCCCCTTGTTAATGATGACGATGCGGTCACATACCGCCTGCACCTCCTGCAGAATATGTGTGGAAAGAATCACCGTATGATGCTTTCCAAGCCCACGGATCAGATTTCGGATCTCGATGATCTGCTTGGGGTCAAGTCCCACTGTGGGCTCGTCAAAAATGATCACACGAGGATTGCCGATCAGCGCCTGCGCAATACCGACTCTCTGACGGTAGCCCTTGGAAAGAGTGCGGATCGTCTTGCGGCGCACCTCAGTGATCTTCACCGTCTCACAGATTTTGGCAAGATGCTCGCGGCGCTCCAGCTTACAGCCCTTCAGCTCATATGCGAAATTGAGATATTCGTCCACCGTCATATCCAGATATAGGGGAGGTTGCTCGGGAAGATAGCCAATGAGCTTCTTGGCACCGATGGGATCCTTCAGAATATCGATCCCCGCGATGCATGCCTTTCCCGAGGTAGATGACAGGTATCCTGTCAGAATATTCATCGTCGTACTTTTTCCCGCACCGTTGGGACCGAGGAAGCCGACGATCTCCCCCTCTTCCACCTCAAAGCTGATATCATCCACGGCACAGTTTGTGCCGTAGTTTTTGATCAAATGCTCAATTTTAATCATTGTCTGAAACGATCCTTTCCGTATAGATTCGCTCCGCACGCTCTTCGCTTGAGTCGGCACAGAGCACAATGACCCAATATATCTTTTATTATATCACGAAGTTATGAACGCAGAATGAATAGCGCACAAATATTCGCCATTTTCCGATGAAAACCTTGTGAAAAAATAGTGTATTTTTTCATTTTTTTCTTTTGCTTGTATAAATTGCGTCGCGGCGGCAACAATAACACCAGCGTGTCGTATCCCCCCTCTGTGGCGATGCGGCGGCAAACACGGAAAAATCAAAGGAGCAAAGAACATGTGGAAAAAATGGAAAGAATCCGAATTTTATCAAAAGCTGAAGCAGGTGCGCGTTAACCGTGCGGTCTATATGACCGCGATCATCATTCTGCTTTCCTTCTCTGTCATTCTGGCAGTGACGGTGGCAACCAACCGTGCCAATAAAAAGGGCGACGACACCCTCCCCACCCCCGACATTTCCGACACTGTCCCCGAAGCCCCCTCGGACACGACACCCGACGGCGGCAATGACAGTGAACCGACCATCAAGGATACCGTTCCCGAGCTTTGTCTTCCCGTCAGTACGGGCGTGCTCTCCAAGCGTCACAGCGTAGACGCTCAGGTCTTTTCCCCCACCATGAACGACTACCGCGTTCATCTCGGTGTGGACATCTCGACGGAAGCCTCCGCACCCGTATCCGCTGTGGCAGACGGTACGGTGGCACAGCTTTGGGAGGACCCGATGATGGGCTGGTGCTTAGCGATCGATCATGCGGGAGACTCCGTATCGGTCTATAAAAATCTTGCCGCCGATTTTGCCGAGGGGATTGCCGTGGGCGAGAGCGTAAAGGCAGGTCAGATCATCGGACACGTAGGAGATACGGCAATGATGGAGATTGCCGAGGAGCCGCATCTGCATCTGGAATTGACCGTGGGTGGAATTCAGGTAGATCCCATGGAATATTTCAGCGAATCTGTCAAAACAGCACTGACAGAGGACAGCATCTACGAGAGCGAAAACGGAAAGTAAAGAGAAAAAGAACCCTTTGGACGCATCAGCCTCCAAAGGGTTCTTTTTATGTTTTAAGAATTTTCATCGGGAAACTCGGATTCATCAATGATAAAATCCTTGATCTTCAGATAGATCTCGCTCTCGGATTGGCAAAAGATGCGGTCCCACTCAAAGGTGTACATAGCTCCAAGGAGGGATTTGCCGTTGACGGTAAAGTTCTCATCGTCTGTCAGAATCAGCTTTCCGGGAATCTGCGTTGCGATCCCGACAAAGCGGTTCACGTCTGCCATTGTGTCAAGTCTGATACGGTACTTTTTCATTCTTTACACCTTCCTTTTTCTTTATTTTTTACCTTTCGATTTTCCTGCAAAAAGTTTTTTCAAGATCGGCGCCAAAAAGGCGGGCGCCTTCCATACAAGCATCTTCATACGCATTACCTTCCCCATGATAGAATTCACTTCTATTCTATGCAGAAAAGGCTTACAAATTGACACCTATGCTTACTTTGCCGATCTTGCAGCGTCACGTTGCAGGCGACGCATTGCGGAGCGAAAAACGAACTTGTCGTTCTCATGCGTGAGGGACTGCTCGACCTCCTCAAGCGGAACCCATTCCACTTGGGCGATCTCCCCTTCCCGCGGCTTGATCTCCTTTTGTGCCGTGTGTGTCAGGAAATAGACGACCTCCTTCTCCACTCCGGGCATCGGGCTGTAGTGCACCGTCTCGCGGAATTTGCTGTCAATGCGGATCTGCACGGCAGTTTCCTCGTAAACCTCACGCACAGCCGTCATGTACTCGGTTTCCCCGGGCTCCATATGCCCCTTCGGAAAGGACCGGGTTCCTCCCGTTTTATGACGGATCATCAAAAGATACTGACGCCCGTCCTCAGCGTCGCGTCTGATCACCAGCGCGCCGCAGGATTTTTCATGATGCATCACGGTCCCCTCCTTTCGTCACGGAATTTTCTTCCGCAAGCATACTTCCTTTGAAAATGATTATTCGGGCTGGATCTGCTCCATGATGAAGGCCTCCAGAATATCCCCGACCTTGATATCGTTGAACTTGTCAAGACCGACACCGCACTCATAGCCCGCAGCCACCTCGCGCGCATCGTCCTTGAATCTCTTAAGCGAAGAGATCTTATCCTCGAAGATCACGATACCGTCGCGCACGACACGGATCTGTGCCTGACGTGTGACCTTTCCGTCCTGAATATAGCATCCCGCAATGGTGCCGACGTTGGGCACGTGAATGGTCTGACGCACCTCCGCATGCCCCAGAAGGTTCTCACGGAATTTCGGTGCCAGCATTCCCTTCATAGCTGCCTCGATCTCCTCAAGGCACTCGTAAATGACGCGGTAGGTGCGAATGTCCACGTTCTGACGCTCCGCAGAATCGAGCGCGCTCTTATCGGGACGGACGTTAAAGCCTACGATGATCGCGTTGGAAGCAGCCGCGAAGGTAACGTCACCCTCGGTGATACCGCCTGCCGCAGCATGGATCACGCGTACCTTGACTTCCTCATTGGAAAGCTTGAGAAGGGATGCCTTGACAGCCTCCACAGAGCCGTCCACGTCTGCCTTGACAATGATGTTAAGATCCTTGACGCCCTCGGAGATCTGTGCAAACAGATCGTTGAGGTTGGCTCTCGCATTGGCACGGAACACATCCTCCTTTGCCTTGTCGCGTCTCTGATCGGCAAGGGTTCTCGCCATTCTCTCGTCCTCGACCGCCTGGAATTCATCACCTGCGGAGGGGACCTCGGAAAGTCCCGTAATCTCAACGGGCACGGAGGGAGCCGCCGCCTTGACGTTCTTGCCGTAATGGTCGGTCATGGAGCGAACGTGTCCTACCGCGGTGCCTGCGATGATGATGTCACCGTTATGAAGCGTACCGTTCTGAACGAGGACCGTAGCAACGGGACCTCTTCCGCGGTCCAGCTTCGCCTCGATGACAATACCCTTGGCACGGCGGTTGGGGTTCGCCTTGAGCTCCTTGACGTCTGCCACGAGCAATACGCTCTCCAGAAGATCGTCGATCCCCTGGCGAGTCAGAGCGGACACAGGGACGCAGATCACGTCACCGCCCCACTCCTCGGGAACCAGACCGTATTTTGTCAATTCCTGCTTGATATTATCAGGATTTGCCGTGGGCTTATCCATTTTATTGATCGCTACGACGATGTCGATGCCGGCCGCCTTCGCGTGGTTGATCGCCTCGACCGTCTGCGGCATCACGCCGTCATCCGCCGCAACGACAAGGATCGCAATATCCGTTGCCATGGCACCGCGTGCACGCATTGCGGTAAACGCCGCGTGTCCGGGGGTATCCAGGAAGGTGATATCCCGTCCGCTGACCTTGACGCGGTAAGCACCGATGTGCTGAGTGATACCGCCCGCCTCGCCTGCGGTGACGTTGGTGTTTCTGATCGCGTCGAGAATCGATGTCTTACCGTGGTCAACGTGTCCCATGACACAGACAACGGGAGCGCGGTCAAGCAGCGTCTCGTCGGTGTCCTCTGCCTCGTCGAAGAGTTTCTCCTCGATGCTGACAACGACCTCCTTCGTAGCTTCGATTCCGAATTCGTCCGCAACAAGCGCCGCCGTATCAAAATCCACGACCTGGTTGATGGTTGCCATCATGCCCATGAGCATCAGCTTCTTGACGACCTCACCTGCCGTAACGTGCAGCTTGGATGCCAGCTGACCGACCACGATCTCCTCGGGAAGCTCCACGGAGGTGGGCTTGTAGGAAACGGGCTGCTGTTGAGCCGCGGGGGCACCGCGACGTCCCTTGGCGTTCTTCCCTCCCTTGGAGAAGGCAGGC
>SVSZ01000083.1 GCA_015064025.1 Oscillospiraceae bacterium | reverse complement strand
ACGCCGCCCGATCGAGCCCACCCCCGGAGGGTCCACAGGCGTGGGCTCGATCGGGCGGCGTGGGGGCTTCTCCACCGTCGGTGCCGTCACAGAGGCGGGACGCTCGGCAGGATCTGCGTAGGCGGGAATCGGTGACAGACGCGGATCCCAGTCCCCGTCCTCCAGCAAATGAACGGGCTCCAGAACCTCCTCCAGCTTCTTGCCGCCGATCCTCCAGGAATCCTTTCTGCTTCCCGTCTGGTCAAAGCAGGTGGAGATGACGTAAAGCTGACCGACAAATTGCATGTAATGCTCTCTCTGTCCCTTCGATTCAAGCGCACGCTCCACGCCACCGTTATCAAACAGCGCCTTGAGAGATTTGTAAAGATTGGTAAAATGCAGCTTGAATTCGTCATAGTGGTCTGAGAAATACTCGTAACGCTCGGCAATACCGCGATACTCATTGACGTACTCCGTCTTCCGCAATGGGTCGTATCCTCTGAACAGCTTGCGAAGCGCCTCGGTCGATGCCCCGGCAAGATCCACGTCCTCCTCCGAGCACAGAAGAACGTTTACAAGCTCATCCTTCCGCTCGACCACACTGGTTACCGTAGGTCCCATGGTGGAATAATACACCGCCCAAGAGTGGCTGTCACACTTGTAAAGGACCTCCATCAACCATATTTTACGGTTGACTGCCTCCATCCCCTGTACGTAGGCTTGATAATCGCTGTATTTTTTATAATCTGCGGAATAGATCTCCAGCTTCCTGTAATATTCCTGCCATTCCTCATAGGCGGCGATCTCTTTGACGTAAAGCTCCTTCGCGTTCACATACTCCGTGTAAGCATTGGTCTGTTCCGTATGTGCCGCCAACGCCTCCGCGTAGGCGTTATACGCCGCTTTCTTCGTCAGATATTCCTGCCATGCAACGTACTCTGCCATTTTTTTCTCGTATGAGGCAAGTGCGCGTTCATATTCTGCCTGTGAAGCAAGTGCCGAAGCCCCCACAGAATACGCCTCATTCCGAAGCCTTGCCACGGTCTCGGCGGGAACAGTCACGCTCCAGGAGTAATCCACCTCCATATCAAAATCCTCGGTATAAAAGAGTCCCTCCACGCGTCCGAGATAGTTCTCTCCCTCACGTGTCAAGGGAAGCTCAGCTCCGTCTACGGTCGCCCGTGTGGGGAGCCATACAACCTCGGCACCGTTGGTGGCAGTGTATCGGTAAGGACGCACCGTGACCGCAAGCACACCCTCCTCGGCATTGTAATCGGTCGATACACAGCTGGCAGGAAGCGCATCGTTATAGCGCAGCGTGATCCCCAGGTCATCGACGTACTCTGCCTCGGCAGGAGTCGGCTCGCTCCCGAAAAGATAGCGGTAAAGCTCCACTCCCACATATTCAATATTGTTTTCTCGCCCGTAGATACCGAAATCAAGAGAGGTGTCCTCCGCTGCGGCAGGCAGAACCGTCCCTGCAAGCGTCACGGCGCACAAAAGAAGCGCCAACAAGGCAGAGCCCATATATATCAGCTTTCGTTTCATATAGCCACCCTTATTCTGAAGATATATAATAATGATACCATAACAGATGGCAAAAGTCAAGAAAATAATGATGGGGTGAGTCAAATGCGAAACGCATTCGGCACTCACCCCATCTTTGCAAAATTATTCGGCGGAGGAAAAAAGCTCCAATAGCTTGAAGCGCACGCGGTAAACGGGACGGTCGCTCTCGGTGATGATCTGATACTGAGAGGGTGTCAGTCCCACAGAGATACAGGCATCCTCCGCATTTTGTCGGGAAACGGTCGCTGCTCCGAGACAAAGCGGTGGGAAAAGACAGCACCACCAGTTCTTCCCCTCCCCACTGCCAATCAGAACGCGAAGAGATACGTATTCTCCCGCCGGGAAGCAAAAGGCATCGTAGCTTCTCGTCGGGTATTCCTCGGTCCCCAGCAGAATCTCGACCGCGTCCTCTCTTCCCGCGCGGGTAAGGACCGCACGCGCTGCCTCCTTGAGGCTTTCCTTGTTTGCCTCAAGGCGTGCGACCGCCTCCTTTTGCGACGCACAGTCGGCAAGGAGCGGATTTGTCAATGCAAGAATGGCATCTCGCACCTCAAGCTTGATGCTTTGATCCTCCTCGCTGTCGGAGGCGGCAATGACGTGCAGACGCACGGTGCTGTGATAGATCGCCTCCTCGCCGTGCACGGGCATGAGTCCTATAAAGAGCAGAAGCGCCGTCAGCGCAAGTGAAACGGTCAAAAGCTTTTTATGCATAAAAAGATCCTCCTTCTCAAGATACGGTAGTATTTCCCGAAAAGGAGGAGCCTTATTCAGTTCAAACGGGAAAAATCGATCGCAGAAAGCAGCTTTTCCCGCGCCTCGGCAACGTCCGAGGCGACTACGGTACAGCCCGCCGCCCTTGTGTGTCCCCCACCGCCGAACGTAGCGCACAGCGCGGACACGTCGTATTGGCAGGAAGAGCGCGCAGACACGCGGAATTTCCCCTCCGGCTGCGGCTGACGGATACAAAAGGCAAGCAAAACACCCGAGACCGATCTTGCCACGTCGATCAGCGTTTCAAGGTGAGCGTCCTCAAGAGCCAGAGATGCCTTGAGCGTGTAGGGGAAAGAGATCACCGCAACCCGTCCGTCGGCATACAGCTCAAGAGCCGAGATCCCTGCCGCCTCGGCGCGCAATTGATCGGGGCTTTTGCATTCAAACAAAAGATGGTTGATATGTGCCGCATCGATACCGCGCCCAAGAAGCTTCGCGGCGCGCATATGCGTGCTTGGCGTCACGTTGGAAAAGCGGAAGCCGCCCGTATCCGAGCTGATCGCGGCATAGAGCGCGCAAGCGACCGACAAGGGCATTTCAAAGCCTTCTTTGCGGGAGAGCTCCTCAAAAAGATCAAACAGGATCTCACCCGTTGCGGCGGCATCGGGACGTACGTAAGAGAGGCGCGCATACGCATCCCCCTTGCCGTGATGATCGATCATCAGATCGACCTGATCCCCGAAAAGCTCGTACAGGCGGTCAAGCTGTGAGGGGGAGGCGGTGTCCACGCTGACAATACGGGACACCCTCATATCCTGTGGGATGCTTTCCGGGAGCACGCTCTCCTGCTCGCCAAAAAGCAGAAAAGAAAGCCGCGCGGGCAATTCCCCCGCACACACGCACCAAGCACGGGAGCCGAATGCCTCCAAAAGCTTTTTCATTGCATAGGCGGAGCCGACAGCATCTGCGTCGGGCGCGCGATGGAAGAGCACCAGAGTATCCCGCGGCTCTTCCATACAGGAAATGATTTGATCGAAGGAGATCTGCTCGCTCATGCCTCGTCTCCGTCCCCGTCCGCGTTCTCCTCTTCCTCCGGGGGAGTGATCTCGAGATGGTTGAGGATCGACGCGATGTGTGCACCGTAAGCCACCGAGGTATCCTCGATGAAGGTGAGCTCGGGCGTCATTCTGAGATTGAGAGAGCCCGCAAGCTCACGGCGGATAAAGCCTGCCGCCGCGCGAAGCCCCTTTGCGATCTCCTTTTTATCTCCGCCCATCGCAGAATAATATATCTTTGCGTATTTGAGGTCTGCCGTGCAGTCTGCCGCGGTGATGCTGATGAAGGCATCACTCACTCTGGGATCCTTGACACGGCGCAGTATCACCGTCAGCTCCTTCTGCATCTCCTCGTTGATCCTGCCTCTTCTGTATTTTGCCATATTACAATCCTTTCTCAAAAGCGAAAACGGGCTGTCTCAAATTGCAATTTGAGACAGCCCTTTTACGATGTAGAAATCAGTTCTCTTCTACAGCGTCGATCTCAGCCGCATTTTCGATAACTTCGTCAGCCTCAACCTCGACCTCAACAGCCTCGTCCTCAGCACCCTCTTCAACAGCGGGAACCTCTTCCTCAGCCTCGATAGCCTCAGCAGCCTTCTTCTTACCGAAGATCTTTACAAGAACAACAGCGGCAACTGCGCAAACTGCAAGAGCAGCAGCAACGATACCGATGATCTTCCAGATCTGGCCGTCCTTCTTTACTACGATAACATCGTGTTCCATGATACGCCCTCCTTTTTTTTAGCAACATCTCACGGGGAGACATCATATGCTTTAATAACAGTATATCATTTTTTTTTGAAAAATCAATAGCTTGACAAAAAAATTTTATTTTTTTTTAAAATCTATTTCTTTTTATCTCAAAATATGGTAACATATAAAGGCATTGGAAGCGAAAAACACGAAAAAAAGGAGAAAAGGGATGACGTATAAGGAACTCAGTGACGCGCTTGCCGAAAAAGGGATCGATTCCCCCGAGCTCGACGCCTGCCTCCTCCTTGAGCATTTTTTCTCCGTGCGCCGCGCGGTTGTCTTATCAGACCCCGCGCGTGACTACGACAGCCCCGCATTCCGCGACGCCGTCAGTCGAAGACTCTCACGGGAACCGCTTCAATATATCCTCGGGGAATGGGATTTCTACCGCCAGCGCTACAAGGTAAACTCTCACTGCCTCATTCCGAGAAGCGACACGGAGATACTGGTGGAGGAAGCCATCCGCCGTCTTCCCCGCGACGCCGTCTTTGCCGATCTTTGCACGGGAAGCGGGTGCATTGCGGTATCGGTGCTTGCCGAGCGCCCCGACACCCGCGCCATCGCAGCAGACAAATTTGAAGAAACGCTTGCCCTCGCCACAGTGAACGCGCACCGCAACGGCGTGGGAGAGCGCTTCACGCCTCTTCTTTGCGACGTTCTCGAAGAGGCATTTTTCCCCGAAAACACACTCCTTGACGCCATTCTCTGCAACCCTCCCTACATCGCCTCACTCAAGATCGACGGTCTTTCCCCCGAGGTGCAAAGAGAACCGCGCGCAGCCCTTGACGGCGGCGAGGACGGGCTTGTATTTTACCGTCATCTTTTGAAAACACAGCGCACACATTTAAAGCCCGAGGGCTTTTTCCTCTTTGAGATCGGCTACGATCAAGGAGAAGCACTTCTGTCCCTTTCGCAGGAATACGGCTTTGCTACGGCGCGCATTCTGCGTGACCTCGGCGGAAACGACAGAGTTGCATATATCACCCATCAAGAAAGGAATCACGCGTGAAGATCATTGTACTTGCGGGCGGCTATTCGCCCGAGCGCGAGGTTTCCCTCACATCGGGAAGCCTGATTGCGAACGCACTCATGGAAAAGGGGCACCGCGTCTGCCTGCTCGACGTATACCTCGGGATGCCTACGCTTCCCAACGACCCCGAAACGCTCTTCCGCACCGTCGGCTCATACACCCACAACGTAGGTGAAGCCATCCCCGATCTTGTCTCTCTCAAGGAATCCTCGGGAAACGGCAACGCACTCATCGGCAAAAACGTCATTGAGCTTTGCCGCATGGCGGACATCGCCTTTCTGGCGCTTCACGGTGCGATGGGAGAGAACGGACAGCTTCAGGCAACGCTTGACAGCTACGGGATCCCCTATACGGGCTCCGGATACGTCGGAAGCCTGCTTGCCATGGATAAGGACATTGCCAAAAGGCTGATGCGCGATGCGGGCGTCAGAACTCCCGATTGGGTCACGGTCACACCAAGTAAGGCAAGCACCTCGGATATCCTTTCCCGTCTCTCGCTCCCCTTGGTGGTAAAGCCCTGCGGCTGCGGCTCCAGCGTGGGAGTCTCCATGGTAAATACCGTAGAAGAGCTGGAGACAGCCCTTGCCAAAGCCGCCGCTTGGGACGACCGCGTACTGGTAGAAAAAAGGATCTGCGGGCGCGAGCTGACCGTCGGTATCCTTGACGGCAAGACCCTTCCCGCCGTAGAGATCATTCCGCACAAGGGCTTTTACGATTACAAAAACAAATACCTTGGGTCTACCGAGGAGATCTGCCCCGCCAAGATCCCCAAGGCTGTGGCAAACGAAGCATCTGCGATGACGCATCTCGGCTTCTCTGCCCTCCGCCTTTACGGATACGCAAGATTTGACTATCTGCTTGACGGCGAGGGACTTCTTTGGTGTCTGGAGGCGAACACCCTCCCCGGCATGACACCGACAAGTCTCCTTCCCCAAGCCGCCGCCGCGGTCGGCATCTCCTATGGAGAGCTTTGTGAAAAGCTTATCGAGGTGAGCCTCAGAAAACCGTGATACCTGCAAAAAAGCAAGCGTACAAGAATTTTTCATCCTTGTACGCTTGCTCTTTCTATAGAAAATCGCATTGTGTAATGTTCTTAGCAAACGTTCGCACTTATCGCCCGTAAAGGCGGTTCCAGTCCTTGAATTTTTCCGCGGAAAGGCGATTGAGCTGCTCCCGTGTGATGCGATAGCTCCAGTTGCCGTCGGCGCTTCCGGGAGTATTGAGTCGCGTATCTCTTCCGAACAGCAAGAGATCCTGCACAGGGAGGATCAAAAGCCGCGCGTGACTTGCGAACATCGTACGCAAGACAGCATCGTAGCAGTCGTCCCAATCTCCCTCGTATCCACAGTATTGCATCAGTCGCGCTCTTTCCTCGTCCGTCTGCTCCCAAACGTAGCCGAGAAGTGTGTTGTTATCGTGCGTGCCCGTATACGCCACGCAGTTCAGATCATAGTTGTGCGGCAGGTGCGGTGAATTCTCCTCACCGAGAAAGCCGAACTGAAGCACACGCATACCGGGATATCCGCTTGAGCGCACAAGCCTTTCCACGGCAGGCGTGATATCTCCCAGATCCTCCGCGATCATCAGCTTCCCCTCACATACGGGGGAAAGCGCGCGGATCAGGGACATTCCGGGTCCCTTTTTCCATTTGCCGTTCCGCGCCGTGCGATCACCTGCGGGAATGCTGTAATAGGATTCAAGACCGCGGAAATGGTCGATGCGCACACCGTCAAACAGCTCCATCATAAATTCCATACGCGCACACCACCATGCGTATCCGTCCGCCTTCATGCGCTTCCAATCGTAAAGGGGATTCCCCCAAAGCTGACCGTCCTTTGAAAAATAATCCGGAGGGCAACCCGCGACAGCCTTCATGCTGCCCTTTCCGTCCAATTGGAAGAGCTCGCGATGGATCCATACGTCGGCGCTGTCGTAGGCTACGTAGATCGGCACGTCCCCAACAATAGAAATTCCCTTTTCGTTTGCATAGGAACGTACACTTTGCCACTGCCGGAAAAAGGTGTACTGCGTAAACTCCCAGGCAAACAGCGTATCCTCATCAAAATCTTGCGCTTTCCATTCGTTCCACGGCTTCCCTCCCTCTGCTTCACGGATCGCCATATAACGGCAAAAAGCAGCTGTTTCGGGGTGAGCTTTGATAAATGCATCGATCGGCGCGCGGTCTTTCACACGCGAGGCGGCGCGGCTCAAAAGCACGAATCTCTCCTTTTCAAGGCGGGAAAACTCGCACGCGTAGGGCGTTTTTTGCTTCGCCTCCTCCAATTCCGCCTTCGTGATCAGCCCTTCCATGTAAAGAGAGGGAAGGTCGATGAAATTGGGGTTGAGACTGAAGGCACCAAAGGATTTGTAGGGCGAATTGTATTCGTCGGGCAAGCAGAACGGCAGCACCTGCCAGACAGAGAAGCCGCATTCAGCCAGAAAGTCGATCCACTCAAAGGCTTCCCTTCCAAGCGCCCCCTCCGAATACTCTCCCCACAGCGAGGAGACGTGCATCAATACACCGCTTTGTCTTTTCATAAACAGATTCCTTTCATGGATAATACACTATTATTTTATCACAAAGCTTTCCCTTTTGCAATAAAAAACAAAAAACCAACGCGATTGCGTTGGTTTTTGGAGCTGGTAATCAGAATCGAACTGATGACCTCGTCATTACCAATGACGTGCTCTACCGACTGAGCCATACCAGCATTGCCTTGCGACTTTGTTATTATAGCAGATTCGATAGAATTTGTCAATAGGTTTTTCGAAAATATTTTTTGAAAAATGTTTTTGTGTCAAAAAAGAGATTCGGAGGGAAGCTCCATGCGCTGCAGCGTTTCGATCAGGGCAACACCTTCCCGCGCGGCATCGATGCGTTCCTCAAAGATCATTTGCATAAGATTGGTCAGAAGCTCATTGTGTGCCTCACACCCAAGGATGTTTTTCATCTTCGGCGTCCTTGCGCGATGCCCGTTTGCGATCAGATCCGTAGAAAAGCTCGCAAGCTCCTCGTAGTACCCGAATCGCGTGGGCACCATGCACCAGGAATCAAAGAGGCGGGAAAGTGCTTCCTCGCTCTTGATGGGAGAATTGATGTACACCATGTAACGTTCAAACGCCGCCTTCTCTTCTCCCCTCAGCATAACGATGCTTTTGTCAAACCGATATGGGTGAATGGAAAGCATAACGCCTTGATCCGAAAGATTCAGCTCGGTCATGTATCCATGGAACCATGCGGGTGTCACGTTCGGAAAATGCGGGAAATAAAAATTCCCCATGCCATATACGATGGGGACTCCACGATAGGTCTCGTACCCCTGAGGACAGTGCGCGTGCATACAAATCACAGCGGCGGCACCGATGTCCGCGAAATGACGGCAAAGCTCACGACGGCGAGGCGACGGGAAGGGATAGCCCTCGTGTCCTGTGTGGAAGTAAAGCACGGGAAGACTCCCTGCCGCTCTTGCTCTTTGAATCTCGCGCGTCACGTATTCCAAGCGGTAGGATGCGGTTCCCTCGCGCGTCTCCCCCGCTCCTCCGAATTCATTTTCGCAAAAAGCAATGACCGAGACTCTCACACCGTCCTTTTCGAGGATCGCGGGGCGGTAAGCCGCATCGATATTTTCACCCGCACCGATGCAACGGTAGCCCTCGCTCTCAAGAAGCGCGCGTGTCCCGTACATAGGGCCCTCACCGTAATCCATCGTGTGATTGTTCGCAATACCAACCACCGTGGGACGAAGCGCACGGATATATTCCGCATAGTCTGAAGAGGAGATCAGATTGGGACCGTCCTTGACGATCGGCACATGTGCATCCCGCTCACCGAAAACGTTTTCAAGATTAACGACGGAAAAATCCGCCGCCGCAAACATCTCGGCAGGCTCTTTCATCAATGCATGGATCTCTTCTTTCGAAGGAATGGTCTCAATATAGTTAAACGACATATCCGCCGCAAGCATCAGCTTCATGATCAATACCCCTTTCAAAAAAGCAGTTTTCTCAACGTCGCCACCATTATACCACATCAAAATAGCAAAGTCAACAAAAAGGAACCCACTTTTTCCCATCCTCTCGGCAATTTCAAAAAAGAAAAACTTTTTTCAAAAAAAGGGTTGACAAATAAAAACAAATGCGGTATAATATCGAAGTACGAAAAACGAATATGTGGCATTAGCTCAGCTGGATAGAGTGTTTGGCTACGAACCAAAAGGTCGGGGGTTCGAATCCCTCATGCCACGCCAAAAAAGTCAACAGACCCGCAAAGCGGTTTCTGGTGGCTTTTTTGGGCTCTTTGTCAATAGTTGGGGTAGAAAAAATCTGACGAAAAGATAAAGAACTATTAAATTGCATAGGAAAAGCGTCACGAAGCGAAGCGGAGTGGCGCTTTTCCTATGCGCCGGCGCGA
>SVSZ01000082.1 GCA_015064025.1 Oscillospiraceae bacterium | reverse complement strand
GTCAATTAACATTTTATCAGATTTTTTCAGATATGCTCTTTCTTTTTTTGCTTTTTTATAATTTATTCGCTATATCTGTTGGTTTCACCCCAACATTTATTATAGAACCAAAACAAAAAGTGCGCCCACCAAAGCAGACGCACAAAAACGCAAACTCCGATAGTCGCCAAACCAATCAGTTGCAAATCGGTATAACCGCATATACAAAGTGGAATTTGCATTTTATCAAATTCAAATTTTGCACATGCGGAAAAAGAGTATACTTTTCCTAAAAGAAAATGATACCTGATTTGCATTATTTGATTAGTTTGGCAATGTCTATTATAACACCGTTTTCGAAATTTGTAAAGATATTTTTTATTTATTACATCAAAAAAACACAAAAACAAGCCTTCTCCTGTGTGAAGGCTTGTTTTTATGCAATTTTTGCTTATCTCTGACAGACAGAAATTTGCTTTTATTCCATTAATATTCCGCGTTCCCGACGGTACGGGGATAAGGAATGACGTCGCGGATGTTGGAAACACCCGTAAGATACATAATGATACGCTCAAATCCGAGTCCGTAGCCCGCATGCTTGGTGCCGCCGTACTTGCGCAGGTTAACGTACCACCAATAATCCTCTTCCTTGAGGTTGCATTCAGCCATACGGGAAAGAAGAATGTCAAGACGCTCCTCTCTCTGGCTTCCGCCGATGATCTCACCGACGCCGGGAACAAGGAGGTCCATTGCCGCCACGGTCTTACCGTCGTCATTGAGTCGCATATAGAAGGACTTGATCTCCTTCGGATAGTCGATGACGAAGACGGGCTTGCCGAAGATCTGCTCTGTGAGGTATCTCTCATGCTCGGTCTGCAGATCGCATCCCCATTCCACGGGATACTTGAATTCCGCGCCGCTCTTCTTAAGCAGCTCAACAGCGTCCGTATAGGTCACCTTCTCATAATCGCTGTTTGCAAGTGCACCAAGACGCTCAAGAAGTCCCTTGTCAACGAAATTGTTGAAGAACTCAAGCTCCTGTGCACATGCCTTCATCACGTGACGGATGATATACTGGATCATATCCCAAGCCAATTGCATATTGTCCGAAAGATCGGCAAAGGCGATCTCAGGCTCGATCATCCAGAATTCTGCCGCATGGCGTGCCGTGTTGGAATTCTCCGCACGGAAGGTGGGACCGAAGGTATAGATGTTACCGAACGCCATGGCATAGGTCTCGCCCTCAAGCTGACCCGAAACCGTGAGGTTGGTGCTCTTACCGAAGAAATCCTGCGACCAATCGATGCTACCGTCCTCAAGGCGAGGAGGATTCTCGGGATCGATGGTGGTAACTCTGAACATCTCCCCTGCTCCCTCGCAGTCGGAGCCTGTGATCAGAGGGGTGTGCACGTAAACAAAGCCACGGTCATGAAAGAAGGAGTGGATCGCATACGCAACCTCGCTTCTGACGCGGAAAACCGCAGAGAAGAGATTGGTTCTCGGACGCAGATATGCCTGCTCACGCAGATATTCCACAGTGTGTCTCTTCTTCTGAAGAGGATAGTCGGGCGTGGACGCGCCCTCCACCGCGATCTCGATCGCCTTCAGCTCGAAGGGCTGCTTCATCTCGGGGGTCAGCTCAACTCTTCCGCGAACAACCACAGCCGAACCCACGTTCAGCTTTGCGATCTCATCATAATTTGCAATCTTATCTCTCTCAAATACGACCTGCATCGTCTTGAAGCAGCTACCGTCGTAGAGATCGATAAAGCCGAATGCTTTACTGTCGCGGATGCTTCTCGCCCAGCCGCCGACGGTGATCTCTTTCCCGTCAAATGCCGCCTGATCCGCGTAAATACTTCTGATCAAATCTCTTTTCATATTGAACCTCTTGTAAGCGTTTGTCACGCATTTTATCAAACATGTAATATTGTAGCACAAAAAGCGCCCTTTGTCAATCCGCTTTTTGGAAAGAAGCGAAAAAGCAGAAGGAAATCAACCGTCGTGACGCTCCGCAAGTGTGCGGCGGTCAAGCTTCCCGTTGGGAGTGAGAGGCATACGGTCAAGACGGCGGCAAAGTGCGGGGAGCATATAGCGCGGCAGATACGTGCGCAAATGTCCGTTCAGCACGTCCTCCGCAATGCTTCCGGTGTAATACAGAAGAATCTTCTGCGCTTCCTTGTCATAAAGCGCGCAAGCGCGGAAAACCCCCTCAAGTGCCGCCGCGGCAGACTCGATCTCACCAAGCTCTATGCGGTGCCCCATATGCTTGATCTGCGCATCCTTGCGGCTGACAAACACAAGCTCGCCGTGACGGTTGATATATCCGAGATCTCCCGTGCGATAGACCGTTTCGGGATATGCGGATTGCAGCGGATTTTGCACAAACGCCTCCGCTGTTTTCTCGGGATTGTTATAGTACCCGAGGGTGACGCAGGTCCCGCGCAAATAGATCTCTCCCGTCTCGCCGTCGGCAACCTCACGCCCGTCCTCTCCGATCAGCAAAAGAGCGGTATTGCGGAAGGGGACACCGACGGGAATCGGCTCACCCTCTTCAAGTGCTCTTTCCGCACGCCAGTAGCAGGACATGCCCGTCGCCTCGGTGGGACCGTACAGATTGAAGAAGCGCGCATTCGGAAGTGCCGCTCTCCAAAGCTCGTATTGACGAAGCGGAAACACCTCGCTACCGAAAGCAACGGTGTGCAGATACTTCGGCGGATTTTTTTCCAGCACTCCCATAGAGGAGATCATCGTAAGCGCCGACACCACCCAGCAAACGGTGTTGACACGGTGCTCGTTGAGAAAATCGCAAAGCATCATCGGGAACAAAAAATACTTTTTCGGCACAAGATATGCCGTAGCACCGTATTTGATCACGGGCATCAGCTCCTTCAGGGGAGCGTCAAAGAAGAGCGGTGTCTGATTGGCAAACACCGTCTCCTCGGAAAACGGCAGCGCCTCGCAAAGTGCCTCAACGTAATCGATGACCGAACGGTGGCAGGCAACCACGCCCTTTGGGATCCCCGTCGAGCCCGACGTAAAGACGATGTAAATGGGATCCGTATCGATCTGCTTTTCTCTGACACAGGCAAGCGCCAACGTATCCTCTCTGTGAGCGGAAAGCTCCTCGTAGGAAAGGATCTCGCCGTCAAAATCAAGAGTTCGCGCAAGCTTTTCACCCTTTTCGTCCACGATCATCACACGTGCACCGACGTTTTCAAGGATCAATTGCATACGGTGTGCGGGCATTTCGGGATCTAAGGGAACGTAGAAGCCGCCCGCATAGACCGTACCGTAAAACGCTGCGATCTCACGGGGATGCTTGTTCATCAGAATGACAACGGGAGATTTTTTGTACCCGCGTTCAATGAGTGCCGAACCGATGGCACGTGAAACACGGTACAATTCGCCAAAGGACATGTCAAAGCTACCGTCGGAATATGCCACCTTATCGGGAAGACGCGGAGCGGTTCGCTCCAGATACTCAAGAATATTGGTCTGCATACGGTACTCCTCAGTCCACCGCCGTAAGCGTCTCCTTGGCGGAGGCGGGAACGGAATCCTTATCGTAATAATAGAAATAGGTCATTTTATCCTTGGAGCTGTCGGGCGTGGATGCATACCTTGAGAGCTGCCTGTCCGTCATCAAAAAGCCCCACGGATCGGGAAGCTCCTTGATAAGACATGCGTCAAAGTGATACCAGCGAGGATCCTCTGCGGTACCGAGGTTGACCATGTTCCAGAAATGGCGTACACCGCCTGCCGCGATCTCAGCCTCCTGTGCTCTCTCCACGTCAAGGTTCTCGATCTCAAGATATTCAAAGAACGCCTTGGAAAGAGCAAAATAGGTGTAGCAATCCCCCTGCCCCGTAGTCAAGCCCTCATAAGCGGCACTGATCCAGCTACTCTTATCGGCAATGGAGGTATACGCTACGTTGTTGCGCACGAAATCATATACCGCGCGCAGCTTTTCCTTGGTGGTCATGCCGTTCTGGAAGATGCCCTTGGCAACGTTTTCCAATTCATCAAAGAGCATTTCACGGGTGACCTCCTGCTTCATGACCGTGACGGTCATATTGAAAACAGAACGGTTTCCGACCGCATCCGTCGCGGTATAGGTCACGGGGTAAACACCCGACTTTTTCAGATTCACCTCTGAAGAATTTACGTCGATCGAAACTTCTCCGTCACAATTGTCGCGTGCAGTGACGTCCGAAAGGTAAGAGATACCGCCACCGTTGATATAGGCAACGAAATCGCGAAGTCCTTCAAGCATGGGTGGCTCCTCGTCCTTTACCAGCGTCAGCTTTACGCGATGACGGCTCTCTCCACCCAATGCAGAAACAAGAATGACGTCGATAGAGTAGGTTTCGAAATCGTTGAATTCATAAAGCTCTGCATAGCGCGCGCTGTAGCCGCTCGGGAGCTCCTCAAAAAAAGCCTCGGCAGGCGGCAAAACGGTGCCGACAGCCCACGTCAGATCTCTTGTTGTGATATTCGACGCACAGGAGGAAAAGGCGGGCGTTACGGCAAGCAACAAAAGGATCGATGCAAGCACTCGTTTGATCATTCTTTTCACGGTATACTTCCTTTCCGATATAAGGGGGCGGAAACGGGGGACGGAAGCTGTCTTCCTCCCCCGTACATCTTACGTTTTATAATGGCTTCAAAGCCTTTCTCAAAGCAGATAGACGCCGTTGGATTCGCACGCGCGGATCTCCTCGGGAGTCCAGTAAGAGGACTGTACCTCGCCGATATGCGCCTTTCTCAGGAAAAACATGCAAAGACGGGATTGCCCGATGCCGCCGCCGATGGTATAGGGCAGCTTCCCTTCCAGGAGCGCCTTATGGAAGGCAAGCTCGGCACGCTCGGGGCAATTACGCTCGGCAAGCTGGCGGAGAAGCGCCTCCTCATCCACGCGGATTCCCATGGAGGAAAGCTCCAGAGCAATATCCAAAATGGGATAATACACGATGATATCACCGTTCAGGCTCCAGTCGTCATAGTCGGGCGCGCGCCCGTCATGCGACTTCCCACTCTTCATCTTACCGCCGATCTGCATCAGAAAGATCGCGCCGTATTCCTTCGCAGCAATATACTCGCGTTCCTTCGGCGTTTTGTCGGGATAACGGTCCTCAAGCTCCTGCGCCGTAATGAAGGTGATCTCGTCGGGCAACAGCTTTCCGATGAAGGCATATTCGTTGACGATGTAATTTTCCGTGTGATGAAGCGCCGCATAGATTGCGTTGACCGCATCGCGAAGCGTCTTTTCCGTTCTCTGCTCCCTCGTGATGATCTTTTCCCAGTCCCACTGATCGACGTAAATGGAGTGAATGTTATCGGTCTCCTCGTCGCGTCGGATCGCGTTCATGTCGGTATAAAGTCCTTCACCGGGAAGAAAATCGTACATCTGCAAAGCATAACGCTTCCATTTCGCGAGAGACTGGACGATCTCAAGCTGCTGTCCGCAGTGAAGGTCAAAGCCGACCGTGCGCTCCACACCGTTGAGATTGTCGTTGAGTCCACTTTCGGGAGAAACAAACAGGGGGGCGGATACACGCAAGAGATTGAGCTGTACCGAGAGATCGCGCTCAAAAAAATCCTTCACCTTTTTAATGGCATGCTCGGTTTGACGAAAATTCAGAAACGGGCGATATCCGCTCGGGATCGTTACTTTAGACATGGAACTCCTACCTTTCAACGGCAACATATATCATATATTATACATAATTTTTCTTGCTTTGTAAATAGAAAAAGGAAAAAAACTCCCTTTTTCAAGAATTTCTTTTTTCAGAAAAGAAATTGTGCAAAAGTGAGAGGCATTCCTCCCCAAGCACCCCACCGTCACACACGGGGGTCACCTCCAAGGGATATGCGGGAAGCTTTACAAGGCTCTCGCAAGCACCCATGCGCGGATTCTTCGCGCCGTATACGATCCGACCGATGCGCGCGTTGATCGCTGCCCCCGCACACATCGGGCAAGGCTCAAGCGTTACGTAGAGTGTACAGTCCGAAAGCCGCCAGGAAGCAAGCGCGCGGCAAGCCTCGGATATGGCAAGACATTCGGCATGCGCCGTTGCGTCGTGCGCATGTTCACAGAGATTATGCGCCAGGGACAAAAGCTCCCCCTCTCTTACGATCGCCGCCCCGACAGGGATCTCCCCCATCCTGTCTGCGCAAGTCGCCTCCTTGATGCAAAGGCGCATCCATTTTTCATCCTCGGCACGCATCATAAAAAGCCTCCCAGCAAAGACATAAGGATCAAAAGCAGGACCTGTACACAGCACAGTGCCAAAAACACGATCACTGTCGGTGTGCACAAAAGCCGTGCCGCGCGCCCACTGTGGAGAGGATATGCGGCATAGGAATCCGATGCGGGCAGATCGCGCCCGAACACACCGTCCTCCAGGGGCGTACGGTTGCGAAAATAGCGCAGCACCAGAATCACTGCGGATATCGACCCCAAAAGATATACAACGCACTCAATACAAAGAAGGATCGCCGTGATGACCGTTTCATCGGCAGACGAGCCGTAGACTGCCTCTTGCAGGACCGATACGAAATTATTGAGAATGTGAATAACGGTACAGTTCCAGATACTGCCCGTGCGCTCGTATATAAGCCCCAGAACGATCCCCGCCGCAAAGGTGTAAAACAGCTGCCCTGCATTCTGATGCATCACAGCAAAGAAGAAGGAGCTGATCAGGATCGCGGGAATTCTTCCGAAGGGCATGAGATTCCCAAGGATCGCCCCGCGGAACAAAAGCTCCTCGCAAAAGCCGGGGACAATGGAGAGGACAATGAAATTGAGAACGATTGCGTAAGCCTCGCTCTTTTCGTTCTGCCCCATGAGCACCTCGGCGGTGAATTCGGAATAATTGAAGATCTCCACCATGTAGGCATTGATCTGCGCCGCAGAAAAGCAAATGGCAAGAGAGGCGAAGGCCATGCACGGAAGCATGGGAGAAATACGTGCTTCAAACGCGATGGGATGCGGCATACAGCCTTTCTTTTTCAGTATCAACCTCAAAAAAAGCACCGGCAGCATAAAGGTCAGAAGATACCCCGCTGCATGGAGCAATTGATAGACGACCTCCGACAAAACGGGAGAGATCGGCAACGCCGCGAGGAGCACGGGAAGAAGCGTGATTCCCACACCAAAGCCTTGCATAAGTCCCCAAAGGATCAAAAGTGCCCAACCGATCGCCGAGATCACTTTTTTATAATACTGTTCATTCAAATCCACGGCACTTCCCCTCCTTTTTTCATGACATTATTATTTTACCATAACCCACCGAAAATGTAAAGAGGTGCGGGGAAACTTCCCGAGAAGTTTCCCCGCAAATATCATTGTTTAATTCCAGTTTTTGATCTGATTCCAGTTCTGACCGTCAAAGATGGGAAGAAGCTCACGTACATCCTTCGAATCGTTGTTCAGATATACGGGGATCTGACCGATATTTGCCTTCGCCTTTACGGTCTTACCGCCCTCGATGCATTCACCCGTCAAAAGATCGGTCCAGGAGCCCTCGGGCAGGTAGACGTCTCTTTCAAACGTATCCTTTGTAAGGATCGGAGCCACAAGGAGACCGTCACCGAGCATGAACTCGTCGATCATGTCGTAAACCTTCTCGTCGGTGGGATACTTCAGCACCAGGTGACGCACGGGAGGCATACCCGTATCGCACGCGATGCGTGAATACTTCTGCATATAGGGGATGAGCTCCGTATGGAGACGCGTGAAGTTACGGTAGATCTGCTTTGTCTCCTCGGTCATTTCATATGCGTGACGCACGTCACCGTGTGTCTGCATCTGCGTCAGGAACGCAGTGAACTCGGTCGCGCGTGCAAAGATCGCAGACTCGTTCTCAAGACCGATGGTGAAATAGTTGTTGCCGAAATATGCGTATCCCGCCATATCGAAGGACATGTAAGGAAGTCCGGAAAGACCGCAGTTCACGGTCGCGAGGAGCTGGTCATCCAGCTTCTCGTACTGACGTCCCTGGTCGCCCGACCACATGTAGGGGTTCCTCTGAGAGCCGATACCGCCGCCGCGGGTGAATACCATAAACCCATCCTTGAGTCCCTTTGCCGCCTTCAGCTCGATCATCTTCTTGTAGAACATGGAGATGAAGTAAGGAGCGTATGCATGGTGCTCGGTTCCCGTAACGATCTTGGAGGGATCTGCCCACTTGTAGTGTGTCTTAGTGGTACCGACCTGCTTTTCACCGTCGGGCATGCACTCACAGAAGTCGATCTTGACGCCGTCAATGCCCATATCGATCATCTCGCCCCAGATCTTACCGAAGTACCAGTCGGTCGCTTCTTCGTTGGTAATATCCAGATAGTCACCGGTTCTCAAAACACCGTTTCTGCGTCCTACGTCGGGGTTGTCGCCCGTACCGAGGATCCACGGGATTGCGGTGGTGTTCTCGTTTACGGTTACGGTGCCGTCCTCGTTCTTGATCTCAACGTCCGCATGCACCTTGTATTCGGGCTTGAAGCCGATATCCTGTGCATCGACGCCGCCGACACGGATATAGACCATTGCCTTCATGCCGTGAGCGTGCAGCCAATCGATGGACTTCTGAAGATCTGCCTTGTTTGCTCTGCTCTCGTCGCTGTCTCGGAAGCATGCACTCCAGCCGCGAGCCTCCATGCTTGCCGCTGCGGGCTTCATGTCCTCTTTAATGAAGTTTTCAATGATCGTCTTGCAGCTGTTACCGCCGGGGTTCCCCTTGGGTCCTTTCTTAAAGTACTTGCCTGCATCGTTCTTTACGTATACAAGCTCATACTTTTGCTCTGCATTGAGGAGATAGAAGCGGTCAACACGTGCCTTTTCCTCATCACTGAGCAGCTTATACGCCACGTAGCTCGTGCCGCCGTTCACAACCACTGCCAGTGCGTCGCCCATATCGTGTCTGGTAACATCCACGTAATTACCGTCTGCCACCACGTAAAGATTTTCCCAATCGGGGTAGTCTTCGATTCTGTCAACGCATCTGTCCTTATCAAAGCACCAATAGTCGGGGCCGTAACGGCAGATGTGCATATCCTGCATCCAGGGAGTAGGCATGTATGCGTGCCCCGTCAATTCGGTATATCCTCTGAGCGCGTCCTTCATGTCGCCCGTGGGATAGAAGTAGCAGTCCATATCGCCGTCGCGCAGCTTGTAGAACCACTCGTCAGCCTTTTCCTTACCGAAATCGACCAAAGCGGATTCATTGCGGTTGATAAACATACCGCCGCCGCGGGTGGTGAGGAAGGTAGGAATGACGACGTAGGTCGTTGCGGAGTTGTTCCAGCCGTCGCAGGTGTAAAGATCGAATGCCGTGCCTCTCTTGTTCGCAACGTCAAGTCTTTCACCGCCGCCGTAGATCGCTTCCTTCTCCTCAAGAGAACCGCGCATAATAAGTCTGTCGTTTTCATACGCCACGGAGGTTACCTCGGTGATCACCTTACCCTCGGCAGTGCAGAACTTCAAGGAGAATTTCTTGCCAAGCGATACGATCACCTTGGTGCCGTTCTTTTCTTTCACGGTGAGCGTGTTCTTCTTTTCCACGTAGGAAAGCTTCTTGGCACTTCCCTTCACCTTTTCATTCATGAAGTTCG
>SVSZ01000081.1 GCA_015064025.1 Oscillospiraceae bacterium | reverse complement strand
TTCCAAAAGAACCTGCAAGGCGACGTTATTGCGATCACCAACAGCTACGGCAACGTGGTAGCAAGATATACCTACGACGCTTGGGGCGTTTGTACCGTTGTGTCTGATGAGACCGGTATCATTGCACGGGTCAATCCTTTCCGCTACAGAGGGTATTACTATGACTCTGAGATTGGGTTGTATTACCTCCAGAGTCGGTATTATGATCCTCAGGTCGGTAGGTTTGTGAATGGGGATGAATGTGATAATATCGGTGTTTCAAGAACTGTTTGTTCTCATTGTTTATTTGCATATTATGAAAATAATCCGATCAATAATACCGATAAATTTGGTTTCTTTTCTTGGATTTGGAATATCACTTGGTATAAAAATATACTATGTATTCATGTGTTCAAAAAGCGCTTATCCGACGAAAGCATCATCAATGCGAGCTTCAAGCATGTACAATGAGAGCGCAAATGCGTTTTTGCATTTGCGCTCTCATTGTATATTTATCACTTCTTCAGTCCCGAAAAGAGTCCCTTTTTCTCATACGGCTCCGTGCATACGTCAAGAAGCGTATACCCCATTCCGCTCACCGTCGCTTGAAGCTGATCGCGGTCAAGCGCCCCGTCGCTCAGAATCTCCGTTGTCTTTTCCTTGTGGGAGGAGGTAACCTTCTTTACTTTAAAATCGCGGCGGATCGCATCGTTGACGTGAGCCTCGCACATCGGGCACATCATGCCATCGATCTTCAATACTGTTTTTACCATATTATTTCCCTCATTCCTTTATTTTTTCAAATCTCGGACGGATTACGCCGTCCACACATACCGCTTCGTTCCACATGGAAGCGGGGCGTACCCAGTATCCCGTTGTTCCGTCCAACGGCTCGTATACCACCATATCCTCCAGTGTCTCGGAATGGTGCGCCATGCAGATCACACGGTACGTGCCGCCCTTGTAATGGCGATAAATACCGCGGATATCACTTTCGATCGGTTTGATCTCAGCCTTCATTTTCCTTTTCCTCTCTTCCCCGCCCCACGGCGGCACAGTATTCCTCATAGCTGCAAAGGATCCGCAAGGCGGAAAGCAATGCATTGGGAGTCATCCCCTCGGGAAGCCCCAGGGACACGGCAAGCGCATCACGGCGGCGGCGGCTGTCCGTACCACCCGTCAAGCCATCCACGTAAAGATCGGTCTTGGAAAGCGGATTTTCACGTCTGCGCCGCTCGACTGCCTCGCTGTCCGCATACGGTGCGAAGAGCTCGTAAAGCAACCCGCGCTCCATTCCCTCCACACCGAGCATCCCTTCGGCTGAAAAGTCCTTTTTTCTTTTTTCCTTTCCCTTGATGCGCGGAACGTAAAGCTGTATCAGACGGTCCGCAGGCAGGATCGACGTCAGATAGGATCGGATCAGCTTCCCCGCACCGTCGCTGTCTGTAAGCAGGATCAAGGGTGTTTTTTTCGCAAGAGCACACAACGTAGCTCGTTTTTCCGCAGTGTTGAAGACCCCGAAGCCGTCCGTCGTGAGGATATCGGCATCGATCACACTCTCAAGCCGCAATTTGTCATACCTTCCCTCAACGATCACAGGGTACAAAATTTGTAAGCGTTCCTCCATGATGCCACCGTCAGACGTTAAGGAACCAAAGGAGCAACACAAGAGCACCCAAAGCAATGCGGTAAACGCCAAAAGGAGAGAAGCTGTGCTTCTTGACGAAGTCCATAAGGAAGCGGATCGCCAGCATGGAAACGGCGAAGGAGACAAGGCACCCCACACCAAGCGTCACCCATGCCATGGGAGGGATCACCGCATTCGTCTCGCTGACAAAGGAGAGAAAACCCAAAGCCTTGATACCGCTGGCACCAAGCATGACGGGAATTGCCATAAAGAAGGAAAACTCCGCCGCTGCGGTACGTGAAATACCAAGCAGCATGGATCCAAGGATCGTAGACCCCGAGCGTGAGGTGCCGGGAACGATGGAAAGCGCCTGGAAGCAACCGACAGAAAGCGCAGTTCCAAAGCTCATATCCTCCACACGCTCAACGCGTGGCGTACGTCCGCGGTTGATCCGCTCGATCACGATGAACGCAACCCCGTAAACGACAAGCGCCACGGCAACAACGGGTGCGTTATAGAGCCACCCGTCGATGTCCTTGCCCGAAAAAGCCTCGAGCACCTTGTCAAGAACGATCCCCGCAAAGGCGGCGGGAATGCTCGCCACGATCACTCGCGCCCACAGGCGAAGCGTAGATTTCTTTTCCTCGGTCGTTTTCTTCGATGTAAAGGGCCACAGACGTGACCAAAACAGAACGACCACCGCTAAGATCGCACCAAGCTGAATGACCACCTGGAACATTTCGGAAAATTCTGCCAAAAGCAAAGGATCGTCGCTAAAGGCAAAGGGCAAACGGCTCTCCAAAAGAATGAGGTGCCCTGTAGAGCTGATGGGAAGCCACTCGGTGATCCCCTCCACGATGCCGTAGAGGATCGACTTCAGTATTTCAAAAAATTCGGTCATACAAGATCCTTTCTGCGTCAGTCGCACTCACCCTTGAGGCGATCCTTCGCACGAATTTCAAGTCCGCGTCCCGCAGCGGCGCGCATAATATCTCCCTCTCGCACCTCGAAGGGCACGCGGCACCAATAGATCATGGAGGGATGCGGCGTTGCGTCAAGCGCCGTGCCGTCGGGCGCATAAAGCTCCGACACACTAAAGCCGCGTCCGATACGGGAGGGCGAGATCAATTCCGCCTCCTCACCGACGGACACCTTGTTGCGCTGGATAAAGCGGTAAAGCCTTCCCTCGCCGTTTTCAAGAGGCACCCCTGCGTTAAGAAGGGCTTGTGCTTCTCCTTCATCATATTCGATGGCAGTGGAGAAATATGCCTTCTCGCGGATATAGCCGCAAGCGCTGACAAGCTGAGGGTTTTGCATGGGATCGTCAAAATAAAAGCCCGTTCCGTACTCACGGTGGGAAACGCTCTCCAATTCGGAAAGCCATGCGGGATCGAAGCTGTAAGCCGCGGGATCATGGCGATAGGCATCCATCGCCATACGGTAGGCATTCGTCACGACCGCCGTATAGTAGGCACTCTTCATACGTCCTTCGATCTTGAAGGAGGCGATCCCGCTCTCCATCAGCTCGGGAATATGCTCGATCATGCACATGTCCTTCGAGGACATGATAAATGTCCCGACGTTCTCCTGCTGTTCAATGGGAAAGGGAGTGTCAAGACGTTTTTCTTCCACAAGAGAATAGTTCCAACGGCAGGGCTGTGAGCAGGTACCGCGGTTGCCATCCCGCCCGTTGAAGGCATTGGCAAGAAGACAGCGTCCGCTGTAGGACACGCACATGGAGCCGTGGATAAACGCCTCCAATTCAACGTCCGCAGGAAGTTCCGCGCGAATGCTTCGGATCTCCTCCAGTGTCAGCTCTCGCGCCAATACAAGCCTCTTCGCTCCCATCGCGGCATATGCCTTTGCCGAGGCGGGACTGACGATGCTTGTTTGCGTGGACATATGGATCTCTGTGTCGGGCAAAAGCTCACGCACCGTCGAAAAGACTCCGAGATCGGCAACGATCAAGGCATCGATCCCCGCCCCCTTGACGTCGGAAAGAAATCGGCGAAGCGCGGGATATTCGTCCACGTGCGGCATGGTATTGACCGTGAGGTAGATCTTCTTCCCTCTTTCATGCACGTATTCTGCGGCGGCATGAAGCTCGTCCACCGTAAAATTGTCCGCTGCGGCACGCATTCCGAACATCTGTCCCGCAAGATACACGGCGTCCGCTCCGTAAAGTAGCGCCGCCTTCATTTTTTCAAAATTCCCCGCAGGGGATAACAGTTCAGGCATCGTATGTATATGGGATTTTAGGGGAAGAGGAAGGCGTCTTAAAAGACGCCTTCCTCTTCCCCTACGCCCCCGTCTCCTTTCAAGAACTTTCACCAAAAGGTATTTGAGGTCATGGCGCCCAATTCAGTCCTCCGTCTCGGTTACGGCAATACCCAGCACCGCGAGATCCGCAGCGGATACGGGAGTCGGGCACTGAGACATCAGCTCGCTTGCGTTCTGTACCTTCGGGAAGGCAACCACGTCACGCAAGGAATCCGCACCCGTCATCACCATGGCAAGGCGGTCAAGCCCCATGCCGGAGCCACCGTGAGGAGGTGCTCCGTACTTATAGGCATCCACAAGGAATCCGAATTTTCTTTCGATATCTGCCTCGGTAAGTCCCAAAGCCTTGAACATTCTCTCCTGCAGCTGCCAGTCGGTGATACGGATGGAGCCGGAAAGAAGCTCGGTGCCGTTGAGCACCATATCGTAGCACTGAGCACGAACGCTTCCGGGATCGCTTTCCAGATACTCAAGGCACTCGGGAAGCGGCATGGTGAAGGGATGGTGCATCGCATCCCAAGCCTCGGTCTCCTCGTTCCATTCGAAGAAGGGGAACTCCACGACCCAAAGGAAGTTGAACTTGCCCGCAGGGATGAGCTCCAGCTTTTTGCCAAGGATCGTACGCAGCGCGCCCAGCGTGGGAAGCGTGACCTTGTTCTTATCGGCAACGATGAGCATCACGTCACCCTTTTCCATGTTGCCTGCCCTGAGGATCGCGTCAAGCTCCTCGGGCGTGAGGAATTTTGCAAAGGAGCAGTTGGGTGCCTCGTCCGCCCAGCGAATGTATGCCAAGCCCTTAGCACCTATGCCGCGCGCATGCTCGGTCAGCTTGTCGATCTCCTTGCGCGTCAGCACCCCTGCCGCGTTCTTCGCAACGATGCAGCGCACACTGCCGCCCGCCTCGATCGCGGAGGTAAAGACACCGAAGCCGCACCCCTTTACAACGTCGGAAAGATCCTCGATCTCCATACCGAAGCGCGTGTCGGGCTTGTCCGAGCCGTAGCGGTTCATCGCTTCCGCGAAGGTCATGCGAGGAAGCGGCGTGGGAATATCCACCCCAAGAACCTCCTTGAAGACGCGCTTGATAAAGCCCTCGTTCATCGCCATAACGTCTTCCTCGGTCGCAAAGGACATTTCAAGGTCGATCTGTGTAAACTCGGGCTGGCGGTCGGCTCTGAGGTCCTCGTCGCGGAAGCAACGAGCCAATTGGATGTAACGATCGTAGCCGCTGAGCATCAAGAGCTGCTTGTAGATCTGGGGAGACTGCGGAAGCGCATAGAAGCTTCCCTTGTGCACACGGCTGGGCACAAGATAGTCGCGCGCGCCCTCGGGCGTGGACTTGATCATCATCGGGGTCTCGATCTCAAGGAAGCCGTTCTCATAATAGTACTCACGTGCGACCTTTGCGATCTGATGACGCATAAGGATATTGCGCTGGAGCGAGGGGCGGCGAAGATCCAGGTAGCGATACTTCAGCGCGGTATCCTCACCTACCTTTTTCGTATCGGACACCTCGAAGGGAGGGGTCTGTGCGACGGAAAGGATCTTGAGCTCCTTGACAAAGATCTCGACGTGTCCCGTGGGGAGATTGGGGTTGATCGCTCCCTCGCCGCGAGGACGTACCGTGCCGTGGATGGCAAGCACGTACTCGGCGCGGATGCCGAATGCCTTGTCAAAGATCTCTCTGTCGGTTTCCGTATCAAAGGCAAGCTGTACCAATCCCGTGCGGTCGCGCAGGTCAATAAAGATCAGAGTTCCGAGGTCTCTTTGCTTCTGCACCCAACCCATCACGCATACGTCCTTGCCGATATCGCTCTCTCTGAGCTCTCCGCAGTAATGTGTCCGTCTGTCGTTTGCACTCAATAATTCAGCCATAATGCTTTTTCTCCTTTTGAAATGATATTTCGCCTTATACCTCGGCGCGGATATATTCTACGTATGCCCCCTCGATCGCCTCGTTCACAAGCGCCTCAAAATCAAGGCGGGACTGCTGCTCCTCCACCTTGGAAAGCTCGGGCTTGGTCTTTGGATGCTTGGGGGTAAAGACGGTACAGCAATCCTCATACGGCTGTATGGAGGTGTCGAACGTACCGATCTTGCGGGAAATTTGCACGATCTCCTCCTTGTCCATGCCAATGCAGGGACGGAAGACAGGCAGCGTTGTCATCGGATTCGTCACGCCGATCGCCTGCATGGTCTGCGAGGCAACCTGACCAAGGCTCTCGCCCGTGATCAGTGCGCCGCATCCCGTTTTCTTTGCGATCCTGTCCGAGATCGCCATCATATAGCGGCGCAAAAGAAGCGTGAAGTAATCCTCTTCACAGTTTTTGACAAGCTCCTCCTGGATATGGGTCAGGGAAACGATGTGCACGGTGAAGGTTCCCGCATACGGGGAAAGCTCACGCGCGAGCTCCAAAACCTTTTCCCTTGCACGTTCACTGGTATAGGGGAAGGATTCAAAGTGGATCGCCTCCAATTGGATACCGCGCTTGGTCATCATATACCCCGCAACGGGCGAATCGATGCCTCCCGAGAGAAGGAGCATTGCCTTTCCGCTCGTCCCGACGGGAATACCTCCCGCACCCTTGAACTGTCCTGCGTGGATATAGGCACCAAACTCACGGATCTCCACCTGCACCACGATCTCCGGCTCGCGCACGTTCACGCGAAGATAAGGGCATGCGGCAAGCACATATCCGCCGACCTCGGCGGCGATCTGCATGGAATCCAGTGCAAACCGCTTGTCCGATCTCTTTGCTACGACCTTAAAGGTCTTCTTCCCGATCAGAAACTGCGGAATATACTCCTCTACGGTTTTCTTGATCGCCTCCATGCTTTTTTCGCACACGGCGCAGCGGCTGATGCCCACAATGCCGAACACCTTCTGCGTGCTCTCGAACATACCGTCAATATCGGCAAAATCATCCTTTGGCTCAATGATGAGTGTGCTTTGAGAGCGTGTGATCTCAAAGCTTCCGTATTTTTTTGCTCGGTGACGGAGCGTCTTGCACAGCGTGTCCTCAAAGTAACGGCGGTTGCTCCCCTTGAGAACGATCTCGCCGTACTTACAAAGCAATATTTCCTTCATGCATCCTCCTCTTCCCCATCCTCGTCCATGAAGAAGTCATCCTCCACGGGCTCGCTGTTGCGGTAAGCGTCAAGGAGCTCGGATGCCTTTTCAAACAGCGGTGCGGGAACGTAAATATCGGAGCCGAAAACAGAGTATCCCGAAAGGATTCGTACAACCTCTCCGCTTCCGCGATCCTTGAGAAGATACGGGATCTCCTCTTCCTCCAGAATTCCGCAAAGCAGATTCTTTTCCACGTCATCGTGCACGGTGGTGAGGAGCACTGCTCCCTCACCCTGGTTGCTTGCGTGATCAAGTCCAAAGAAACGGTCCATGCCTACACCTCAATTCTCATAGTAGTTGGGGAACAGCTTTTCCCACACCCTTGCGCATCCGATGGTATCCGCAATGGAGGTGTGCGCGACACCGTCCCACTCGATCTCAAGAAGCGCCATCGCGTCGCTAAGGGACGCGTGAACCAGGTCGGGATAATGCTCCGATTGAAAGCGAACAAACTCAATGGACGCGCAACGCGTCTTTTCATGCAGAGCCTCGCGCTCTGCCTCGGTAGCATAAATATACTTGATGTGGCTGTAATCGGTAGAAACACCGTAGGCAATGAGCACGTCGGCAGAAGCGAAGATCTCCTTGATCGTGGGAGTCAGCTCCTCAAGCGTCGGTGCGTCCGTCACCATATCGGGGGTGATCCCGTGGATCTTTTCGGTCTGCTTCCACTTCTTCTTGTGCACGGGCTTGACAAGGGTATCCATGACCACCTTGCCCGTACCGTCCGTGATGGAGATGGAAAGGATCTCATCGTGATCGTATACGCCCGTCAATTCAAGGTCGAAGAAAAGCACACGCTCACGCTTCATGCCGTATACCGCGGCTCTGTGCAGGTCCCCCTCCGCACGTCGGATGGCAAGATCACGCTCGAAGCAGTCTCTGCACAGCTTACGGCGGTAACGGATATCCTTTCCGCAGCTGACACACATCAGAGGCTGACGGATCGCGGTCTTTTTATCGTAAAAATAAATGACGCTCTTATCGTTGCGAAGCGTGTATGCCACAGGCTCCTCAATGATGTCGTAATGCATCTGCGAAAGGCGCTCGGCGGTGTAATATCCGCATGCCGCCGCACGCTTCGTGCTCATGCGCGTGATGGTGACACCGCTGTCAAGCTCCATCGTTTCGCTCTTCTGCGCGGGGGCATACCAAAGCTCGGGAGGTGCCTCCGTAACCCTTGCAGGGTCAAAAAAATATGTAATGCTGCCATCCTCGTTTTCATCGTAAGCGGCAGGATCTCCCGCAGGCATCAGATGCATGCGGTTGAGCACCTCGCGCGTGAGGTAGTTCTTTCTCTCCGCATCCGCGGAGGAAAGCTGGGGAATGGTCGCGCCCGAGCGCAGTTTCATTGTGGTCTTCAAAGAATCCTCCTTGTCTTACCGTGCCGTAACATGACCAAACGGAAGTCTGCACAATGCACACAGGAAACAGCCGCACGATCCATTGTGCGGACTTCCGCTTGGTCATTCCCCCCGTGCTCGCCTGCAAACGGTGCAGCGAACGGAAAAGGCTGGAACGGTTTTTATCTCATTGTCCGTGCCCATGTCCGAGGATCCTCCCACGGCACAAGGGCACAGATATAGTTATTATAACATATATAAATTACAGTTTCAATACCTCCCGTCCGTTTTTTTGAAAAAATAACGAACAAAATACAATGATACAAAGGTTGAGCACGGCACGCTGCAAAACCGATACGGCTGTCACTTCATCTCCCGTAAAAGAGCAAGCGCCCGATCCAATCCCCCCACCTCGTCAATGATCCCGTAGCGCACAGCCTCCTCGCCCTCGATGATAGATCCGCAATCTGTGGCAAGCTGGTCGGGGCGCATCATCAGCTCAGTGACGTCCTCCGGACGTGCGTTCGAATGCGCACAAATGAAATTGACGATGCGCTTCTGCATCTCGTTCATATAGCGAAAGGATTGAGGAACTCCCACCACCATGCCGTTGATGCGGACGGGATGAAGTGTCATGGTCGCACTCGGTACGATGAGTGACCTTTTCGCGGCGGTCGCCAACGGGACACCGATGGAATGCCCCCCGCCAAGAACCAAAGACACCGTCGGCTTTGTCATGGAGGCGATCATTTCGGCAAGCGCAAGCCCCGCCTCCACGTCACCGCCCATGGTGTTGAGAATGACAAGAAGCCCGTCCACGTCCCGACTTTCCTCAACCGATACAAGCAGCGGAATGATCTGCTCGTACTTGGTTGCCTTCTGCCCTTCGGGAAGAATATAGTGCCCCTCGATCTGTCCGATGATCGAAATGCACCGAAAGCTCTCCTCTCCGTTTTGCGCGGTGCTCACACCGCTCCTTTCGATGTTGTCGATCTCGCTCTCCCGTGCTTCCTCCGCGTCCTTTTTGCGGCGTTCCTCGTCTGCTGTCCTGTTTTCCATTGAGAACCCTCCGAATTTCATTTTTTAAGTATTCTTCCCAATATTTTTTTCGGATATGTGCGCACAATTGTAAAAAAGCCTATTTACAATTGTCGTTTTTTATGTTATAATAATTGTGTATGGAGTATTGTGTTCGTCCATTTATGAACACACAAAATAACAACTACATAAGGAAGGTTTTGAATTATGGAAAAGAAGGTCTTAGTCGAAACGTCCGCGCGCCACATTCACCTGACGCAGGAGGCTGTAGAGGCTCTTTACGGCAAGGATGCAACCCTCACCGTTAAGAAGGATCTGAGCCAGCCCGGTCAGTATGCCGCAGGCAATGAAAAGATCACGCTCGTAGGTCCCAAGGGCA
>SVSZ01000080.1 GCA_015064025.1 Oscillospiraceae bacterium | reverse complement strand
TTCGTGATATGACAAAACCATTGTGTTCGGCTTATATGGTGTCCGATCTCCCGAAAGGTATTCGTCAAGACACGAATGATTCCAAAGTGTTCCCGTGCATGCCGCGAGATGCCCGCCTGCAGAAAAACCGCAAACAGAAATCCTTTCCGGATCAATGCCAAACTTCTCGGCATGCTCTCTGACGTATCTGATCGCAGAAAGTGCCTCAAGAAGAGCCTGAGGAAATTTAGCGGGATAGACACTGTAATTCAGAACAAACGCACAGAATCCTGCGCTCAAATATTCAAGCGCGATCGGTTCCGCCTCTCCTTCATAGGTATGACTGTAACCGCCTCCCGGGAGAACGATCATCGCGGGACGGTTCTTCTGAAACAGTCCGTGCGGTGCACCGTCGGGGATATAACAGCGAAGCGGTGCGGACAGTTCATTCACCTTGATTTCATGATTGAAAAATTGCATAGTTGACTTCCCTTTCTTTGTTAAATCCACTGATTGCTATATCAACTTAGTTTCAAGAATATCGGCGATTTTTTGACTTGCTGTTCCGTCACCGAAAACGGAAGATGCCCTTCGCATAGCGCGATATTCTTCGGATCCGTGCTTAAGAAGTGTATTTGCAGCAGCAACGATCGAATTCTCGTCGGTTCCCACCAAGCGCAAAACTCCCGCACGAACCCCTTCCTCCCTTTCTGTAGAACTACGAGTGACCAGAGTGGGAATCCCGAGAGCCACAGCCTCCTCTTGAATACCGCCGCTGTCCGTAATAACAAGATAAGAGGAGAAAAGGAGGTGGTGAAAGGTTACGATCTCCGGCGGCTCGATCAAACGTATGCGAGGAAGCCCCTTCAAGGCTTCATAAGCGATGGCACGGACAGAAGGATTTCTATGTAAAGGGCACAGCACCATGACGTCTTCCCAGTGCTCTACGATACGGCGCAACGCCGCAAAGGACGCTCTCATGGGGACCCCCAGATTTTCCCTTCTGTGAGAAGTGAAAATCAGCAATCTCTTCCCTTTCGGGACATCTATCGCGCCACACGCGGGGGTGCTTGCAAGCGTATAGCGAAGGGCATCCACAACCGTGTTTCCGGTAACAAACACAGAAGACGGACACTTTCCCTCAGTAAGCAAGCGATCTCTTGCATCAACGGTTGGAGCAAAGTGATACTTTGCAAACAGAGAAATCGCACATCGGTGAAATTCCTCCGGAAACGGCGCATCCATGCAGTAGGTGCGAAGCCCTGCTTCCACATGTCCCACAGGGATTTTATGTTGAAATGCTGCCAAAGCCGCAAAAAAAGCCGTCGAAGTATCACCCTGTACCAAAACAAGGGACGGATCCTCTTGTCGAAGCACAGAATCCATCCCTTCAAGAAGCCGTGCTCCCATTGAAGTCAGTGTTTGACCCGGGCGCATGATATCAAGCGTGATATCGGCACTCATATCAAACGCATCCATTGCATCCTTCAGCATCGTGCGATGTTGTCCCGTAGAACACACACGAATGTGCCAAAGACCTCTTTTTCGCAATTCCAAGATCAATGGGCAAAGCTTAATTGCCTCCGGACGAGTTCCCAAAACAACCAAAACAGATTTCATACCGTTGCCTCCCGTATCACCGCCGCAGGGCGGTTGATCCGATATCAATGTACGAATCTGCAAGGGCATTTAGAACATTTTAACGACCACAAACATCAATCGAAGATCAGATGCTTCGGCAAGCCGTTTTCGTAAAATCCGTTTGCTTCTCCGAGAATCAGCGGTAAAAGATATTGACAGCATGCATCCGTTACGTGATTACCCTTTTCGTTGATATACTCGTCATTTACAAATTTAATTTTATTGGCGATTTCCGATACGTCCTTGGGCAGATACTCAATCTTGTATTCCTCCGCATCTGCTCGCTGTGCGGTGATCATGCATCTGGTAACACCTTCTCCTGCGCACTTGATAGCGGCGCGTCCCGTCGCAACCGATTCGGAAAGATCTGTCGCTGACGCAATATGAGCGGCACAACGCTGAGGAAGATTGAGCTCGATGGAACGAACCTTACAACCGATTTCAGCCTTCACGGCAAGCTCAAGTGCCTTACCTGTGCCTGCAAGATATGCATGTCCGAAGGCATCCTTAGCACCTGTTTGTGTTCCCTCACCAACATAATGACCGTCTGCAAAGCGAACTCCCTCGGAAACGGCAATCACGACGTTGGGATGCTTCTCAAGCGCAGCACGAACATCCGCAAAGAAGGATTGCATATCAAAGGTACGCTCGGGAAGATAAACAAGATCGGGCTCGATCCCATTGACAACACGACCGATCGCTGATGCAGCCGTCAACCAACCGGCGTCACGACCCATGATCTCCACAATCGTAACCGCGGGAATTCTATATACTGCACAATCACGGATGATCTCCTGGGTCGTAACGGCAATATACTTTGCGGCAGAGCCAAACCCGGGGGTATGATCGGTACCCACAAGGTCGTTATCTATGGTTTTTGGAACACCGAGGATCACCATTTCATAGCTGTGCGTACGCGTATATGCAGAGAGCTTTGCGACGGTATCCATCGAATCGTTTCCACCGATGTAGAAAAAATATCGAATGTTGTATTTCTTAAAAATTCCGATCATACTTTCATAGAAAGCATCATCCTCTCCAAGCTTCGGAAGCTTCTTGCGACAGGAGCCGAGCGCTGCCGCGGGAGTATGCTCAAGAAGTGATAGCTTTTCTTCACAGTCAAAGTAAGCGGTGAGATCGATAAGGAGCTCCTGCATCAAGCCCTCTACACCGTTGCGCATACCGTAAAGTGTTTCAATACATCCACCGTCAAGATTTTCCTTCACACCGCGGATCACGCCCGCGAGCGTTGCATTGATCGCGGCTGTTGGACCGCCGCTCTGACCTACAACGGCATTACCGATGAGTTTTTTCATTGTCTTACATCTCCGTTTCTTAAATTCATCGATTCAAGTATAACATAATGATTCTTTAATGTCAATGAAAAAACGCAAAAATCAAGGTACAAGCAAAAAAAATCTCCCCTTCTCATATATTGTAAGCACCACTTGAAAGCAAGGAGGCGATTTCAGTGTTTTTTACACTTTTTGCGTTTTTGACAAAGATCTTTCATATGATCCTGGGAGTGGGTATGCCGCAAAACTTTCCTCCGCCGTTGGAAGATGAGGAGGAGGCAAAATGCTTTGCCAAAGCTGCTGCCGGCGATGAAGATGCACGCCAAAAGCTGATTCTTCACAATCTGCGTCTTGTTTCCCACATTGTCAGAAAATATTATTCTACGTCAAAAAATCCCGAGGATCTTGTTTCGATCGGAACCATAGGGCTCATCAAGGCGGTTGACAGTTTCAACCGAAAGAACGGCGTCAAATTTGCAACTTATGCATCCAAATGCATCCAAAACGAAATTCTGATGCATTTCAGATCGCAAAAAAAGCTTTCCTCTGAGGTCTCAATCAATGAAACCATCGACGTTGACAGAGACGGAAACCCATTGACTTACATCGACGTGGTGTGCTCTGATGAAGACATCGCAGAGGAGGTTGACAAAAAAATCCTCACAGAAAAAATGCTTCAATGCATCAATCGATTATTAGGTCCGAGAGAAAAGCAAATCATTATGATGCGTTACGGCATCGGAGGCAGTGAGCCACTCACGCAACGAGAGATCGCTCAAGCCCTCGGAATATCAAGATCCTACGTTTCCCGTATTGAGAAAAGTGCACTTTCAACACTGAAAGAAGCACTTGAATAAAAAGAGGGCGTTCTGATCACAGATCCGAACGCCCTTCTTTTCTTAAATTCCGCTTTGGAAGAGCCAAACGGCAAGTGCGACCTGCCAAGCAAGTCCCAGCACGTTGACAGCCCAGAAATACCAATGCTTAGTCTTGTGGCGGAAAACATTCATACCAAGCAATGCTCCTACGGAGCCGCCGAAAAATCCGAAGCCAAGCAAGACCGCCTCGGGAGTTCTCCAGCGATGTTTCTTTGCCTTACGCTTGTCACGCCAATAGAGAAAGAATGCGATCAAGCTGATAACAGCATATGCATACAGAAGATATTGAAACATTTGCGTGTCTCTCCTTTTTGGTTTTCTTCATTATAACAGAAAAACATGCAAAAAGCAACTGTTTTTTGCATGTTTTTATTCTGAAATCAAAAAAGATTTTCTTGACAAGATTTCAAAAAAATAGTATACTATAGCCAAGGCATACAAGCACCTTTGACCTTTACGCGCTTGTTAAAACGACAATTCGGGAGGGCTATCTCATGAACCGCATCATTACCATCGGACGCGAATTCGGAAGCGGCGGCCGCGAGCTTGGAAAACGGCTTTCCGAGCTTCTCGGATATGCTTACTATGACAAGGAAATCATCGCAGAGATCGCAAAGCGTACACAGCTTGCGGAAAGCTATGTACAGCAAATCATCGAACAAAAGAATGGTTTCTTCTTTCCCATCAATGTCGGAAGGACCTTGCATCCTGCAGCACATGCATCTGCCGGCGAATACGTGATGAAGCAGTATGCTACGGTTTATGCGGAGCAAGCGAACGTTTTGCGTGAAATGTCGGAAAAATCCGATTGTATCATTGTGGGAAGATGTGCCGACTATATTTTACGGGAGAAAAAACCGCTGCGTCTTTTTGTGTATGCGGACATTGACTCCAGAATAGAACGTTGCAAGCAAAAGGGATATGAGGGAGAGGCGCTTGATGACAAGAAGCTTCGTCGCGAGATCCTTCGCGTGGATAAAAATCGCGCCAAGTATTACGAATACTACACAGGTCGCACATGGGGAGATCATTCAAATTACGATCTTTGCATCAACACCTCGCGCATCTCAGTCAAGGAGTGCGCGCAGATGCTCTCCCACATGCTCTCAACAGAGAGTGTTCATCAATAAAATGTCCAAAAACAAAAGATACCGAGCCGAATAATGCCGGCTCGGTATCTTTTGTTTTAAGGGGCGCATCTACTGCAGGGCGTGTACCCTGCCGCCTTCGCCTCTTCTTGGGTGGTAAAATAAATGCGGTTCTTTTCAAGCGGCAATGAAGAACAATTTATTCTGTGATAGGCTTTCGAATTGATGTTTCCGATGTAAGAATATTCGGTAACCGCCGATGAGTCGGATTCGGTCTTCTCGTTTTCCGTTGGGTTTGTAACGGCATCGCTATTCTTTTTTGTCGTAAAGCTCAGCGTTTTACCATCGGTGCTTGTACAGATAATGTCTCCTTGCAGATCTGTTCTGTAGAGCTTTACATCGGCATCGCGATAGCGGGAAAGGATCTCGTCATGCGGATGTCCGTAGCTGTTATCCGTGCCGACGGAGATCACACCGTATGTTGGAGCAACCGCCCTTAGAAACCTGTAAGAGCTGGAGGTCGAGCTTCCGTGATGCCCCACCTTGAGCACCGTTGCACTCAGATCGACTCCCGATTCGATAAGATCGATTTCAGCCTCTGTTTCCATGTCTCCCGTAAACAAAAAGGAGAGCTCTCCATAGGTAACCTTCAAAACGATAGAGGTGTCATTTACCTCCTCATACTCCTTCAAGGGACCGAGTATCTTGACGTCTGCCTCTCCAAGCTTGAAAGAATCCCCTGCTTGTGGAACAGTTAAACTCTTCCCTTGCGCTTCTACCTTTGCAACAAAATTACTGAATGCCTTTGTTGAATAAGAGAGTACGGGTGAAAACACGGTGCCTGCGGTTGCATAAGAAAGTGCTCCCGATAACCCGCCCACATGATCCTCGTGAGCATGTGTGCAAACAACGTAATCCAGATGCTTCACACCGTTCTTTTGAAGATAAGAATACACAAGGCTGCTGTCCTCTACGTTTCCACCGTCGATCAGCATCGTTTTTCCGTCACAAATAAGAAGTGCCGCATCTGCTTGCCCCACGTCGATAAAGTGAATAGAAAGAGACGAATCGGTAGAAACTGTCGGATCTTTTTCATCATTTGAATTTTGCGTGTTAAGTGGGGGATTTTCATCACCGTCCGGGACTTTCCCATCGCCGTCATTTTCAAAGCTTTGAGTTTCCGTACTATTTTCCGTGATGCGCTCAATGGGATCGATCAGCACACAGCCGCTGAGCATTGACAAAAGCAGAATCAGTGCTAAAAAAGCGGAAAGAAAGCGGGATTTCATTGTACTTAGACCTCCTGTTGGAATTTTTGAAGACACCGAAGGATGCATATCTTCATCCTTCGGTGCAATTGTTTAAGAGCCGAATTCAACCAATTCAAGCCCTTCGTTATTTTCAAGCGTATGCCCGATGTGCCATTCACTGTTAAAGAGTAGAAAATCGTTCCCTCTGAAATCCTGCACCCATTTTACGTCAAACAGATGCAGTTTGGAGGGATCTGCTCCGTTCGCAATACGGCGGATATATTGATAAGATTGCGGATACTGCTTATACGTAACGCCGTATTCCGCTTTCATACGGGATTCTAACACGTCGTACTGAAGCATGCCCACCACGCCAACGTACACGCGTTCAAGTCCACCGCCCGGCTCAATAAAGATCTGGATCGCCCCCTCCTGGGCAATCTGATTCATACCCTTGGCAAACTGCTTGCGTTTCATGCTGTCGATCTGCTCTACCATTGCAAAGCACTCGGGGGCAAAGGTGGGGATTCCTTCGAACTGAACCTTGTTTGACTTATCACAAACGGTATCTCCAATGGAGAAAATGCCCGGATCAAAAACACCGATAATGTCTCCCGCATACGCTTCCTCAATGATGGAGCGTTCCTGTGCCATCATCTGCTGAGGTTGCGAAAGTTTGAGTGACTTTCCGCCCTGAACGTGGAAATATTCCCTTTCGTGCTCAAATTTACCCGAAACAATACGCATGAAAGCAATACGGTCGCGGTGCGCCTTGTTCATGTTTGCCTGGATCTTGAAAACAAACGCAGAAAAGGTAGGATCAAACGGCTTGACTTCGGTCTCTCCCGTTTTGCGTGAAAGAGGTGCCGTTGTCATTTTAAGAAAATGCTCAAGGAAAAATTCGACGCCGAAATTGTTAAGAGCCGATCCAAAGAACACGGGAGAAAGCTTTCCGCAACGAACTGCTTCCAGATCAAAATCAAAACAAGCACCGTCAAGAAGCTCAACCTGCTCCGTAAGCTCTTCGCGTGCATACGAGCCGATAAGCTCGTCCATGCGTTCAACGTCAGTGATGTCGCAGTCAATGGAAGCAAGTCTGTCACGACCGCGGTGAGAGTCCCCGAATGCCAGAATTTTATGACCGTCACGGTCATACACCCCCTTGAATCCGACACCGCATCCGATAGGCCAGTTCATGGGATACGTTCCAATACCGAATTCCTTTTCCAGCTCGTCCAGAAGATCAAACGGATCTCTTGCCTCGTGGTCAAGCTTATTGATAAAGGTAAAAATCGGAATGTGGCGCATCGCGCAGACCTTGAAAAGCTTTCTTGTCTGCGGCTCGATTCCCTTTGCCGCGTCGATCACCATGACCGCACTGTCTGCCGCCATCAAGGTACGGTAGGTATCCTCCGAGAAATCCTGATGTCCGGGAGTATCAAGAATATTGATACAGTATCCCTCGTATTCAAACTGCATAACGGATGAGGTGATAGAAATACCTCTCTTTTTCTCCATTTCCATCCAGTCGGAAACCGCATGACGGTCGGACGCCTTTCCTTTGACGGAGCCGGCGGTCTGAATAGCACCTCCGTAAAGCAAAAACTTTTCGGTTAAAGTGGTTTTACCTGCGTCGGGGTGTGAAATGATCGCAAAGGTTCTGCGACGGTTGATTTCTTGTTCCAAATGATTCATATACTGTTGAAGCCCTTTCCTTGGCAACCTTATTAACGGTTCATTTAACTTTAATATTATAGCATATCGCGAGAAAGAATGCAAGTGTTTTTTGTAGTGTACCGGATTTTAATTTTTCAACATTGGAAACCGCACCGTGCTTGAAAAAGCAACCGACCGGACATTTTGAAATGTCTGATCGGTTGCTTTGTGTTTAGTTGATTTTATAAACTCTTTTGGCATTCTCCGAAAGGATCATGCGACGTTCGGCATCTGAGAGCTTCAGTTTCATGAAGGTTTCAAGCTCGCGTTCAGGTGACCACATCGGAAAATCACTTCCAAACATGACACGCTCCGCTCCGTAACGTGCGATCAAACGCTCTCCCAGATCCAGATCGTTGTTTGCGAACGGAAAGGTTGACGAGCAATCCACAAAGAGATTTGGAAATTCCGCAAGCACCCTTGAGGCGTCGTCCCAAACCGACCAGCCGCCGAAATGCGCACCGATCACAATGAGCTCCGGGAATGCTTTGAGCACAGGCAAAAGACGGTTGGGATTGGAAAAATCGTACCGATAATCCCCTGTGTGCATCAAAATCGGAAGTCTCTCCTCCTCGCAAAGCTCATACACCCGCATCATGCGAGGATCATCGATAGCAAAGCCTTGAATATCGGGATGAATCTTGATACCGTGAAGTCCGAGTTCCTTGATCTGACGGATCACCGCGTCCTGGCTCTCAGAATCCGGGTGCGCCGCTCCCAGACCCGTGAAACGATCGGGAGCGGTTGCGACGGATGCCGCGATAAATTCGTTGATGCTGGAGACCTGCTTCGGTGTCGTTGCTACCGATTGTACAACGAAACGGTCAATACCGATCCGATCTCCGATCTCCAAAAGCTCACTTGCAACGCCTCGACAGGCGGCATGGGTGCTGTAAAAAGCATCGGTTCCGGCGACGGCACGGTCCACGATCTTTTCGGGATAAATATGACAGTGTGCATCAATTACCGTGAACTTTTCTTCTATCATCTCGGATCCCTCAATTCGGCTTCTTCAGTCCAAGCTTTTCGGCTGCCTGCTCGCGCATCTTGTATTTCAAAATTTTTCCTGCGGCATTCATTGGGAAGCTGTCCATAAAATCAACGTATCGCGGCACCTTGTGGCGTGCCATGCTTGCGGCAACAAATTCCTTCATTTCCGTCTCCGTCATGGTCTCGCCCTCCTTCAGAATGACGCACGCCATGATTTCCTCGCCGTACTTTTCATCGGGAACACCAATGACCTGTACGTCACTCACCTTGGGACACGTGTAAATGAATTCTTCGATCTCCTTCGGGTAAATATTTTCTCCACCGCGGATGATCATATCCTTAAGACGTCCTGTGATACGGTAATTGCCATCGGGCGTGCGACAAGCCAAGTCTCCCGTATGGAGCCAGCCGTCTGCATCGATGGTAGAGGCAGTTGCTTGGGGCATTTTGTAGTATCCCTTCATGATGTTGTAGCCTCTTGCCACAAACTCACCGTTGACGCCATCGGGGCAATCCAATCCCGTTTCGGGATCGACGATCTTGCATTCTACGTTGGCAAAAGCGCTTCCCACGGTTTCCGTACGCACCTCAAGAGAATCGTAATAGCTACTCATGGTGCACCCGGGAGATGCCTCGGTCTGACCGTAAACGGAAACGATCTCCTCCATATTCATGACAACAGTTGCTTTCTTCATCAGATCTGCCGGGCAGTTGGAACCCGCCATGATACCGATGCGCATGTGAGAAAAGTCGGTCTTTGGGAAGTCCTCATGCTCCATCATTGCAATAAACATGGTAGGAACTCCGTTGAAGGCCGTGATATGCTCATTGTGCACGCAAGCCAGAGCAGGCTTCGGTGAAAAATACGGCAGAGGCAGCATCGTGGTTCCGTGTGTCATGGAAGCGGTCATGGAAAGCACCATTCCGAAGCAATGGAACATGGGAACCTGGATCATCATTCTGTCGGCGGTGGAAAGATCCATATGGTCACCGATATATTTTCCGTTATTGACAACATTATAGTGCGTCAGCATGACTCCCTTGGGAAATCCTGTGGTTCCCGAGGTGTACTGCATATTACAAACGTCATCCTTAT
>SVSZ01000002.1 GCA_015064025.1 Oscillospiraceae bacterium | reverse complement strand
ACCTCCCTCAGAGAGGGAGGCTATTACTCCTTCCGTCTTTTTGCTGCGCAAAAAGACACCTCCCTCAGAGAGGGAGGCTATTACTCCTTCCGTCTTTTTGCTGCGCAAAAAGCTCACCTCAACGTTCGGCTTTCGCCTCACTATCGCAGTTTGCTTCGCAAACTCGCCTCAAGGAGGGAGGCTCAATAGCAACCCGTTTACGGGTAGCAAGTATCCGTTGCATGGCCGGCAGGCCAATCTCAAGCACACTTGTGTGCAGCCGGTATTGGGTAGGGCTATGCCCGAAAATGAAATACCACCCGCTATGCGGGTGGATATTTATTCTCCCGTCTTTTTCACGGTCTGTATGTCCGAAAGACGCTCGGCGGCGGCGATCAGCTCGGTCTGCGTTTCCGAAAGGATGAGACGCATGTCGTACTGTGAGAGGTAATAGTCGCATTCCGCAAGCCACTCCTCGGGAGTGCGTGAGCCGTCAGCCGTGCGCAGATCCAATGCCAGAAGATCGCATTCTGCGGCGACGCTTGCCATGAGCGAGTGCCCGTTCTTACCGTCGATCGCCGAAAGCGGAAGGGCTACGGCGAGCGGTGCGTCCTCAAGCGAGGACTTGACGGCTTTGATATAAGAGAGAATGAGGGAGGTCTTGACCTCCTTGTTTCCGAAGGGAAGCCCCAGAAGAAGGATCTCGTCGCCGCCCTCGCGCAAAAACTCACGCATGAGTGCCGCGTCACGCGCCGCCTCGGCGTCGCAAAGAGAGAGGGAAGCGAGTGTGGGGGCTTTGGTGTAAAAGACGCCGCTGATATAGGTTGCCGCCTCGTTGAGGCGGTCCATGCTCACCTCAAGATCCCTTTCTGAGTGAGAGGGAACGTCAAGGTGAGAGGCGACGGGGGAGGTATAGGAGAGCGTACCGTCGGGAGAGTTGAGCGAGACGGATGCGTGCGAGCTTTCCCATACGCGGTCAAGAGACGAGCCGAGCGTATAGGTGTAGGCATGCACGTTTCTGACGCTTGAGGTAAACGAGGGCTTCTCCGGCGTCTTCGGAAGCTCCTGTAGGGCAAGAAGCTCCTCATCACCGAGAGTTACGCGCAAAAGATTTCCGACGATGACGGTGAGAAGGATCGCCGCCGCCACCGTGATGAGGATGATGCGCAGGGGAGAGCGCCTTCTCTCCGAATATGAGCGGCGATTACGTGATAGCATACGTACTCCTTGGATCGTAAAAATTATTTGAGTGTGACAAGGTCAAGGCTCTTTCCGTAGTCGTTGAGTATGACGTCGGTGTTTCCTACCTCTGTGGAGGTCTCCCCGATCATTGTCCAGAGGTAAGTGTCATACAGGTCGGCAAGACGTCCCTCAAGATCCCCCTTGGGAGCTTCGATCCTCTGGAGAACGTAGAAGCCCTCCTCGGTCTCGATCACGTCGCTGGCATCTCCGTCGCTGTAAAGTCGAAGTCCTGCGTCGGTAAGTGCCGGGTCGTAAAGCCCTTGAATGAGGTAGTAGGGAGAGACGTTTGTCAGGTCCTCGTTGAAAAATGCACTGCCGACAAAGGCGTCGATCGTTTGCTCTCCTTTCTTGAGAGTGGCACTGACCTCCTCGGCAATGCGACGGTTGGCTTCCTTATCCTCGCCCTCGTCGTTGCGGAGCAAAATATGCTGTACGTATACGCAATTTCCGTTGTTCAGCCACTTGTAAAAGGATTCCTGATCCTTGATGACCTCAGAGTCTTTATCCTGCAGTACGGCATCGCGCAGCTTGTACTTCATGAAGTCACGCGCAAGGTAAAGCTTGTAAAGGCGCTCGGTCATAAAATTCCCATCCATGTCGGCAAGGAATGCTTCCTCGCTTGAGAAGGATGCGACCGCGTTTTTGTACTGAAGCGAGACCTGCTGCTGTATTTCTTCACCCTCAAGGACGTCGCGTCCGATGCCGTACACGGAGCAGGCGGCGAGCACGCGATAGTTTTCCTCCAGCATTGCCTGCACCTTTTTTTCAAGCTCTCCGCGATAGCGCTTGGCAGATTCCTCACGGTCCCAGATCGTGCCGTTGTCGTCGATGCCGTCGCCGTAGGTCGCGTCAAGGATTTTGCGGTAGGTCAGGGTGACAAAACGCAATTCGTCGTAGAGAATATCGTATTCGCCCGCGCTTCCCACGACCTCGGTATAAAGCGCATTTTCTTCCTTATCCGTGTCGGAGCAGGCAAGGAATGAAAAAAGCGGAAGAATGAGGGAGAGAAGGGCGGCGGTATATTTGATCAGCCTTTGCATAATGACCTCCGTAGTGTTCGTTACCCTCTATTATACAGGAGAGTTATGTATATTCTGTGAATAGCGAAGAAAAAGGGAACGAATTTTTCAAAAAGGGATTCCTTTTCTTTTTGTTTTATGCTACAATATATGCAGAGCTTTGAGATGGGACGTTCGTTCCCGCAAAAGTACCCCTCGTGCAGAGAAAGGAGACCCCCACGTGAAGAAGGTATACAAAATTCCGCTTTCCAAGATCGCGGAGGATTTTAAGCTTGAGACGCTCGTCCGTCCGGACAACTTTGACGAGATTCAGATCACCTCTCCCGAGGTCAACCGTCCCGGGCTTGCGCTTGCGGGCTTTTTTGAAATGTTTGAGGCAGAGCGCATTCAGCTGATCGGTAGGGCTGAGGCTGCGTATCTTTCCTCGCTTGACGCAAGCAAGAAGCGCCTGATGCTCCAGAATTTTGTGGATGCTCACCCTGTGGCGATCATCTACACCACAGGGCTCCCCGCGGATGAGGCGCTGATCGAGCGCGCACAGCAGCGCGGTGTTCCCGTGCTTCGTACCGCTGTCAAGACCAGTCAGATCATGGCAAGCCTCATTTCCTCACTCAATAACCACTTAGCTCCCCGTATCACACGGCACGGCGGCTTGGTGGAGGTCTACGGTGAGGGGATGCTTCTGCTCGGTGACAGCGGCGTCGGTAAGAGTGAAACCACCATTGAGCTGATCAAAAGAGGTCACCGTCTGATCGCGGATGATGCGGTGGAGATCAAGCGCGTGTCGGATAAAACGCTGGTTGGATCCGCCCCCGAGCTGATCAGACACTACGTGGAGCTGCGCGGCATCGGTATCGTGGACGTGCGCAGACTCTTCGGTATGGGTGCCGTTAAGGAGACCGAGCGCATCGACCTCGTCATCCAGCTGGAAAACTGGGTGGAGGGAAAAATGTACGACCGACTCGGTATGGACGAGGAGAAGATCAACATTCTCGGCATCGAGGTGCCCTCGATCACCGTGCCCGTACGTCCCGGCCGTAACCTCGCCATCATCCTGGAGGTCGCCGCCATGAACTACAGACAAAAGCGGATGGGCTATAACACGGCAGAGGAATTCAATAAGCGGATGATGCGCCAGATGGGCGTGGATGAGCTTTGAGACAAGAAATGAAAAAAGGAATTGCCATGGAAGAAAAAACAGTGAAGAGCGGGGAGGGACGGCAGAAAAAGCCGTCGCGACTTCCCGATATCCTTCGTTACAGTGAGATTCGGAACGGAAGGTTTTTGCGCTACTACGGGAAGCGCGAGGAGATTGTGATCCCCGCGTCCGTCACCGCCATTGCGGCAGATGCCTTTCGGAGCAACAAAAAAATTACGCGTGTGGTGCTGGGATCTAACGTTTCCGTGATCGAGCCGAACGCGTTTCGCGGCTGCACCGCACTGCGCGAGGTCGTTTTCTCCGAGTCCTTGCGCGGGATCGGCGCCCACGCCTTTGCGGGGTGCACCTCGCTTTCGGCGGCGCTTTTGCCGCGCTCTGTCGTCTCCGTTGACGACGGCTGCTTCCGCGCCTGCTCCTCTCTCCGAACGGTCGTGCTTCCGGAAGGGCTCTCACACATTGGCTCGAACGCCTTTTTTGACTGCGAAAGCCTTGAGGAGATCCTTCTCCCCGAGGGGATCACCGCCATTCCGTACGGTGCGTTTTTCAACTGTCGCTCGCTTCGTGCCATCGCGCTTCCCGCAGGCGTGGACGCCATAGATAAATATGCCTTCGGGCGCTGTGCGTCTCTTTCGGAGGTGATCCTTCCCAAGCGCCTTTTGCACATCGGTGTCGGTGCTTTTTCGGAGTGTGCGTCGCTTCGCACCTTCCGCATGCCCGAGCTGGTCCGCTTCATTGGTGACTATACCTTTTCCCTTTGCGAAAATCTTGAGCGCGTGATCCTGCCGCCCGAGCTTTCCTATATCGGAAACGCCGCCTTCTTCGGCTGCCGCCGATTGGATAAGATCACGCTCCCCGACGGCATTTCGCGCATCGGAAACTCCGCCTTTTTCGGTTGTACCTCTCTTTCGGAGATCGAGATCCCCCAAAGTGTAGTGGAGCTTTCCAATGCCGCCTTTGCGCACTGCACCGCGCTCTCACGGGTGCGACTTGACGCCCGCGTGCGCGTGCTGGAGGAAAGCGCCTTTTTCGGATGTCTTTCTCTTCGGGCGATCGCCTTGCCGACGACGGTGGAAAGGATCGAGGCGCGGGTGTTCTCGCACTGCGCAGCGCTTTGCTCCGTAGAGCTTCCCGATTCGCTGAGTGTGATCGAGGAGCGCGCGTTTGAGGGCTGCCTTGCCCTTGAGGGCATCACGCTGCCGTCTGCTCTTTCTCGGCTTCACCTGTATGCCTTTTGCGACTGCGCTTCTCTCGAAACGGTGATCATGCCGTCCGAGCGGCTGCGGCTTGACAAGAACGTTTTTTCGGGCTGTGAGGCGCTGACCGATCTGGTGGTGAGCACACCGCGACGCTATTCGATCATCCGTCTCGCGCGCCTGGGGCTTATGCATCACGTGAACGTGATCTCCTCGGAGGAGCTTGAGCTCTCCCTCCTTTACGCGGAGCTTGCCGATCCCGCTACGGATGAGGAGCGGCGTGAGGAGCTGCGTGCGTATCTTGCGGTGAAAAGGAAAGAAAATTGACCGCGAAAAGGGTTGACTTTTTATGAGAAATAAGGTACAATAATTATATATATCTATTTTTGGAACGGAGGTGCCGTATGATTCGGAGCATGACGGGCTTTGGAAGGTGCCGCATGACGGTGGAGGGCTTGGATATTACGGTGGAGATCAAGTCGGTCAACAGCCGCTTTCTGGACTGTAATACAAAGATCAGCCGCGCTTACGGATACCTTGAGGAGCGCGTAAAGCCGTATCTTCTCTCGCGCGGTGTGTCGCGCGGAAAGGTGGACGTGTGGATCTCTGTGGAGTCCCTTGGGGCAGAGGCTGCGGATATCTCTCTTGACGAGGGGTATTTGCGCGGGTACCTTGCGGCGCTTCACACGCTGCGGGACAGCTATGGGCTGCGGGATGATATTTCCGTGATGAGCGTTGCCGCAAATCGCGACGTCTTTCTTGTGAAGAAGCCGGAGGAGGATATTGAACGCGACTGGAGCGCCGTGAAGACCGCGCTGGATGCCGCAACGGACGTTTTTCTCGAGGTGCGTCGTCGCGAGGGGGAGAGCCTTGCCGCGGATATGCGCGCAAAGCTTGAAAATCTGCGCTCGCTGGTCGATCGGATCGAGCAGCTGTCACAGGCTTGCATCGGCACCTACCGCGAGCGTCTTGCGCAGCGCATCAGAGAGGCGTTGGCGGACAATCTGATCACACCCGATGAGACGCGCCTTTTGACCGAGTGCGCGATCTATGCGGATAAGGTGGCGATCGATGAGGAAACGGTGCGCCTGCGCACGCATTTTGAAGCGTTTGAAAAAATACTTGCCGACGGGGATGCCGTGGGACGGCGGCTGGACTTTTTGCTCCAGGAGATGAACCGTGAGGTCAATACCACGGGCTCAAAGTGCTCGGATGCGGCGATCGCCGCCTTGGTGGTGGACGCGAAATGCGAGCTGGAAAAGATCCGTGAGCAGATACAGAATCTTGAGTAAGATCTCGGAAGGAGAATTTTATGAAATTTATCAACGTTGGATTTGGAAACATGGTGGCTGCCGATCGCGTGGTTTCGATTGCAAACCCCGACTCCGCGCCCATTAAAAGACTGATTCAGGATTCCAAGGATGACGGCAGAGCGATCGACGTGACCTGCGGACGCCGTACGCGCGCCGTGATCATCACGGATTCCGAGCACGTGATCCTATCTGCCATTCAGACAGAGACCATAGCCAACCGTTTGGAGAACAACGGTGCCTCCGAGGAGGATCCCTCCGAAGAGGACCCGGAATAAGGAGAGTATATGGAAAAGGGCTTATTGATCGTTTTGTCGGGTCCCTCGGGAAGCGGAAAGGGGACGGTCCGCTCGGTATTGACCGAAATGGAGGATTTTGCTTTCTCCGTGTCGGCAACGACACGCGCGCCCCGCGCGGGAGAGACGGACGGTGTGGATTATCATTTTATCACACACGAGAGCTTTGAGGAAAAGATCAGAAACGGCGAGATGCTGGAGTACACCACCTACAACGGCAATTACTACGGCACCGAGTTTTCCGAGGTGCTTGCCGCAGTGGAAAGCGGACGCAATCTCATCCTTGAAATTGAGGTCGAGGGTGCGATGAACGTCAAGCGCATCTACCCCGAGGCGGTGCTGATCATGCTTCTCCCACCCGATTTTGCGGAGCAGGAGCGTAGGCTTCGCGGTCGCGGAACCGAGAGTGAGGAGATCATCCGCGGGCGGCTTGAGCGGACGCATGCCGAAATGAAGTATTTCCCAAGATACGATTACGTCGTTTACAACCGCGAGATCGATGCATGCGCGAAGGAGATCCTTTCTATCGTCCATGCCGAGAAGTGTGCGGTCAAGAGACACGCAGACGCCGCAAAGCGTTATTTTGAATGATTTCGTTTTACATCTATTTGCTTAACAAGGAGATAAAATTATGTTGCACCCTACCATCGAAGAACTGACGCACGGCAAATTCAACCGCTATGAGCTCGCGCTTGCTACCGCAAAGTGCGCACGTCTTGTGACCGACGAGTACGTCCGTCAGCACGAGGAGGCGGAGAAGTCCAATACGGGCAATAAGGAAACCGACAAGCCTATCAATACCATGATCGACCGTGAGCTTCGCGACGAGAAGGCGGTGCACGTTGCCGTCAACCGTCTGCGCGACGGTATCTATGTGATCGATCCCGAGGCGGGCTACCGCACGTCCGAGCCTGTTGCCGAGAAAGAGGCAGCTGCGACCGAGGAAGCGACACCTGCCAACGAGGAGAGCGACCTTTGACATACGCTGTTGGCGTGTGTGTGCTTGACAATCCGTTTTTCATTGACAGCGTGTACGATTACCGTGTGCCCGCGGATATGGCGGCGGACATCGTCAAGGGCGGGTTTGTGACGGTTCCCTTCGGGAACTCCAACACCCTGCGTATGGCGCTTGTGACAGAGCTTCGCGAGGAGCCTCCCCAAAGAGAGCTCAAGGCGGTGCACGAGATATGCCCCCCGACTCTTGCATTGGATGAGGAGATGCAGGGGCTTTGCGCCTTTATGAAGGAAAGAATGCTTTGCAGTACAGGAGACGCCGTGCGTGCGATGATGCCCGCATCGGCGCTTTCCCGTCTTGCGACGGTCTACTATGCTACCGATATCATACCACCGACACGCTCCGACGACCCAGAGGCGTCGGATTTGTTGGTATATGAGTATTTGAGAGAAAACGGTACGCTCCGCTACCCACAGCTTCGGCGCCGTTTCGGCGCCTTTTTGGGGCATGCACTGCGCCACTTGCGCGCCTCCGGCTCGGTCGTCAAGGAGACCGTGCAGGTGGATCCTGCCGCTGAGAAGCTTGTGCGTGTGTGGTATTCTCCGCTGCCGCGCGAGGAGATCAGCGCACTTCTTGAGGGGCGCGAGGTGATGGGGCATAAGCTCACCTCGGAAAAGCAAAGGTGCGTGCTTCGCGCCGTGCTTGAGAGCGAGACTCCCATGACTACCTCCGAGCTGAAGTCGAGTGCAGAGGTGGGAGACGCACCGCTCAAGACCCTGTCTGCTCACGGCTTCCTTGCGTGGCGTGAGGTGCGTTTGGAGCGCAATTCCTATGCCGACGTCCCCTTCACGGGTCAGACGCCGATCACGCTCAATGAGGAGCAGACGGCGGCGGTAGAGACCCTGGATGCTCTCACGCTTTCGGGCGAGGCGCGTGCGGCACTGCTCCACGGTGTGACGGGAAGCGGAAAGACTGCCGTGATGACGGTGCTTATCGACCGATTGCTCTCGCGCTCGAAGGGTGTGATCCTTCTTTTACCCGAGATCGCGCTGACACCGCAGACGGTGTCCATCTTTTGTGCGCGCTACGGTGAGCGCGTGGCGCTCATCCATTCGGGTCTCTCCGCAGGGGAACGCTACGATACGTGGTGCCGCATCCGCGAGGGGAGAGCCGACGTTGTCATCGGCACGCGCTCCGCGGTCTTCGCTCCCGTGAGAAATCTCGGTGCGATCATCATCGACGAGGAGCACGAGCACACCTATAAGTCCGACCAGAATCCGAAATACCACGCGCGCGACGTTGCGCGCTACCGTTGCCACGCGAACGGGGCGCTCATGCTCCTCGCCTCGGCGACTCCCTCCGTTGAGAGCTACAAGAAGGCAAAGGAGGGCGTGTATACGCTTGTCCGTCTGACCAGACGCTTCGGCGGCGCGCATCTTCCGCGCGTTCTTCTTGCCGACATGCGAGGTGAGGCGGGGAAGGGAACGCTGTCCCCCCTGAGTGAGCTTCTGATCTCCGAGCTTTCGCGCCGCCGTGCGCGGGACGAGCAGGCGATCCTGTTTCTCAACCGTCGGGGATACAATCATTTTATCAGCTGTCGCGCCTGCGGCGAGGCGGTCAAGTGCCCCTCCTGCTCGGTGTCGATGACCTATCACAAAAAGCGCCGCGCGTATGACGCGCACGAGATGATCTGCCACTGGTGCGGCGCGCGCCATCCCGTCCCTACGGAGTGTCCTACCTGCCATTCTCCGCATCTTCAACGGATGGGCTTTGGCACACAGCGTGTGGAGGAGGAGCTCGGAACGCTCTTTCCCGACGCACGCGTGCTTCGCATGGACACCGACACGACCTCGACCCGTTTTTCCTACGACACGATGCTTTCGGAGTTCCGCGAGAAGCGTGCCGACATTCTTCTCGGCACCCAGATGGTGACCAAGGGGCACGATTTTCCCGCCGTGACGCTGGTGGGAGTCCTGCTTGCGGACATGTCCCTCTTTCTTGAGGACTACCGTGCTGCCGAGCGTACCTTCTCCATGCTCACGCAGGTCATCGGTCGCGCGGGACGTGGGGAGCGAGAGGGGGTTGCGGTCATTCAGACGAGCAATCCCGACCACGAGGTCATCCGTCTTGCCTGCGCGCAGGACTACGAGGGCTTTTACGAGCGCGAGATCCGTTTGCGGAGGCTCTTGACCTTCCCGCCCTTTTGCGACATTGCGTTGCTTACGGTGACGGGAACGATCGAGGCAGAGCTCTTCCGTTACGTGGATTTTCTCATGCGGATCTATGGAGAGCTTGAGAAGAAATACAGCGACGTACAGCTGATCCGCTTCGGCCCCTTTGAAGCACCCGTGTATCGGGTGGATAACAAATACAGAGTCAGACTGGTGCTCAAATGCAAGCTGAACCGCCGCACGCTTGCGATGCTTTCCGAGCTCATTTGCACCTTTGGAAAAAAGGCGGGACAGAATATAACGCTGAGTGCGGATCTCAACCCCTCGACGCTTTGAGGGCGGGATGCGCGGAAAAGAGGAATCTATGGCAAAACTGAACATTGTAAAGGTAGGGGACGACACGCTTCGCAAGGTGTGCCGCCCCGTGGATAAGATCACGCCCCGCACGCTGACGCTTCTTGACGATATGATCGAGACGATGCGTGATGCCGACGGCTGCGGACTCGCCGCCCCCCAGGTGGGCATTCTGCGCCGTATTGCCGTTATTGAGGTCGAGGCGGGCGAGGTGATCGAGCTGATCAATCCCAAGATCATCGCCTTTGCGGGCGAGCAGGAGGCGGAGGAGGGATGTCTTTCCATCCCCGGACGCTGGGGCGTCGTACACCGCCCCAAGCACGTCACGGTGCGTGCCACCAACCGTGACGGCGAGACCTTTGAGATCTCGGGCAGCGATCTGCTCGCACGCGCACTTTGCCACGAGATCGACCATCTGGACGGTACGCTCTTTATCGACAAAATGGTAAAGGAAGTGAAATAATGCGCATTCTATTTATGGGAACGCCCGATTTCGCGCTCTTTTCTCTCCGTGCGCTTGTGGAAGCGGGGGAGGAGATCGTTGGCGTTGTGACACAGCCCGATAAGCCGCGCGGCAGGGGATATACGCTTATGCCGCCGCCCGTTAAGGTGTACGCGTTTGAGGCGGGTCTTCCCGTTTATCAGCCCGAAACGCTGAAGGGCGAGGCGTTTGCTTCGCTTCTGGAGACGCTCTCTCCCGAGGTCATCGTGGTGGTGGCTTACGGAAAGATCCTTCCTGCGAACGTGCTGAATTATCCCGTCCACGGCTGCGTCAACGTACACGGCTCGCTCCTGCCCGCCTATAGGGGAGCGGCGCCCATGCAGCGTGCGATCATCGACGGATGTGCACAGACGGGCGTTACCACCATGAAGATGGACGTGGGACTGGATACGGGAGACATGCTTCTGAGTGTTTGTGTCCCGATTGAGGAAAACGACAATTTCGAGGTCATTCACGACCGCCTCGGAGAGGCCGGGGCTGTGCTCCTTGTGAAGACGCTGAGAGACCTTGAGGCGGGAACACTGACTCCTGTGCCCCAGAACGGGGAGGCGGCTACCTATGCCGCAAAGATCGAAAAGACGGACTGTGCGATCGATTTTTCGCACGACGCGAAGCGTGTGCACGACCTTATCCGAGGGCTTTCTCCCATTCCGCTCGCCTTTACGCGTACCCCCGACGGGAAAATACTGAAGGTGACGGAGAGCAGGATCGCAAAGAGAACGGGACGGCACGGCAGCGTGGGCGAGGTGATCTCGCTTGCGGGCGGTGTCATTGAGGTCGCCTGCGGTGAGGGCTCCGTGGCGCTTCTCTCGGTGCTTCCCGAGGGAAAGAAGCGTATGAGAGCCGTGGATTTTATCAACGGGCGCAGGATCGCCGTAGGGGACGTGCTTTCCTCCTCGGAGGTGCTCTCATGAGCGGCATTTGCGCGCTGGATACGCTGGGGACAAGCTGCGGAAAGATCCTCGGCGTGGACTTTGGAGATACGCGCACGGGGCTTGCCGTTTCGGACGTCGGAAGATTTTTGGCGTCGGGGATCGGGTACGTTTCCCCCGGAGGTCTTGAAAAAACGGCGATTCGGGTCGCAGTGGTGGCAAGGGAGTCGCGCGTGGGTGCCGTTGTGGTGGGGCTTCCCCGCAACATGGACGGAAGCGAGGGACACAGAGCCGACCGCTGCCGCGAGTTTGCACTCAGGCTTTCCGAGCTTCTCGGCGACGTTCCCGTTGCGATGATCGACGAGCGGTTGACCACGGTGAGTGCCTCTCGTTATCTCAACGAAACGAATACGCGCGGACAGAAAAGAAAGGGCGTGATCGACACGCTCTCCGCAGAGATCATTTTGCAAAATACGCTGGATCGATTGAAGCATTCGGCACTCAAATGAGGAGAAAACATGAAAGCTTGTATCATACAGCCGCATTATTCGACGGACTACTCCGAGAGCGAGGCACTTTTTTTGTGGGAAATGGACGCGCTTGACCGTTGCGACCGCAGCATGGATCTCATCGTCCTTCCCGAATCCGTTGACACACCCGCGCTCGCGCGAACCAAGGAGGAGTGGTACGGTGCCTATCGGACGTTTGCTCCGCGCCTTCTTGAAAAGGCAAAGGAGACCGCACGCCGCTGTGATGCGGTCGTTTTCCTCAACATGACGAAGGATACCCCCACGGGACCGCGCAACACGACGTTTGCGATCGACCGTGCGGGCAACGAGGTCGGATACTACTGCAAGGAGCATCTGACGCACGGCGAGGAGCACAAAATGGAGAAGGACGCGGGCTATACCTATGAGTTTTCCGCTCCCACCGTTGTGACCGTGGACGGCGTGAGATACGGCTTTCTCACCTGCTACGATTTTTATTTTTATGAAAGCTTTGCGCGGATCTCCCGTGAAGGGGTGGACGTGATCATCGGTTGCTCGCATCAGCGCAGTGACCTGCACTCCGCTCTTGAGACGATGACGAAATTCTGCGCTTACAATACGAATGCCTACGTTGTGCGCGCCTCGGTCAGCATGGATGAGGGAAGCGACGTGGGCGGTGCTTCCATGATCGTCAGTCCCCGCGGCGAGGTGCTCGTCAATATGGGCAGCCGCGTCGGTATGGCGACGGCGGAATTCGATCCGCACGAGAAGTACTACAAGCCGGCGGGCTTTGGGAATCCCCCTGCGGCGCACTACGAATACATCGAACAGGGAAGGCGTCCCTGGAAGTACCGCCCTGCGGGCAGTGCCATCATCCGGGACGACGAAAAGCTCCCTTACCCCCGTGTGTGTGCGCACCGCGGCTTTAATACGATCGCTCCCGAAAACAGTCTGCCTGCCTTCGGTGCTGCTGTGGCGATGGGTGCGGAGGAGATCGAGTTTGACCTTTGGTATACGAAGGACGGCGAGATCGTTTCCATTCACGACGACCGACTGGACCGCGTGTCGGACGGTACGGGGCACGTTTACGACTATACCTATGAGGAGCTTCTTAAGCTTGATTTCGGTGTGAAATTCGGGGAGGAATTCACGGGACTTCGCATCCTACGCTTTGAAGAGATCCTCAAAAAATTTGCTTGCCACACGGTTATGAACATTCATATCAAGGCGGTGGACGACGTTTGTGCCTACGATGAAGCACTGCTTCAAAGGATCATCGGTCTGATCCGTGCCTACGACTGCGAAAAGCACGTGTACTTTATGACGGGCAACTGCACGATCCTCGGGCAATTGCGGAGCATGGCACCCGACATCGCGCGCTGTGCCGGCTCGGGAACGGAGCCGTGGAGGATCGTGGACAATGCCATTGAATACGGCTGCAAGAAGGTACAGCTCTTCATGCAGTACTACAATCAGGAGATGATCGACAAGGCACACGCGCATGGGATCAAGTGCAATTATTTCTATTGCGATACTCCCGCCGATGCCCGCCGTATGCTTGACATGGGCATCGACACCATTCTTACCAACGATTATCAACGCGTTGCGACAGAGGTTCGAAGGGCGTGAAAAAGATACACCCGTGCGCATGGGCGTTGCCCTTGCCCGGCATTTGAAAAAAACTGATCATGAAGGGAGAATAGGATATGCCGAACAGCCGTACTCCGCGCATCATCGGGCGCATCATCAAGCTCACCGCGGTTCTTCTTGTGTTTTCCGTTTGCGGTGTGCTCATCTGGAGAATGGTGACCTCGCGCGACCCCGACAGCATCGGCGTGCTTATTCCGAACGATGCACTCTGCGAGGTCTACGAGCGTGAGGGAGACGCGCTTCTGATGCGCTACCAGAACCAGACGACCATCACAAGGGCAGAGCACAATTCGGGATACTTTTCCGTGACGCAATACGTCTTTATTCCACAGGCGAATCAGATACAATTGGTCTTTCGTTACAATAACAGCACGCTCGGACACCTTGCCGCCGATTACGGTCTTCCCGAGACGCCCGACAAGGCGGGCACCTATTTCGACGTGACGGTCACGACCGCCGTGGATCTGACGCCCGACGTCAGAGAGGACAATTATACCGACGACGGAACGACCCCCGACTGCCTTGAGATCAAGCGCTACTATCCGACGGCGGAATTGACCCGCCGCGAAACGACCTCGCTTTATACGTACTATCGGTACGTTTTCGAGGACGTTCCGATGGAGGCGCACACGGTGGGCGTGTTTGCCGATATTTACTATCTTGAGGACCTGGATTACAGGGAACAATCCTATGGGACGCTGTGCCTTTTCGACGATGAAGCAAAGTGGATCGAGCAGAAGCTCTCAGCGGCGGACGTCGAGGCGCTGGACGGCTACGTGGGAGGGCTGACGGATGGATGACGCAAGAAGGATCGCCGCAAGCGTCCTGGATCGGTGCGAGGCGGCAGACGGATATTCCAACATTGCCCTCGACACGGCGATCAAGCGGCATGCGCTTTCCGACGTTGACCGCGCGTTTTTGACCGCGCTCGTTTACGGCGTGCTGGAGCGTCGGCTGACTCTTGATGCCTGCATCGATTCGCTTACTTCGGGACGCGTCGGCGATATTTCTCCCGAGGTGCGCACAGCGCTGCGTCTTGGGCTCTATCAGATGGCGTTCATGGATCGGGTGCCCGACCACGCCGCCGTCAATGAAAGCGTTTCCATGGTGCCGCGCCGTGCGCGCGGCTTTGTCAACGCGATCCTGCGTGAGTTTTCAAGGCGAGGAAAGACCTTCCCGTGCCCTGCGCGCGAGGATCGCCCCGTTTCCTATCTCTCCGTGAAGTATTCCTTTTCGGAAAGCATTGCCGCACGCTTCCTTGCCGCATACGGCATGGAAAGGACCGAGGCGCTGTTTTCCGCTTTTTCAAAGGAACCGCCGCTCACTCTCCGAGTCAATACGCTGCGCGTGACGCGTGATGAGCTTATGGAGACATATGCATCGAGTGGAATCCGCGCGGAGAAGACCGCAGGGAGTGAGGGTGGCATCCGTATTCTTGATAAGATCCCCGTCACACAGCTTTACGGCTTTTCCGAGGGATTTTTCTTTGTACAGGACGAGGCGTCCCAGCTGGCGGTGCGCGCACTGGACGCGAGGGTGGGCATGCGTGTGCTGGACACGTGTGCATGTCCCGGCTCCAAATCCTTCGGTGTTGCCATCGATATGGAGGACCGCGGAGAGGTGCTTTCCTGCGATCTGCACGCAAACAAGCTCTCTCTCGTTTCAGCGGGGGCTTCGCGTCTTGGCATCACCTCGATCCGTACGCTGGCGGCGGACGCAAGGGTGACGCGTGAGGAGCTTGTCGGCTCCTTTGACCGTGTGCTTTGCGACGTGCCCTGCTCGGGCTTCGGTGTTTTTTCAAAGAAGCCGGAGCTCAGATATAAGGATGCAACGCATTCGGACGCGCTTCCCGCGATCCAGAGTGATATATTGGAAAACGCCTCCCGTTACGTAAAGGACGGCGGCAGGCTCATATATTCGACCTGCACCCTGCTTCCCGCGGAGAACGGGGAGAACGTGGCAAAATTTTTGTCCCGTCATGCGGAATTTTCGCTTCTCGAGGAGCGCACGCTTTATCCCGATACGGACATGACGGACGGCTTCTATTTTGCCGTGATGGAAAAAAGATCATAAATAAAAAGAGTAAACGCAATACAAAATAGAAGGGAGGGCGCGTATGGTGACGGAAGAAAAAACGGAATTGCTTTCTATGCTTCCTGCGGAATTGGAGGCGTGGATGCTCTCGCACGGGGAGGCGAAATTCCGCGCCGCCCAGATCTTTCCCCAATTGCATCGGGGGCTTTCTCCCGAGGATATGACGAACGTCGGGCGGTCACTTAAGGAAAAGCTTCTTTCCGATACCCGCTACCATCTTCCCACGGTGGAGATGAAGCTCGTGTCCGCGATCGACGGCACTGTAAAATACCTTTTCGGACTTTATGACGGTCACTGTGTCGAGAGTGTCGTGATGCGCTACGAGCACGGAAACACCATCTGCATCTCATCGCAGGTGGGGTGCCGCATGGGCTGTAAATTCTGCGCCTCCACCATCGGAGGACGCGTGAGAGATCTTTCTGCAGCAGAGCTTTTGGGGCAGGTGATCGCGGCACAGAAGGATATGGGAGAGCGGATCTCCAATATCGTCATGATGGGGATCGGAGAGCCGCTTGACAACTATGACAACGTATTGAAATTTTTGCATCTCGTCAATTGCGAGGGAGGGCTGAATATCGGCTACCGACACATCTCCCTTTCGACCTGCGGTCTTGTAGAGGGGATCGAGCGGCTTGCTGCGGAGGATCTTCCCATTACTCTGTCGATCTCTCTTCACGCTCCCGACGACGAGACGCGCTCGGCGATCATGCCCATCAACCGCAAATACGGTGTGGATGCTTTGCTTGAAGCATGTCGCAAATATTATGCACGTACGGGACGCAGGATCTCCTTTGAGTACACGCTCATTGCGGGAAAGAACGATTCTCCCGCGCTTGCGGAGAAGCTGGCAACGCTTCTCAATACCCGCTTGCGCTCAAAGCGGGAGGGAATGCCGATCCACGTCAATCTCATCCCGGTCAACGAGGTGGAGGAGACCGAATTCAAGCGCTCCGGAAAGCAAGCGGTTGCGGCGTTTGCCCGTGTGCTTGAAGCTCGCGGCATCCGCGCGACGGTCAGACGTAAGCTCGGTGCCGATATCAACGCCTCCTGCGGGCAGTTACGGCGTCAGCACGGCAAGAACACATAAAATTTTCCGTGTAGGAAAATACCCGTGTGCCGACATTTCCATACATAACCGAATGATGGAGGTGTCAATGAAAAAACGAAATGAGAAGGATTCGCTTTTTGCCTGGAGAATGACGGCGCTGATCTCGGCGCTTCTCTTCCTTGCGATCTGCTGGATCCTTGTTGACTGTCTCTTTGCTCTCACGCAGTGGGGCGAGAGCGCGCAATTTTCCCTGTCTTGCATTGATCGCATGCCCTAAGGGTGCAAGGTGGAACGATGCGCGGAGTGGGCGTGAAGGGGCGGCGGACATTCTCATGAAATGAAAAGAGGAAAGCTTATGTACGAAGGACGGGGAAGAGTGATCAAAAGCAACGGCGGACTTTTCACCGTGCGCTTGGACAAAAAAGAAGACGGGAGTCCTCTTGACGGGATGACCGTTACGGGACGCGCGCGCGGAAGTCTGCATCGCGCAGGCTCTCTTTTGGTGGGAGATCTCGTTCGCGTGAGCTATGACGGCACTGCTTTTTCCGAACGGGACGGGAGCATCCTTCCCGCAGAGGACGGCAGAGGTCTTTCCATCGAGGAGATCGAGGAACGCAAGAATTCTCTCATCCGTCCGCCGATGGCAAATCTGGACGTGCTGTTTGTGACGGTTGCCGTCGCATCTCCCGATCCGATCCTCTCCACTGTGGATAAACTGATCGCCATTGCCGAATTTAACCGTATCGAGCCCGTCGTGGTGCTTACCAAATGCGATCTTTCGGCGGAGAATGCCGCGCGTCTTCGCGACATCTATCGTCGCGCAGGCTTTTGTGTGCTTTCTACGGGGGCTGAGCTTGCGGACGGAAGCGAGGCGCTCATCACCTATATGAAGGAAACGCTGGGAGGCGGCAGGACTGCCGCTTTTTCGGGGGCGTCGGGGGTTGGAAAATCCACGCTTCTCAACCGCCTTTTCCCGCATCTTTCCCTTACGACGGGGGAGATCAGCAAGCGCATCGGGCGCGGAAAAAATACCACGCGCCACGTGGAGCTGTATCCGCTTCCCGATGGGGAGGATCACGGCTATATTGCCGACACGCCCGGCTTTACCATGCTGGATTTTGAGCGGTTCGATTTTTTCGACAAGGACGATCTGCCGCTCAATTTCCGTGAGTTTCGCCCTTACATCGGCGAGTGCCGCTATACAAAGTGCTCTCACACCAAGGAGGAGGGCTGTGCCATCCTCGGTGCCGTGAGATCGGGCGAGATCCCCAAAAGCCGTCATCAAAGCTTTCTGGAGATCCACGAGGTGCTCAAAAAGAAGACGAAATGGTAGGGGCTGTAATATATAATGAATCAGTGTTGAAAACTGCACCGAATATGTCATTCGACGCAGTAAAAAGAGCAAAGGTAACAGTGTGATGCGCATCGGCAGACATGCGTTCTCCGGTTGCGAGAACCTGCCAAGTGTGACCTTTGAAACTTCCAGCGGCTGTTGGTATGCAAGTTCCTCGAACGCAACAAGCGGAACGAGCATCCCGAGTACCGAGCTTTCCAATACAGGGACTGCGGCAACGCATTTGAAGAATACGTACTGGAGTTATTACCGGAAACGCTCGTGAAAAATAATTAGGACTTATTTCGCATTGCTTTTTGAAAGGGTTATGACATGAAGAAGATGAAATACGCAATCGTATGTCTGCTTGTTGCAATTTTGCTTCTGGCAACTTTCGGTTTCACCGCTTGCGGCGGTGAACAGACAGGGAAAGGACAGCTGCCGGGCGGCGATGAGCAATCCGCAAAGGATGAAAATGACAACCGCCCGGGTGGCGAGGGAAGCGAGCCCGTGCAAGGTGATTCCACACAAAGCAATCCTGTCGACGATGATTTCGAGAATAATGATCCGGAGAACAGTGATTCCGCACAAAGCAATCCTGTCGACGGTGATTCCGAGAATTGTGATCCGGAGGACGGTGATTCCGAGGAGGATGACAGAGAAGAGCATACGTGCCAAGGCATGGAGTGGGTGACGGTGAAAGAGGCCACCTGTACCGAAGAGGGGAAGAAGCAATTCAAGTGTTCCTGCGGCAAGGTTGTGGAAACACAATCTATCGGCGCCCTTGGGCATGACGAAAAGCAGCATGCGGCTCGGGAAGCAACGTGCAAAGCCGTTGGTTGGAATGCATATGTAACCTGTCAACGTGATGGGTGTGATTATAGCACGTATAAAGAAATTGCAATCACCGGTCACGTGTACGATAATGACAAATGCAAATGGTGCGAGCGGTTAGCCGGCGAAGGGCTACGGTACGTGTTGCATGATGGAGAATATTATATTGTCGCCGGCATTGGCAGTTGCACGGATGAAGATCTTGTCATCCCTTCCAAGCATGAAGAACTTCCTGTGAAAGAGATTCAAATCGGTGCCTTTGAAAATTGCACGACGTTGAAAAGTGTGACCGTCCCGGACAGCGTGACAACCTTGGGCAATTCTGCCTTCAATGGTTGCACGGGGCTTGAGCACCTGACGATCCCATTTGTAGGTGCAAGTTTAGATGGAAGCACCAATACGCATTTTGGATATATCTTCGGTGCATCGTCGTATTCCGAACATGCCGAGTGTGTTCCGCCTTCCTTGAAGACGGTGGTCATCACCGGGGGGGCGAGCATTGGTTCTTATGCGTTCTACGATTGCAAGGAACTTACAAATGTCGAGATGCCATCGAGTTTGACGGTCATCGGTTCTTATGTGTTCTACGGCTGCACGGGACTTACAAGCATTAAGATTCCCGATAGCGTGACAACCTTGGGCAATTCTGCCTTCAATGGTTGCACAGGGCTTGAGCACATGACAATCCCATTTGTGGGTGCGAATTTGGATGGAAGCACCAATACGCATTTTGGATATCTTTTCGGTGCATCGTCATATTCTGCCAATGACCATTGCATTCCCGTTCCCTTAAAAACAGTGATCATCACCGGGGGGACGAACATCGGTGGTCGTGCGTTTTATAATTGCAGTGGACTTACTAGCGTTGAGATTCCTTCGAGTGTGACGAGCATTGGTGACAGTGCGTTCTACGGTTGCACAGGACTTACATCCGTCCACGCCACAGACCTTTTAGCATGGTGCAAAATTGAATTCGATGGAAACACTTCCAATCCTTTGCACTATGCTGGTAATCTTTATATAGAGGATGCACTTATTACGTCGCTCATCATTCCGGAAAGTGTCGAGAACATCAATTCTTACGCATTCCGAGGTTGTACGGGACTTACGAATGTTGAGATACCATCGAGTTTGACGGGTATCGGTAATCATGCATTTTCTGGTTGTACGGGACTTACAAGCATCCAGATTTCCGGCAGCGTGACAACTTTGGGAGATTCTGCGTTTAGATACTGCACAAAGCTGTCGGAGGTGACGTTAGGAACCTCCTTGCGAGACATCGCTTCTTATGCGTTCTCCGATTGTACGGGACTTACAAGCATCACGATTCCCGATAGCGTGACAACTTTGGGTAGTTATGCGTTTGCAGATTGCACAAAGCTGTCGGAGGTGACGTTAGGAACCTCCTTACGAGACATCGGTTCTTATGCGTTCTCCGATTGTACGGGACTTACAAGCATCACGATTCCCGATAGCGTGACAACTTTGGGTAGTTATGCGTTTGCAGATTGCACAAAGCTGTCGGAGGTGACGTTAGGAACCTCCTTGCGAGACATCGGTTCTTATGCGTTCTCCGGCTGTACGGGGCTTACAAGCATCACGATTCCCGATAGCGTGACAACTTTGGGTAGTTATGTGTTTGCAGATTGCACAAAGCTGTCGGAGGCGACGTTAGGAACCTCCTTACGAGTCATCGGTTCTTATGCGTTCTCCGGCTGTACGAGGCTTTCCGGCATCGAGATCCCTTCAAGTGTGACAAGTATCGGCTCTTCGGCGTTCTCCGGTTGTACCAATTTGATTCAAATCGAAAACGGTGTTTCTTACGTGGAGAAATGGGTGATTGACTGTGATACATACGTAACAAACATTATTCTGCGGACGAATACGGTAGGCGTTGCCAATTCTGCGTTCATGGATTGCACAAGGCTTACAAGCATCCAGATCCCCGACAGCGTGACGAACATCGGTGGTTGTGCGTTTTACAATTGCAGTAGACTTACCAGCGTTGATATTCCTTCGGGTGTGACGAGCATTGATTCTTCCACATTCTATGGTTGTACAGGGCTTACAAGTATTGAGATACCTGCGAGTGTGACGAGCGTTGGATCTTCTGCATTCTACGGTTGTACAGGGCTTACAGACATAAGCTTCCCGGTAAATAGTCGGTTAAAAAACATACATTATTTTGCGTTCAAAAATTGTACGGGGCTTACAAGTATCTCGATTCCCGACAGTGTGACGGACATTGATTCTTCTGCGTTCTCCGGTTGCACGGGGCTTACAAGCATCAAGCTTTCCGCAGGTTTGACGCAAATTGGTTCTTTACTCACCAGTTGCACGAAGCTTGAACGTATAACGATACCGTTTGTCTCATACAATTTTGGCTTTCTCTTCGGCGCACCGCTGGATAATTATGATAAAAATTTCACGTATGTTCCCGCTTCTTTGAAAACAGTGGTGATCACAGGGGGAGCGAACATTGATTCTTATGCATTTTACAATTGCAGGGGACTTACTACTATTAGAATCCCTACGAGTGTGACGAGCATTGGTGACGCTGCGTTCTCCGGTTGCACGGGGCTTACAAGCATCACGATTCCCACAAGTGTGACAAGCATCGGTTATTCTGCATTCTCCGGTTGCACGGGGCTTACAAACATCACGATTCCCGACAGCGTGACAAGTATCGGGTCTTCGGCGTTCTACGGTTGTACTCATTTGATTCAAATCGAAAACGGTGTTTCTTACGTTGAAAAATGGGCGGTTGGGTTTGACAACTCTGCAGCAAGCGTTGTTTTTCGAGCAGATACGGTAGGTATTGCTGATGGTTTGTTCATGGATTGCACAGGGCTTACAAGCATTAAGATTCCCGACAGCGTGACAACTTTGGGCAATTGGACGTTTGCTTACTGCACAAAGCTGTCAGAGGTGACGTTAGGAACCTCCTTACGAGACATCGGTTCTCTCGCATTCAAAGGTTGCACAGGACTTACAGCAGTGTACATTGAGGACCTTGCGGCATGGTGCAAAATTAAATTTTATTCCAGAGAGTCAAATCCGTTGTATTATGCAGGCAAACTTTATGTGAACAATGAGCTTGTGACAACGCTCAGCATTCCGGCAGATGTGACGAGCATTGAGGATTATGCATTCTACGGTTGCACAGGGCTTACAGGCGTAAGCGTCCCGGCAAATAGTCGGTTGGAAAACATAGGTTCTTATGCATTTGGAGATTGCACAGGGGTTATAAGTATCGAGATACCCGCGAGTGTGACGAGCATAGGAAAGTCTGCGTTCTTCGGTTGCACAGGGATTACAAACATGACGTTGCCATTCGTCGGTGCGAGCAGAAACGGAAGTTCAAATACACATTTTGGATACATCTTTGGAGCATCGTCCTATTCTAATCATTCCCAGCGTGTTCCGGCTTCTTTGAAAACTGTTGTGATCACAGGAGGATCAAGCATCGCTTCCTATGCATTCTATGGTTGTACGGGGCTGACAAGCATTGAGATTCCCACAAGCGTGACGAGCATAGGAAAGTTTGCGTTCTTCGGTTGCACAGGACTTACAAGTATCTCGATTCCCGAAAGTGTGATAAGCATCGATTCTTCTGCGTTCTCCGGTTGTACAAAGCTTGTGAGTATTACTGTTACAACAGGAAATTCCAAGTACAAGGTGCAAGGAAATTGTTTGATTGCCATTGAAAGCAGAACCTTGATTTGGGGATGTGAAACGTCTGTAATACCAACGGATGGTAGTGTAACGATCATTGGAGATTATGCATTTTATAATTGCACAAATCTTACAAGCATCAAGATTCCAGAAAGCGTGACGAGCATTGGAGCTTCTGCATTCAAGAATTGCACAGGACTTACAGATATCAAGATACCCGCGAGTGTGACAAGTATCGGTTCATCTGCGTTCTCCGGTTGTGAGGGGCTGACAAGCGTGACCTTTGAAAATCCCAACGGCTGGTGGTATGCAAGTTTCTCGAACGCCACAAGCGGAACAAGCATTCCGAGTACCGATCTTTCCAATACAGGGACTGCGGCAACGCATTTGAAGAGTACGTACAGTAGTTATTACTGGAAGCGCTCCTGACGGCTTCTTTGGTCGCTTTTGGAGGGGAATCCCTTCCTCAATACCGTGACTTTTTATCACAAAAATAAATCCCCCGCGCGCTCATGCACACATGAGCGCGCGGGGGATTCTTTTTACTTTTTCGCCGCCTCAAGCTTCTTTTTGTGTTCCTCGCGGGCGCTGATCTTGCCCTCGAGTTGAATGTCACCGGACTTGATCAGAGCCACCTTGGTAAGGTAGGGGCCGACCAGCTCGTAGATAAGGACCGCGAAGAGGGTGATGCTCTGCACCAGCACGCCCGTCTCTCCGCCGAAGGTGAGAGCCTGGCTTGCCATGCCGAGTGCCACGCCTGCCTGCGGCAGGAGCGTGATGCCGAGGTATTTGACGATGGTGTCGTCACAGTGCGTCATCTTGGCACTGATGCGCGCACCGAAGTATTTACCGACGGTACGGAAGGCAATGTACGCCGCGCCGATGACAACGAAGATCCAGTTGCTAAAGACCGAGAGGTTGAGCTCTGCGCCGCTGATGACAAAGAAGAGAATGAGGAGAGGTGCTGTCCAGCGGTCGGCTCTCTCCATCAGCTCCTCGGAAAAATCGCAGATGTTGCAGAACACGGTTCCCAGCATCATGCAGGCAAGGAGGGAGGAGAAGGCGATGTGTACGCCGAAGACGTCAAATTTCAGAGTGGAGATCGCCACGGTGAGCATCACGAAGGTGACCGACACTGCCATACGCTTGGAGCGGGAATGGAAGAATCTTTCACATACGGTGAAGAGAAGTCCCATGAGAGCGCCGAGTGCTATGGAGAGGACGACCTCGATGATGGGGTTGACGATCATGGAAACGGGATCGACCGTGCCCGTATTGATCGCACCCGCAATACCGAAGGAGATCGCGAAGACCACAAGACCCACCGCATCGTCAAGCGCGACGACGGGGAGGAGAATGTCTGTGACCTTACCCTTTGCCTTGTACTGACGGACGACCATCAGGGTGGCTGCGGGAGCTGTCGCAGTGGCAACGGCACCGAGAATGATCGCGGCGGGGACGGGAAGCATGCCCTCGGGCAGGATAAAGGAGAGCGCGATCAGACCGGCGTCCACGACGACCGTGGTAAAGACCGCTTGGAAAATACCGATGACCGTTGCTTTTTTACCGATCTGCTTGAGCTGCGCAAGTCTGAACTCGTTACCGATCGCAAAGGCGATGAAGCCGAGCGCCAGATCGCAAAGCAGAGAATATTTCTCGGGGGAATTGTCGGTGTGGTTGAAGCCGATCCCGAGATTTCCGAGAAGGAAGGGACCGATGAGCACGCCCGCGACAAGGTAGGCTGTGACTGCGGGAAGCTGCACCTTTTTGGCAAGGCGGGAAAGCAGCAGACCCGAAAGGAGCGCTATGGAAAGCGTTAAAAATATAGTAGCCGTAGAATTCACGTCAAGTCATCTTCTTTCTGCAGTACGCTTATTTTACAAATTCGGAGTAGATCGCGCCGAGTGCCTTTTCAAGGTCGTGCTCCTCAACGCCGATGATGATGTTGAGCTCACTTGAGCCCTGGTCGATCATGCGGATATTGATGCCCGCTGCCGAGATCGCGGTGAAGACGCGTGCAGCGGTTCCCTTTGCCTTGACCATTCCGCGACCGACGACCGCAAGGAGCGCCAGACCGTCCTCGATCACGAGGCTGTCGGGACGAACGCGCTTGTTGATGGAGGAGAGGACTCTCTCTCTCTTCATTTCATCCTTGATGGTGGCAGTGGAAACGATGACGCTCATGGTGTCAACGCCCGAGGGAAGGTGCTCAAAGGAGATGTCGTTGTCCTCAAGCACGTCAAGCACACGTCTTCCAAAGCCGATCTCGGAGTTCATCATATCCTTTTCGATGCTGATGACAGAGAAGCCGCGCTTGCCGGCAATGCCCGTGATGACAAGATTTGCATCGTACTCCGAGGTGCCCGAGACGATCATCGTGCCGGGGGCGGAGGGGTCGTTGGTGTTGCGGATGTTGATCGGGATCCCTGCGTAGCGCACGGGGAAGATCGCATCCTCGTGAAGAACGGAGGCGCCCATGTAAGAGAGCTCGCGCAATTCACGGTAGGTGATGGTCTTGATGGGACGGGGATCGTCGATGATACGGGGATCTGCCATGAGGCATCCCGAAACGTCGGTCCAGTTCTCGTAGAGCTCTGCCTCTGCGGCGCGGGCTACGATGGAGCCCGTAATGTCAGAGCCGCCGCGGCTGAAGGTCTTGATGGTGCCGTTTGGCATGACGCCGTAGAAGCCGGGGATGACGGCATACTGATGGCGAGAGAGCTCTGCGCGGAGCACGTCGTTTGTCTTTTCATCGTCGTAGGAGCCGTTTTCACGGAAGAAGACGACGCTCTCGGCATCGATGAAATCAAAGCCGAGGAATTTTGCAAGAATCAAAGAGTTGAGATATTCCCCGCGGCTTGCCGCAAAATCCTGTCCCGAACGGTGCAGGATCGCGTTGCGGATGTATTCAAGCTCTCCCGAAATGTCAAAATCAAGCCCGAGATCGCGGATGATATCGTTATATCTCTCCTTGATCTTTTCATAGTGCTCGGTGATGTCCTTGCCATCGCGTACCATTTCAAAGCAACGGTAGAGCATATCCGTCACCTTGACGTCCTCCTTGAAGCGCTTACCGGGGGCGGACGCGACGACAAAGCGGCGCTCCGGATCCGCCTTTACGATCGCTGCGACGCGGCGAAAATGCTCAGCATCGGCGAGAGATGAGCCTCCGAATTTTGCAACCTTGATACCCATGATCCAATTCCTTTCATGTTCTCCCGTACGGGAGGGAAGTCGTTTTATAAAACCGTTACTATATATTATACGAAATAAAAAGAATTTTGTCAAGCGAAAAAAGTACACAAAGGCAGCGCCTTTTAGAGGTGTCAAATGTGGATTACGCATAAGGCACCGTTCATTTTTCAATTTTTATTGACAGAACGGCGTTTTTGTGCTAAAATGACGGAAATGAAGAAAAAGGAGATTGGAAGCATGACAAACAGACAGCTTTGCATTGCCACCTATAACATATTTCACGGACAGTTTGTACTCGACGACGTCGGGATCATCGGGCGTGAGCTTGCAGATCTGGGAGCTGACGTTGTGGGGCTTCAGGAGGTGGACGTGAAGACTGCCCGCGTGGGCGGCATGGACACGCTCCGTTTGATCGCCGAGGCGGGGGGATATCCCTATGATGCCTTTGCGCCTGCTATGGAGCTCGGGGGCGGCGAATACGGAACCGCGATCCTTTCCCGCTATCCCATCCTCTCGCACGAGGTAATTCCTCTGGCAGCAGACGGGCTTGAGCCGCGCGCAGTCGGGCATGCTCTGATCGATCTTGGCGGCACACGGCTGGACTTTTTCAACACGCATCTTTCGGTGGAGGAAAGGGAGGCGCGCCTTTGTCAGATCCTCGCCCTGCGCGAGCTTACCGCTCCGTGTGAGCGTGTGCTTCTTACGGGAGACTTCAATACGGAGGTGCTTGCGGATTTTGATGCGCTCGCTCCCATGAAGACGGTCAATCCGCGCATCTATCCGAGCTATTATCCCGGAAAGCTTGCGATCGATCATATCTTTTACACGGAGGGCTTTGTCCCGACCGACAGAGAGATGCCGCAGCTCCCTCATTCGGACCATTATCCCATCCTTGCACGCTTTGCGTTCTGAGGAAGAACCTCCCAAAAGCGTAAAATGCAGAAAAAAACACTTGACAAATAAAAACGCGGGTGTTATAATTGACGTATATTTCAGAAAACGTGCCTGTGGCACAAAAGAAAGACGATGACCGAAAGCAAGTAAGCATTTTCAGCGCTTTCAGAGAGCTGTCGGGCGGTGGAAGACAGCAGCAGGGAAATGCCGAATACAGTTCGTGAGTTCCGCACCGAGGAAGAAATGCCGAGGCTGCGGCGGGGCGCCCGTTACAGCCCTTTGAGTGGTCGCGCAAGGCGCGGCAACAGAGGTGGTACCGCGATATATTTCGTCCTCTGCGTACATCGCAGAGGACGTTTTTTGTTCATCGGATCAAAAGGAGAAGACTATGACCATTATCGATCTGCTCAACCAGAATGCCTCCCTTTACGGGGACGAGACGGCGCTCGTAGAGATCAATCCCTGCTTCGAGCCGGAAAGTCGCATTACGTGGAAGGATTATTCACTCATGCAGCCCGAGCCGGGGAAGCCCTTCCGACGCACGCTCACGTGGCGTGAGTTCAACGACAAGGCGAACCGCTTTGCCAATCTTTTGCTCACGCGCGGATGCCGCCGTGGGGACAAGGTTGCCATTCTTCTGATGAATTCCATCGAGTGGCTTCCCATCTATTTCGGTGTCCTCAAGGCGGGGGCGATCGTCGTGCCGCTCAACTACCGTTACGTGGCGGACGAGATCAAATACTGCCTTGAAAAGGCGGATTGCTCCACGCTTGTTTTCGGCCCCGAGTTCGTGGGACGTATGGAGCAGATCTGTGACAGACTTTCCGACATTAAGCATATGTTCTACGTCGGTGAGGATTGCCCTTATTTTGCCGACAGCTATGATAAAATGATCACCTACTGTACCACGGAGGAGCCCATCATTACCATCGGTGAGGAGGATGACGCGGCGATCTATTTCTCCTCGGGTACAACGGGATTTCCCAAGGCGATCCTGCACGCGCACCGCAGTCTGATCCATTCCGCGCGTGTGGAGCACAACCACCACGGTCAGTCGCACGACGACGTTTTCCTCTGCATCCCGCCGCTTTACCACACGGGTGCAAAGATGCATTGGTTCGGCTCTTTGATGAGCGGAAGCCGTGCAGTCCTTCTCAAGGGCACCAAGCCCGAATGGATCCTCCGTGCCGCCTCGGACGAGCGCTGCTCCATTGTGTGGCTCCTGGTTCCGTGGGCGCAGGATATTCTGGACGCGATCGACAGGGGAGAGTTGAAGCTTGACGAATATGAGCTTGACGCATGGAGACTGATGCACATCGGCGCTCAGCCCGTACCTCCTTCTCTGATCCGCCGTTGGCTCAAGGTCTTTCCGAAGCATCAGTACGATACCAACTACGGTCTGTCCGAGTCCATCGGTCCCGGCTGCGTACACCTGGGCGTCGAGAACGTACATAAGGTCGGCGCGATCGGTCGCGCGGGCTACGGCTGGCAGGTCTGCATCGTGGACGAGCAAGGAAAGACCGTGCCTCGCGGCGAGGTCGGTGAGCTTTGCGTCAAGGGCCCCGGCGTGATGAAGTGCTACTACAAGGACAAGAAGGCGACCGATGAGATCCTGCACGGCGAATGGCTCTCTACGGGAGACATGGCAATGGAGGACGAGGACGGCTTTATCTTCCTCGTTGACCGTAAAAAGGACGTTATCATCACGGGCGGTGAGAACCTATATCCCGTACAGATCGAGGACTTTATCCGTAAGCATGACGCCGTCAAGGACGTGGCGGTGATCGGGCTTCCCGACCCGAGACTTGGCGAGATCGCCGCGGCGATCGTTGAGGTCAAGGAGGGTGCCTCTCTTACGGAGGAGGAGCTGGAGCGCTTCTGCGCACCGCTTCCGAGATACAAGCGCCCCAGACGCATCATCTTTGCGGAGGTGCCGAGAAATCCCACGGGCAAGATCGAAAAGCCGAAGCTCAGGCGTCTTTATTGCGGTGAAAGCCTTGTTGCCCGGCAGGTGGAAGTGAAGTAAGAAAGGAATGTATGAATATGAAAAAACTGTTACTTGGAAACGCCGCCGTGGCACAGGGTGCCTATGAGGCGGGTGTGCACCTCGTTTCCTCCTACCCGGGGACTCCCAGTACGGAGATCACGGAGTGCATGGCGACCTACCCCGCAGACGAGGTGTTTGTGGAATGGGCGCCCAATGAAAAGGTCGCGGCTGAGGTTGCCATCGGTGCGGCGATCGCGGGCGGCAGAGCTATGACATGCTGCAAGCACGTGGGTCTTAACGTGATGGCGGACCCCCTCTTTACCGATAGCTACATCGGCGTGACGGGTGGCGCGGTCTTCTGCGTCGCAGACGATCCCGGTATGCATTCTTCGCAGAATGAGCAGGATTCCCGTCATTACGCACGGGCGGCGAAGATCATGATGCTGGAGCCCTCGGATTCGGCGGAATGTCTTGCCTACACTAAGGCGGCGTTTGATCTTTCCGAGCAATTCGACACTCCCGTGCTTTTGCGTCTTTCCACTCGCGTGTCTCACTCGCAAAGCCTTGTCGAGGTCGGCGAGCGCGAGGTACATCCCGTCAAGGATTACGAAAAGAACATCCCGAAGCACGTGATGATGCCCGCGATGGCGAAGGGCAGACACGTATTTGTCGAGGAGCGCACGAAAAAGATCGCGGCGTATGCGGCAGACTGTCCCTTCAACACGGTTGAAGACAACGGAAGTGAGATCGGTGTCATCACCTCGGGCATCTCCTATCAGTATGCAAAGGAAGCGCTGGGTGAGCGTGTCAACTATCTCAAGCTCGGTATCGTCTGGCCGTGTCCCGATGAGCTGCTTCGCTCCTTTGCCGCAAAGAACAAAAAGCTCTACGTCATCGAGGAGCTGGATCCTTTCCTTGAGGATACCTGCCGTGCCCTCGGGCTCGAGGTCATGGGCAAGGAGCTCTTCACCCTCCTTGGAGAATATACCCCTGCGATGATCGCGAAAGCGGTGATGGGCGAAGAGGCTCCCGAGAGCATGACCCCCGCAGATGCGCTTCCCGCGCGTCCTCCCGTGATGTGCGCAGGATGCCCGCACAGAGGCACCTTCTACGTTCTCAAAAAGCTGGGACTGACCGTGTCGGGCGACATCGGCTGTTATACGCTCGGTGCCGTGGCACCTCTTTCCTCTGTGGATACCACCATTTGTATGGGGGCGTCGGTCAGCGCGGCACACGGCATGGCAAAGGTCAAGGGTGCGGACTTTGCGCACAAGCTGGTTTCGGTCATCGGTGACTCCACCTTTATGCATTCGGGCATCACGGGGCTTGCCGACATCGTTTATAACAAGGGCATCAATACGGTCATCATCCTTGATAACTCCATCACGGGTATGACGGGACATCAGGAAAACCCCACCACGGGAAAGACCATCCGCGGCGAGGCGACCCGACAGGTGGATCTGATCAAGCTTTGTGCGGGTCTTGGCATCGAGCACGTAACGGTCGCAGATCCCTTTGACGTCAAGAATTTTGAGAAGGTCGTCAAGGAAGAGACCGCGCGTGACGACGTTTCCGTGATCATCGCACAGCGTCCCTGCGCACTGCTCAAGAGTGTCAAATATTCGGGTGTGTGCGAGGTGAGCGAGAAGTGCCGCAAGTGCAAGCTTTGCATGAAGCTCGGCTGTCCCGCGATCAGTCTGGACGCAGAGAGCGGAGCGGTGCGCATCGATCCCACCCAGTGCAACGGATGCGGACTTTGTGTGGGCGTTTGCCCCTTCGGTGCGATCGAGAAGAAGGAGGGGAACTGATATGAGTGCAAAAACGACCAATATTATGATCGTCGGTGTCGGCGGTCAGGGGACACTGCTTGCCAGCCGTATTCTCGGAAACGTTGTGATCCGTCAAGGGTACGACGTAAAGGTCTCCGAGGTGCACGGCATGAGCCAGCGCGGCGGAAGCGTTGTGACCTACGTAAAATACGGAGACTCCGTGCATTCTCCCATCATTGACAAGGGGGAGGCTGACATCATTCTCGCCTTTGAGCTTCTGGAGGCTTACAGAGCACTTCCTTATCTCAAAAAGGGCGGTAAGATGATCGTCAACGCACAGCGCATCAATCCCATGCCCGTCATCACAGGTGCTATGGAATATCCCTCAGACATTGAGGAAAAGCTTGCCGCGTGCGTGGATCTGACCGCGCTGGACGCGCTTTCCCTTGCCAAGGAGGCGGGGAACATCAAGGCGGTCAACGTCGTTCTCATCGGCGTGATGGCAAAGCAGACCGCGATTCCCTACGAGGAATGGATCGAAACGATCAAGGCGACGGTGCCCGCAAAGTTCCTTGAGGTAAACCTTGCGGCGTTTGACCTTGGATATAAGCTTTGACCGAGGCGGTTTCGGTTATCGATTCTACGAAATACAAAGAGGATAAAACAATGAGCTTTCTGAATGAAACCATGGAATGTATGCCTCGCGAGGAGCTGAAAAAGCTTCAGAGCGAGAGACTTTTGGACACGGTGCGCCGTTCCTACGAGAACGTGGAATGCTTCCGCAACCGTATGAAGGAATTGGGGCTGACCCCCGACGATATTCACGGAATCGAGGATCTTCCGAAGCTTCCGTTCTCTTACAAAAAGGACCTGCGCGATTACTATCCTTACGGACTTTTCGCAGTCCCCATGAAGGACGTCGTGCGCGTGCACGCCTCTTCGGGTACGACCGGTAAGAGGATCGTTGTCGGCTACACGCAAAAGGACATCGACATGTGGGATGAGTGCGTGGCACGTATGCTGGCTGCTCTCGGCGTCACAAGCGGGGACATCGTTCAGGTCGCCTTCGGCTACGGCCTCTTCACGGGTGGCTTCGGTCTTCACGGCGGCGCTGCGAAGCTGGGCGCTACGGTGATCCCGATCTCCTCGGGGAACACTGCCAACCAGATCCAGACCATGGTGGATTTTGGCGCGACCGTGCTCTGCTGCACCCCCTCTTACGCAATGTACATGGGTGAGGAGGTCGAGCGCCTTGGTGTGAAGGATCAGCTCAAGCTCCGCATCGGCGTTTTCGGTGCCGAGCCCTGGTCGGAGAACATGCGCGCGCAGATCGAGGAAAAGCTCGGACTGAAGGCATACGATATCTACGGACTTTCCGAGGTGCTGGGTCCCGGTGTTTCCTGCGAATGCATGGAGCAGGCGGGCATGCACGTATGGGAGGATCACTTTGCCGTCGAGATCATCGATCCCGAGACCGAGGAGGTGCTTCCCGCAGGAACGCCCGGCGAGCTTGTCTTCACCTCTCTTACCAAGGAAGCATTCCCCGTGATCCGCTATCGCACGCGTGACATCTGCGTGCTCAATGCAGAGCCCTGCAAGTGCGGTCGCACGCACATCCGTATGGCGAAGCCCGACGGACGCACGGACGATATGCTGATCATCCGCGGTGTCAACGTCTTCCCGTCGCAGATCGAGGAGGTGCTCCTTAAGGTCAGCGGTGACCGGATCACCCCCAACTATCAGATCGTTGTGGACCGTGTCAACAACGTAGACACCTTTGATATCAACGTGGAAATGAGTGAAGTCTTCTTCTCCGATAACATCAAGGAGATGGAAAAGCTTGAAAAGAATATCACGGAGCAGCTTCGAGCGATGCTCGGCATCAGCGCAAAGGTGCACCTTGTCAACCCCAAGTCGATCGTGCGCAGTGAGGGAAAAGCAAAGCGCGTTATCGACAACCGAAAGGGAAAGATCTGAGGAGGTAGAAATTATGATCACAAAGCAGCTTTCCGTATTTTTGGAAAACAAAAAGGGACGTATCTGTGCAGCGGCAGACGTTCTTGCAAGGAACAACGTCAACATCCGCGCGCTTTCCCTGGCGGATACCTCCGAGTTCGGTATCCTTCGTCTCATCGTGGATAAGCCCGAGGAAGGCAAGAGAGTGCTCAACGAGGAGGGCATCGTTGTCCGCGTGACCAACGTGTTAGCTCTGACAATGGATGACACCCCCGGTGGAACTCTGGGAGTGTTGAGAGTTCTTGCAGAGAGCGGTATCAGCGTGGAATATATGTATGCTTACGTGGGAAAGACTACGGGTAAGGCATTCATGATCATCCAGGCAGAGGAGCTTGACGCGGCAGAGGAGATCCTTCGCCGTCACGGCTTTACCGAGGCGGATATGTCGGAGATCTGATGCGCTGACAAAGGAGGCGCTTCAAATGGAAGAAAAGAAAGAGCTTGTGGGAAGAGGGACCTCGGAGTCCTTTGCGGAATTTGTGCAGATCTTGCGGCAGGAGAACGTCAACGGCGCAGGGAGACTCTTCGGAGGACATCTGATGGCGTGGATGGACGAGGTTGCCGCGGTGAGTGCGAGAAGATACGCCAAGGGTCCCGTTACAACGGCGTGCGTGGAGGAGCTTCGCTTTCTGCGCCCCGCCTTTTCCAATGAAACAATGGTCGTGCACGGACAGGTGGTCAGAACCGGACACACCTCTATGGAGGTGCTGGTCAATGCTTACGTCGAGCGCCTTGACGGGGAGCGGGAGCTGATCGCCGATGCGCATTTTATCCTTGTGGCTCTCGATGAGAGTGAGAAGGAAAAGCGCGCTATCCCGCCCGTGATCGCCGAGAACGATGAGGAGCAAGCACTTCTTGATGCGGCGAAGGCACGCCACATGGAAAGGACGCCTGAAAAAAATAAGCTTTAAAAGCAAGCAAAAAAGAGTGGAATTTGAGAGAAAAATCTCTAAATTCCACTCTTTTTTGCATTTATTTATGTGTTTTATTTAGAATAAGACTAAATATTATTATTTTTTCTGCTTCTTCTTGGTTGCGAGATAGTCATCATATGCAGCCTCTGCAACGCCTGCGCGGATGATCTTGCGGGAGGAGTTTTTTGCGAAGGGCTCACGGCGCAATACGTAGCCCGTGATCCGCTTGTGAGGCTCCAGACGGGAATTGAGATCTGCAATGGAGCGCTTCATTTCAAAGTCGAGCTGGCTTTTTGCGAAGTTTTTGCCATATGTCTCTTCCATTTCGTGCAGGGATGGGTAGATCACGGCAACCACGTCGTAGCTGTGTGTCTCTTCGTTGGGATAGCCCACGACAAGGGCTTCGTCGACAAAAGGCGCACGGACGAGCAGCCCCTCGAGCTCCTCCGGGTACACGTTTCTGCCGCCTGCACCCACAATGACGTTCTTTTTGCGTCCCGTGATATAGAGGAAGCCGTTTTTGTCGATATAACCGAGGTCGCCCGTGTAGAACCAGCCGCCGCGGATGACCTTTTCGGTCAGAGCCTCTTCTTTATAATAGCCAAGCATCAGATTTTTTCCCTTGAAGCGGATCTCTCCCGTTCCGTCGGGCTGGACGTCGTAAATATCAAGCAGGGTGTTGGGAAGCGAAAGCCCTGCGGAGGCGTCACGGAAGGCGTTGTCTCGGTTGAGTGCCGCCAGAGGGGTGCATTCGGTGAGTGCATAGCCGTGGAGCACGTGAATGCCGAGATCGCGGTAGCCCTTGAGCACCTCGGGATCTGCCGCGTAGCCTGCCGTGATGATCATGCGCAGATTGCCGCCGAAGATGCGCAGGACCTTTGAAAGCATACGCCTTTTCAGCGCTGTGCGCGAGGCATCGTCCTGCGGAATATTGGAAAGGGCGATCAGACGGCGCACCTTTTTCGCTTCACCGCGCTTTTCAAATGCCTCCCACAGCTTTTCGTAAAGCGTTTCGACGAGAAGCGGAACCGAAAGAAAGACGGTGGGCTGTGTTTCGCGCATGCTCTGCGCGATGTGACGCACGCCCTCTGCAAAGATGACGGTGGCACCGCGGTACATGGGGCAGAGGAAGCCGAAGGTGCATTCGTAGGTATGGTGAAGCGGGAGGACCGAGAGGAAGCGGTCGTTTCCCGTAATTTTGATCATTTTACAGATCTCCGCGAGCCCGAAGCAGATGTTTTTGTGAGACAGCATAACACCCTTGGGATCTCCCGTGATGCCTGAGGTGAAGATCAGCACGCGCAGCTCGTCCTCGTCGATCTCCGCATCAAGATAGGTGCGGTCTCCCGTGAGGATGCGATCGTTTCCAAGCTCGATCAAGGTGGGAAGCTCGTCAAAGAGGATGCGCCCGATGCCCGCAGGCAGGAGCGAAAGCTTTTCCAGACTAGCAGAGGAGCAGATGACCGCCGTGACGTCTGCCTGTTCTGCGATCCTTGCAAGCTGCTCGGGGGAGGCGTCCTTGTCAGCGGGGACGATGACCCCCACGCCGCATGCCACGCAAAGGTACGAGGTGACCCACGCGTAGCAGTTTTCACCGACGAGCATGACGTGCGCGCCCATCAGACCGCGTGCGCAAAGCTCGGTGCCGAGGGCGTCCACGTCCTCGCCGAATTTGCGGTAGGTGACGTCTCTGTATTCACCGTCTCCCTTCTGACGGAAGAGAATACGGTCGCGGTATTGCTCCACGCTGGCACGGTAAAGATGGCGCAGATCGGGATATACCTCGGAGGAATAATTTTTTTGAGTCTTCATAAAAATATCCGCCTTTCGTTTGGGTTTTGGCGTTTGCGGTTTTCAAAACCGCGTCTACAAGACTATTGTACCATATATGACGCAAAAATGCAATACGTTTATTAAAAAATGCTTTTTTGGATATTCAAAAAATGCTTTTCAACCGAAGGGTGAAAAGCTACCTTCACTCTTCACTCTTCACTTTTCACTTTTCACTTCTTTTACCCTCTGTCCAGTGTGATCACGGTGAAGAACGAGGGATCGATGCGGGAGATCTCGTTATCGATGCGGTCGCGCAGATCGCGGTCGGAGAGCTTTAATTCAAAGGGAACGCGCACGTCGAAGATCAGATTGGAGTGCGTTTCCCCTTCGACAAAGCGGAAATCATGGATGTCGAGCGTGGGATCGACCGCGCGCACTGCCTCTTGCGTCCTTGTACGAAGCTCGTTGACGCGGGCGTCGTCCGTGACGATGGGATCCATATGGATGGTCGCCTCAATCCCGCCGTTTCTCAGCTCTCTTTCTATGTTGTCGATCATGTCGTGCGTTTTGAAAATGTCTACCTTACCGTCTACCTCAATGTGAAGGGCGGCGATGATGTGCCCGGGACCGTAGTTGTGCACCGTGAGATCGTGGATCCCAAGGGCATCGGGATAGCGCGAGACGGTGGAGGTGATCTGCTTGACGACCTCATCCGAGGGGGCTTCTCCCAAAATGGAGTTTTTACTTTCGTTGAGGATCTTAAGCCCTGCAAGGATGATCATCACGGAAACGACGGCACCCATATAGGCATCGAGATTGAGCGTGATGCCGGGGAAGAAGAGGAGCAGGAGCGTAACCAGAAGCACCGCGCCCGTGGAAAGGCAGTCCGAAAGGCTGTCGGCGGCGGTTGCGCGCATGACGGCAGAGTCGATCCGCTTGTCGATCTTTTTGTTAAAGAGTGCAAACCAAAGCTTGGCAGCGATGGAGAGTGCCAGTACGGCAGCGGAGACGGGACTTGCCTCGGGCGGCTCGGGGGCAAAGATCTTCGCCACCGATTCGCGCAAAAGCTCCGCTCCGATAAAAAGGATCAGAATGGAAACGAGAAGGGAGGCGATATATTCGATACGGGCGTGGCCAAAGGGATGCTCGCGGTCGGCGGGGCGGGCACTGATGCGGAAGGAGATCAGAGAAATGATCTGTGAGCCCGCATCCGTCAGACTGTTGATCGCGTCCGAAACGATGGAGATCGACCCGAAGAGCGTGCCGACGGTGAATTTTCCCGCGAAGAGGATGAGATTGAGAAGGATCCCCGTGATCGATGCGAGCGTTCCGTAGGCGGCGCGCACGCGGGGAGAGGTGGGATCGTTGCGATCCTTGATAAAGATGCGTGTGAGAAGCTCTGTCATGAAAGGTCCTTTCGGAAAAGCTGTGTTTCCCTTGTGTCAAATTGCTTTTTTTCGCTTTTTGTGCGTTGTGATGTCATTGAGCCAGATGCCGCGCCCGACGAGGAATATTCCCAGTGCCAGCTTCAAGATCTCCGTGCTGTGTGCCAGGATATATATGGGAATGGGCGGGAGCGGTGTGAGGGTGATGAGAAGGAGCGCCGTTGGGATATTGATGAGCCATACGTAGCCGCAGTCAAAGAAAAAGGTCACCACGGTTTTGCCGCCGGAGCGGAGCGTATAATAGGAGCTGTTGAGAACGGCGTTGAAGGGCGCGTAGCAGCCCACCACGAGCGTAAATCCCGTGGCAAGCGAGCGCACCTCGTCTGTGGTATTGTAAAGCATGGGGAAGACGGGGGCAAGCAGGATGATGACGATGCCGACAAGAAGCCCCATAAGTCCCGCGGCGGCGATCATGCGAGGTGCTTCCTCACGCGCTCTTTCCGTCTCTCCCGCGCCAAGCCTGTGACCGAGCAGAATGGAGATGGCGGTGCCGATGGAGAGATAGACCACCGCGAAGGTGTTGAATACCGTGTTGGAAATATTCATTGCAGAGACGACGGCAATGCCGCGCAGGGAATAGCATTGCAGAAGCATCGCTTGTCCCACCGCCCAGAGCGTTTCGTTGGCAAGGAGCGGCGCCCCTGTGATCGCGATGCGGCGCATGAGCGATGCGGGGATGCGGAAGGAGCGGTAAGCCCCCTTGATAAATTCGCACCTTTCACGGTGCAGATGCGTCCAGAGAACGACGGCAAGGCATTCGGTAAAGCGGGCAAAGACCGTTGCGATCGCCGCACCGACGACACCCAGACGAGGAAAGCCGAGCAGTCCGAAGATCAGAAGGGTGTTGAGCGAGAGATTCACGGCGACGCCGAGAATGCCTGCCTTCATGGGCGGGAGCGTGTTGCCCGTTTCACGCAGGGTAGAGGCATAGACGTTCGTGACCGTGTAGGGAAGAAGCCCTAAGAGCGAGACCGCCATGTACTCCTTTGCGTAGTGCATCGTAAGAGAGAGGTCGCCCGTTTCGCTCCCCTCGTGCAGATAAAGGGAGATCAGAGGCTCCCCGAAAAAGGTAAAGATGAGGATGGCGCCCGCCGCAATGCAAAGAGAGAGCAGGAGCTTGAAGCGAAAGGTGGAACGAAGACCCTCGTGATCTCCCTTGCCAAAGAATTGCGCCCCGAACAGCCCGGCGCCCGAGAGTGCACCGAAGATGCAGAGATTGAAGACGAAGATCAGCTGATTGACGATGGAGACGCCCGACATCTGCTCGGTGCCGAGGCTCCCGACCATGACGTTGTCAAGAAGACTGATGAAATTGGTGATGCCGTTCTGAACGAGGACGGGGAGGGTCAGGGTGAGCAGACTGCGGTAGAAGGCGCGGTCGCCGATGAATTTTTTAGGCAGCATGGAGGCTCCTTTCAGAGCTTGCACGTCAGCTCCAGTATTTTCTGTCGAGGCTTCGCATCTGTATTGCCTCGGCAATGTGGCGGGCGCCGATGAGCTCGGAGCCGTCGAGATCCGCAATGGTGCGGGCGACGCGCAGAATGCGGTCGTGTCCGCGTGCGCTAAGTCCAAGATTCTCATAAGCCGTGCGGAAGATCGCGTTGGCGCTCTCGTCAAGTATGCAATGCTTTTGCACGCCTGCCGCGTCAAGAAGCGCGTTGCAGGAAACGGCGTCGCTTCCCATGCGCGATCTTGCATAGTCGCGTGCGCGGCAGACCCGCTCGCGAATGGTGTCGCTGCTCTCCGAGGCGGGAGCTTCCTTTGCGGAAAGATCGTCATAGGAGAGCGCGGAGAGCTCGATCTGTATATCGATGCGGTCAAGCATGGGACCGCTGATGCGCGACATGTAACGGCGCACGTCCTCCGGCTTGCAGGTGCACGGATGCGTGGGATCCCCGAAATAGCCGCAGCGGCAGGGGTTCATCGCGGCGACCAGCATGAAGGAGGAGGGGAAGGTCACTCTGCCGCTGGCACGGGTGATGGTCACCTCGCGATCCTCCAGGGGCTGTCTGAGCGCATCCGTTACCTGCTTCGGGAATTCGGGAAGCTCGTCAAGAAAGAGGACGCCGTTGTTGGCAAGCGAGATCTCTCCCGGACGCGGCGAAGCACCGCCGCCGACAAGGCTGACGGGGCTCATGGTGTGGTGCGGTGCGCGGAAGGGACGCACCGAGAGAAGCGACGCGTCACGCGGGAGTGTTCCCGCAACCGAATGTACCTTGGTCGTTTCGATCGCCTCCGCGACCGTCAAGGGCGGGAGAATGGTGGGAAGACGTTTGGCAAGCATGGATTTTCCCGTACCGGGAGGACCGATGAGCAGGATGTTATGTCCGCCTGCTGCGGCGATCTCCATGGCTCTTTTTGCAAGCGCCTGACCGCGCACGTCCGAAAAATCCGTGCGGTAGCGGTTGGCACTTTTCCCGAACGCCGAATGATCGCAGGGGGTAGGTGTCAGCCGTTCCTCACCGTTGAGATGTCTGACGAGCGCGCGCATATCGGGCACGCCGTAAACGGTGATCCCTTCGACGGCGGCCGCCTCGCGTGCGTTGTCGAGCGAGGTGTAAAACTCGCGGAAGCCGCTGTCTCTTGCCGCGACGCACATGCAAAGGATCCCGCGCACCGCGCGGAGTCTTCCCGAAAGGGAGAGCTCACCCACGATGCATTTGTCACGCATGTCCACGCCGCGGTGGATGATCCCACCCGAATGGAAGATCGCCGCAAGAATGGCGGCGTCGAAGGCAGAGCCCTCCTTTTTTCGGTCGGCGGGAGCTAAATTGACGGTGATGTAGGTGTAGGGAAAGGGGAAGCCGCTGTTGGTGCAGGCGGTGCGCACGCGCTCCTTTGCCTCCTTGACCGCAAGGTCGGGAAGCCCTACGAGCTCAAAGCCCTCAAGATTGTTTTTTTGATTACATTCCACGGTGACGGGAAAGCCCTCGATGCCGGAAAGCCCCGCGCTGTAGGTTGCCGAAAACATGGTGCGTCCTTCTCCTTTTGTCCGTTTTCTAACATTATACATCAAAGGTGACCGTTTGTCAACGGCGCACGCCCAACTTTTGCACGGACTCCCCACTTCCATAGCCACATATAAGGATTTGCCCCGAAGGTTGAAAATTATTTACAAAGAATGGGGAAAAATCTATTGACTTTTTTGGCTTTTTCATGTATAATCTTGGTATATGGATTTTTTATGGAGGGATACTATGAAAAAACTGTTAGCGATCATCCTTTCGGCGTTGCTGTTGACTGCGTTTGTCGCGTGCTCCGACGAGGAGACGGAAAACGGTAACGGCTATGACGACTACAAGGATACAACCGTTGAAGAAACACAATGGACAGATACAAAAAACAAGAACACCTTCTATTTTGAAGCGGTGGACAGCGAAAGCATCATGATCACCGACTTCTCCACCTCGGAGTCAACGCCTCATGCGGTCGTTATCCCCGCAACCATGCACGGCAAGCGCGTGGTGGGCATCGGTGACGAGGCGTTTGCCAACGCTGCCGAGATCAAGACGCTTGGCCTTCCCGCCGCAAAGGATTACGGTGCGGAGCTTCCCGAATTCACCATCGGAAAGGGCGCGTTCCGCGGCTGCTTTACCATGCAGTCGATCACGATCCCCTCTTACGTGGTGTCGGTCGGTGAAAAGGCGTTCTACGGCTGTGAGTCTGCAAAGATGCTTACGATCGAGGAGGGCGGAAAGCTTTCCGCGATCGCAGACAGTACCTTCCAGGCTTGCACGGCGCTGACGTCGGTATCCGTTCCCGGTAACGTAAAGACCGTTGGTAAGGCAGCCTTCTTCGAGTGTACTGCGCTCACCTCCGTCACGCTCGGCAATGGCGTTGTCGAGCTGGGAGCTCAGGCATTCCAGAACTGTACCGCTCTTGAGACGCTCAACGTCCCCGCGACGCTTGAGACCGTCGGCAAGCACGCATTTGCGGGCTGCGACGCCATCAAGAAGGCTTCCATTCCCACGTGGATCATTTCCGAGATCGAAAAGGCAAATCTTGTAGAGGTGAAGCTGGTTGCGGGAGACGCGATTCCCTCGTCCGCGTTCAAGAGTTGTGATGCGCTCAAGACCGTGACGTTGAATGCAGAGATCGCATCGATCGGTGAATATGCATTCGTCGGCTGCAGAAGCCTGACTGCCCTGCAGATCCCCGCTGTGCTCGCTGAAATCGGCAATTCCACCTTTAAGAACTGTTCCTCTCTTACATCCATTACCATTCCCAACGGCGTTTCCAAGATCGGTAACGGCGCTTTCAGCGGCTGTGATTCTCTTACCGAGGTCACCATTCCCGCAGCTGTCATCGAGATCGGTGACGAGGCGTTCGCATCCTGCGATAAGCTTGCAAAATTCACCGTTGAAAAAGATAACCGCGAGTTTGCGGCTCTTGACGGAAACCTCTTTACGGTCGACAAGACCGTGCTCGTTCAGTACGCGATCGGTGCCGAGGCTTCGGAATATGTAATTCCCGAAACGGTCGTTGAGATCAAGCCCTCTGCCTTTGAGAGCTGTCTTACGATCCAAAAGCTCACCGTTCCCGCATCTGTGGAAACGATCGGCAAGTCCGCTTTTGTCGGATGTGTCCATCTGGCAGACGTAACGGCTCCCGCGCTTGCGGTGACCTCTCTTGACAAGACCGGTCTTCAGACCCTTGCCGTGACGAGCGGTACGGAGCTTCCTGAGGCTGCGTTGGCAAATGCCAAGGTGCTCAAGACCGTGACGCTTGCCGATACCGTGACGACCATCGGCGACGGTGCATTCAGCGGATGTGTAAGCCTTGAGGGGATCAGCATTCCCGCAGGCGTTAAAAAGCTCGGCGAAAATCTCTTCAACGGCTGTGCCGCAATGAAGAGCGTTTCCATCCCCGCAAGCGTTACCGCCATCGGCGAGAAGGCGTTTTACGGCTGTCGGGCACTTGAGCTCGTTTCCATTCCCAAGGCAGTCACCGAGATCGGCGACGAGGCGTTCCGCGGCTGTGCTACCATCGGCGCGATCGTTCTTCCCGAGGGGATTGTAACCATCGGTGATTACGCGTTCAACGAGTGTACCTCTCTCATGGGCTTCTATCTCTCCGACGAGAACGAGGCATATTCCGTTTTGAATCGCGACCTTTACAATAAGGAAGGCACCGTTCTGATCCAGTATGCGCTTGGCAAAATGGATCCGTTGTTTTACGATCTTCCCGAGACGGTGACCGAGATCGCAGAGAATGCGGTCAAGGGTGCCTTGAATCTGAACGGCATCCATCTTCCCGAGTCTGTTAAGACCGTGGGTGCCAATGCCTTTGCCGATTGTGTGAACGTCACCGTGGCAAGGATCCCGACGTTGGCGATCGGAAAGCTCGCAACGGACAATCTTGTAACTCTCCACATCACGGCAGGTAAGGAGATCGGTGAGGCGGCATTTGCAAACTGCAAGACGCTTGAAACTCTTTGGCTCGCCGAAACCGTTGAGACGGTGGATCCCACCGCGTTTGAGGGCTGTGAAAAGCTTGTCAGCGTTATGACCCCCGTTACGGTGATCGGATCTCTTCCCAAGGCACAGATCGAAAATCTCTGGTTGCTTGGTACGTCCGTGCCGTCAAAGGCATTCTCCGAGTGTGCTTCCCTGAAGTCGGTCACTCTCGCGGATTCGATCAAGACGATCGGCTCCGAGGCATTTAACAAGTGCGCTGCTCTCGAAAGTGTAAAATTCGGCTCCGCTCTTGAGACCATCGGCGAGAACGCATTCTCCGACTGTAAGGCTCTGACCTCTATCAACCTTCCCGCATCCGTTGCGACCATTGAAGCAAACGCATTTGCAAGAACGCATGCACTGGTCGATATCATCGTAGCTGAGGAAAATGCGGCTTACAAGGAGGTCGACAACGTTCTTTACACCAAGGACGGCAAGACTCTGGTTCTTTATCCCGCATCCACGCACGAATACAGCTTTACGGTTCCCACGGGTGTGACCGAGATCGCAAGGAACGCATTCAACGGTGCAAGGTTCTTGGTACAGATCACGATCTCCAAGGACGTAGTGACCATCGGCGACGCGGCATTCTCCGGATGCTCCAAGCTTGTTGAGATCAACAACCTTTCCTCCTTGGACATCAAGGCAGGCAAGGGGAACGGTAACATCGCTACCAACGAGCTGGTTTACGTTCACAAGAACGGCACCTCCAAGGTCAGCATCAAGGATGATTTCATTCTCTTCACCACCAAGGACGGTGAGAAGGACGTCGTGGCTCTGATGGGCTTCATTGGAGGCGACGAGACCGTAACGCTTCCCGCAGAAATTACCCAAATCGGCGCGTATGCGTTCAAGGATACCCCCGTCACGACCTTCCACTTTGACGGTAAGAAGGCTGACTGGGAGGCATTCTCCAAGGCAGAGACATGGGCAGACGGCATTGACGCTTACACCGTCAAGTGCACCGACGGAGACGTTGTCTTCGAAAAGCCCGCAGATGAAGAGCTGCTTGCTTAATTAAAATCATTAAAAAACACAGGGCTGTCACAAATCGTCGATTTGTGACAGCCCGCTTTGTTTCGCGAGACAAAACACATAAAAAACATGGAAAAATTCATTGACAGGTATAGACATTTGTGATATCATAAGGGTACTATGAAAAACATACATCTGATGATAAAGCCCGCGTCCTCACTTTGCAATATGCGATGCAAGTATTGCTTTTATGCAGACGTGTCGGATCTGCGGAGTATTCCATCCTACGGGATGATGAGTGAGCAGTGCATGGATGCAATGCTCAAAAACGTATTCTCAGAATTGGAAGCGGGGGATGGCGTGCACTTCATCTTCCAAGGCGGGGAGCCGACCCTCAGGGGACTCGATTTCTTTCGTGCCTTTGTCGCGCGTGTGTCTCTTTGGCACGGGATCCGCGTTTCCTACGCGCTCCAGACCAACGGCATTCTCCTGAATGAGGAATGGTGTGACTTTTTAAAGGAGCATCGATTTTTGGTGGGCGTTTCCTTTGATCTTCTTTCCGACGCTCACGACAGTGCGCGCGTTCGTGCAGACGGTAGCGGAACGTCCTCCCGTGTGCTTGCGTGCATCGCACTTCTGAAAAAGAAGGGCGTGGACTTCAACGTTCTTTGCACGTTGACACAGGAGGTCGCACGGCATCCGCAGACCGTGTGGAAGCAGATATGCAAGCTCGGACTTTCCTACGTTCAGTTCACCCCTTGCATGGCAGAGCTTGACGGTGGGGACTCTCACTACTCCTTGACGCCCGAACGCTTTTCTTCCTTTTATATTCAACTCTTCGGGCTTTGGTATGCCGCTTTCCAAAGAGGAGAGAGATGCAGTGTGAAGCTCTTTGACGATGTTGTCAATCTCATGCTCCTTGGCAAGCCTACGGCTTGCGGCATGAACGGAGACTGTCAGCTTCAGCTGGTGGTAGAAGCGGACGGCAGTGTTTACCCTTGCGATTTTTATTGTCTTGACGAATACAAAATGGGAAACATCACAAAGGATGGCGTCCGTGCGTTGCTTGGCTCCTCTGCAGCCAAGACGTTTTTGGAGCGTGCACACACCCTTCCCACGCTTTGCGAGCATTGCCGCTACCGCCGTTTTTGCGGAGGAGGATGCCGCCGCATGCGGCGCGAGATCTTCTGCGCTGACGGCGGCACGCTCTGCGGCTATCAACGCTTCCTTGATGCGTGTGGCGGACAGCTTTCAAGCCTTGCCGCCGAGATCAGACGAGTCTATTTTTCAAAATCATAAACCGAAAGGAAGGTTTTTCATGAATCCCTCTCAAAACAGACGCAATGTGGTGATGATCATGTGCGATCAGCTCCGTCCCGATTTTTTGCATGCGTACGGTGCGGATTTTATCCCCACCCCGAATATCGATGCTCTGGCGGCAGAAGGAACCGTTTTTGAAAACGCGATCACTGCTTCCACCGTGTGTGCCCCCGCCCGCATGTCCTTTTTGACCGGACAGTTTGTTTCGGGGCACGATTCGTGGACGAACAATATTCCCGCAAGGGCGGGGACGGAATATCTTCCGGAGCGTCTCACGGCTGCGGGATACATGACCGCTGCCGTCGGATGCTACGATCATTTTCCGCATGAGCGGGCGCTGGGATATCAATATCGAAAGATTCACATCGGCTCGGCGTTTGAGAACGTTTGTGCTTATACGCAGATATTCAAGGCACGTCACCCGGAGGCGAAAACGATCTATCCATCCGATGAAGAGCACCGTTTCCTTTATTCCGAGGAGGAGTTTTACGACCGCATGAGCGCCGATTGGGCAAGTGATTTTATCGATCGCTACGCAAGCACGGGGAAAGCCCCCGACGGCACCGCTCCACAGGAGGAAAACGCGCCCTTCTTCCTGTACTGTGGCTTTCTTTCGCCTCACGGACCTCTGATCCCGCCACGCGAGGTGGAGGGGACGGTCGATCCCTCCAAGCTTCCCGACATCCGCGTATTGAAGAGAGACTTGAATGAGATCCCCGCAGTGGAGCGTTACCGCCGCGCCTTCCTCAATCCACCAAAGGCACTGACAGATCCTGAGAGCGTTTTTGAAGAGCGGCAGAAGGAGCGAGTGCTTTACGCGGAGATGATCGTTGAGGTCGACCACCTTGTCGGGCGTATTGTCGAATGCTTGAAGAAAAACGGTATATATGAGAACACCACCATCATTTTCACCTCCGACCACGGAAGCTGTGAGAATGACTATAACATCTCCACCAAGGGTCCATGGCCCTATAAATCTCAGCTTTTCATTCCGATGATCATTTCCAACGAACCGCGTCTTGACAAGGGAAGTCGCTGTGATGCGCTGTGCGGAAATCTCGATATTGGTGCGACGGTTTTGGATATTGCGGGAGATCACCGCGCGTTTGGTGTTTCCCGTTCGATGATTGGTCTTGCCGACGGCTCCGTGCCCGAGAGAGAGATCAACATGAGCGAATTCTGCGACAGCTGTAAAACGCTGGTGGACAAACGGTACACCTTTACCTATTATCCGTTTACGGGAAAAACCTGCCTTTTTGACAGAGTCGAGGATCCCGAGGAACAGGTCAATCTCGGCGGCAGAGCGGAATACGTGGAGTTAGAGCGTAAATTTATGATGCACGTTGTTGACTTTATGATCCTTGCCAAGGGTGTGCGCATTGAGGCGCACGATCTCAATCCCGAGGTGACGGAGGGGATCGAGAAAAAGAACCCCAAATATCTTGATCACTTTGACATCGCCTATCCTCTTGCCACGCGGGAGGAGGTAAGGCGCATTGCAGCGGCAGGACTGGATGCCGATTACAACGAATTTTGTAAAACGCGAGAGATCAAGGCACATTACGGCGTGTATTTTCTCGACAAGTGACGGAAGAACGAGAGGATGCGGGAGGCGTTTTGGGGGTGCGTACTCACAGTCGCGCGGGCTCCTCCCTGCACCGCTTGCGGTGCCTTCCCTCCTCCCGGAGGAGGGCTCTTCATCAAAAACATGCTCCCCCTTTTTCTCATTTCACTTCTCCTTATCGGCAATAGCCTTTTTTGAACCCCGCCACTATGGCGGGGTTTTCGCGATACAAAAAACGCACCGTTGCCGAATGCTCGGAACGGTGCGGGATTTTTCATGATGGATGATCTTATAAAGCTCAGATGCTTCTGACACGCGCGATGCCTTCGATGGAGGCGATATGCGCGATGGCGGCATCGGAGGGCTTGGAGGAAACGTCCAGAACGGTGTACGCGTTCTCTCCCTTGGATTTGTTGGTCATGTTCTCAATGTTGAGACCCTCGTCCGCAACGACCGCGGTGATCTTGGTAAGAACTGCGGGAACGTTTGCATGGAGGACGCAGATGCGTGCCATGGAGGAACGGGGCATATCTACGTTCGGGAAGTTGACACTGTTCTTGATGTTACCGTTCTTGAGGTAATCGTCGAGCTCCTGTGCTGCCATGACCGCACAGTTGTCCTCGGATTCCTCGGTGGAAGCGCCAAGGTGGGGAATGGCAACGATGCCGGGAACACCCAGGATCTCCTCGGTGGGGAAGTCGGTAACGTATGCGGAGATCTTACCGTCGGCAAGCGCGACCTTAAGGTCTGCCGCGTTGACAAGGTCTGCACGGGAGAGGTTGATGATCTTGGCACCTTCCTTCATCTTCGCGATGGAGACGGTGCAGATCATATTCTTTGTATCCTTGGTAGCGGGAACGTGAAGGGTGATGTAATCTGCCTTCTCGTAGATCTCGTCGTAGCTTGCGGCGCGGACAATGCGGCGGTCAAGATTCCAAGCCGCCTCAACGGAAAGGTAGGGATCACAGCCGATGACGTTCATGCCGAGAGAAAGCGCGGTGTTCGCGATCATGCCGCCGATGGCGCCAAGACCGATGACACCCAGAGTTTTGCCCTTAAGCTCGGTACCGCCGAACTTGGACTTGCCCTTTTCCACCTGCTTTGCGACGTCCTCTGAAAGGGTCTTTGCCCATTCAATGCCACCGACAACGTTACGGGCTGCCAGAAGCAGTGCGCAGACGGCAAGCTCCTTAACACCGTTTGCATTGGCACCGGGAGTGTTGAATACGACGATGCCCGCTTCGGAGCAACGGTCGATCGGGATGTTGTTGACACCTGCACCCGCACGTGCGATTGCCTTGAGCTCGGGAGCGAACTCCATCTCATGCATGACGGCAGAGCGAACCATGATGCCGTCGGGGTTGGTTACGCCCTCACCAACCGTGTAATCGGCGCCAAGCTGAGCAAGACCCACAGCGGCGATCTTATTTAAGAGTTGAATATTCATTGCAGTTTCCTCTTTCTTACTTCTTCGGATTGTTCTTTGCGAATTCCTTCATGAATTCAACCAAAGCGGCAACTCCCTCGTAGGGCATTGCGTTGTAGATGGATGCACGCATACCGCCGACGGAACGGTGACCCTTGAGGTTCTTAAGTCCTGCCTTGGCAGCCTCGCTTGCAAACTTCTTATCAAGATCGGCGTCTCCCGTGACGAAGGTGACGTTCATCATGGAACGGCTGTCGGGCTTGACGGGAGCGATGTAGTAATCCTGAGAGTCAAGATAATCGTAGAGAAGCTTTGCCTTCTTCTCGTTCATTTCCTTCATGACGTCAAGACCACCCAGGGAGAGGATCCACTCGTAAACGAGCTTTGCCACGTAGATGGGATAGCAGGGAGGCGTGTTGTACATGGAACCGTTCTCTGCCATGGTCTTCCACTCAAGCATGGTGGGCATGGTCTCCTCTGCGTAATCGAGAAGGTCCTCGCGGACGATGACAAGGGTCATACCTGCGGGAGCCATATTCTTTTGTGCGCCTGCGTAGATCACGCCGAACTTGGAAACGTCAACAGGCTCGGAGATGATGCAAGAGGACATGTCGGCAACCAGCGGGATGTCGCCCGTATCGGGGATGTAGGAATATTTGGTACCGTAGATGGTGTTGTTGAAGCAGATGTGCAGATATGCTGCGTCGGGACGGATCATGTCTCGCGTGATGGTGGGAACGTGATCGAAGTTGTCCTCCTTGGTGGTAGCAATGCACTTGACATCATAGCCCATCTTCTGTGCTTCCTTGAACGCCTTGCCCGAGAACTGACCCGAAACCGCGTAGTCAGCCTTGCCCGTTCTCTTGATAAGGTTCATCGGAACTGCGGAGAACTGCGTGGATGCGCCGCCCTGAAGGAAGAGCACCTTGTAATTGTCGGGAATGTTCATCAGCTTGCGAAGCATTGCCTCAGCGTCGTTAATGATTGCTTCGTAGTCCGGAGATCGGTGAGACATCTCCATGACGGACATTCCGGATTCGCCGTAACAGACCAGTTCGGATGCTGCTTTTTCGAGTACGGGAAGCGGGAGCATGGAAGGGCCTGCCGAAAAGTTGAAAACTCTGTTCATGATTGTAAAATCCTCCGGATATTTTTAGTTTTACCCTTTCGTTTGATAAAGTAAAACTTATCCATTATTATATTCCTTTTTCTCTTTATTGTCAAGTACTTTTCTAAAAATAATGCGGTGTTGTGTTATTTTCTTGACAAACGCTTTGCGTCAAAAAAGAACCGCGACGCACGGTGCGTTGCGGTTCTTTTTTTTGATAGACTCGAATCAGCCAAGCTTTGCCTGGTTGATCTTGATGCCGGGGCCCATCGTGGAAGCGATGACACAGCTTCTGATATACTGACCCTTTGCGGCTGCGGGCTTTGCCTTGATGATCGCGCCGAGGAGAGCGTCAAAGTTCTCCTTGAGCTTCTCTGCACCGAAGGAAGCCTTGCCGATGGGGCAGTGGATGATGTTGGTCTTATCAAGACGGTACTCAATTCTACCTGCCTTTGCTTCGGTAACAGCCTTAGCAACGTCGGGAGTTACGGTACCTGCCTTGGGGGAGGGCATCAGTCCCTTAGGACCGAGGACCTTACCGAGACGGCCGATGACTGCCATCATGTCGGGGGACGCGATGACAACGTCGAACTCGAACCAGTTTTCCTTGGTGATCTTCTCTACGTATTCAGCGCCGCCTGCGTACTCAGCACCTGCATCCAGAGCCTTCTGTACGTTGTCGCCCTTTGCGAATACGAGAACTCTTACCTTCTTACCCGTTCCGTTGGGGAGGACAAGAGCGCCGCGGACCTGCTGGTCAGCCTGACGGGAGTCAACACCCAGACGAACGTGAACCTCAATGGTCTCGTCGAACTTTGCCTTAGAGGTCTGGCAAACCAGATCCATAGCCTCAGTTACTTCATAAGCGCGGGTCTTTTCGATCAGCTTCGCGCTGTCTGCATACTTCTTACCAAATTTTGCCATTGTTCGTTACCCCCTTAGTCCTCGACGGTAACGCCCATGGAGCGTGCAGTACCGGCGATCATGCTCATAGCCGCCTCAACGTTTGCCGCATTCAAGTCGGGCATCTTGGTCTCGGCGATCTTCTTAACCTGTTCCTTGGTCAGCTTCGCAACCTTGGTCTTGTTGGGGGCTGCGGAGCCGGACTCAATGCCTGCTGCCTTCTTGATCAGAACGGGAGCGGGAGGAGTCTTGGTGATAAAGGTGAAGGAACGGTCAGCATAAACGGTGATCACAACGGGGATGATCAGACCGATGTCATTCTTCGTTCTTTCGTTGAATTCCTTGGTGAATACGGGGATTGCCACGCCGTACTGACCGAGTGCCGGACCTACGGGAGGCTGGGGAGTTGCCTTACCAGCGGGAAGCTGGAGCTTGATATAACCTAAAATTTTCTTTGCCATGATTAAAATACCTCCAAAAGTGGTTTTTTACGGAAGAATGATAAAATAAAATTTTCTTCCTCCCACGTGCAACGGTTTCGTTGCCGGAAATTTTTTACGAATTGGATGCCTTGACCTCGGTAGCCTCGAGCTCAACGGGCATGTCGCGGTTTCCGCGCTTGATCAGCACGGTGACGTTCTTAAGATCGTCGGAAATTGCCTGTACCGTTCCGCTATATCCCTCAAAGAGACCTCCGACGACGGTGACGGCATCGCCAACCTCAAAGGAGAGTCTGACCTCGGTGACCTGCTCGATCTGGAGCGCGGCAACCTCTTCCTCGGTAAGAGGAGTGGGGCGGGAGCCGGGGCCTACGAAGCCCGTGACACCCGTAATGTTACGGACGGCATACCAGGATTCCTCGTTCATGATCATCTTGATATAAACGTAGCAGGGGAAGATCTTGTTTTCCACTACCTTCTCCTTGTCACCGTTCTTTTCAACGATGACCTCGGTGGGAATGTTGATATCGAAGATCAGATGTCCAAGCCCGCGGTTTTCAATGATCTTTTCAAGATTTGCTTTTACTTTGTTTTCGTATCCGGAATAGGTGTGTGCCACGTACCATCTCGGACCTACGTTCATTTCATTGATATCACTCATTTTGCTTAACCTGCAGTGTTAAAAAGTGATTTGAATGCATCCAGCATCAGATCAAAGAGCTTGAAGAGCCCCATATCCAACAGACAGATGACCGCTGCGAAGGCAACCAGAAGGATCACGACCACGAGAGTGCTCTTTCTGGTCTGCTCGGCGGAGAGCCAGGAGACCTTCTTAAACTCACTCTTGTAAACGCGAAGACCCTTGGCGATGTTCGCACGGAACTTGATTCCGAGAACGACCGCAACGATGAGAACGATCGCGCCTGCCACGATCCAGATGATCGCCCAGATGTTAAGGCCCTCGTCTTCTTCGGGTTTCTGTGTGTTGCCATTGGAATCGGAGGACTCAGTCTCGGCGGATTCGGATTCCGTCTCACTGACAGCCTCGGTCGATTCCGTGACGTCTGCTGTGGTGGTTTCTTCTGCAAACACGGGCAAAGCAAAGAGGGAAATCATGAGGAGCAACGCGCAGAGCACGCTTGCCCAACGGGTCAACAGGGTTCCTGTTTTCATACTTCTTGATTCCTTTCTTTCAGACTGCAAGGATTACTTCGTTTCCTTGTGCGTTGTGTGCTTGCGGCAGAACTTACAATACTTCATGAGCTCCAGTCTGTCAGGGTCATTTTTCTTGTTTTTCTTTGTGTCATAATTTCTCTGCTTGCACTCTGTGCATGCGAGTGTAATTTTGACTCTTGCATCATTAGCCATTTAGCGGCACCTCCTGTATAAAATTTTTTGACACGTGAGTGTCTGTGTACCTCCCTCTGAAAGGCATCGGGCATATCCGCTTTCGCGGTGGCACAATGCACGACGGTGTGTGCGATTTTTGGCGCACAACAAAAAAGCCCTTTGACAGAGGTAGTGACATTATACCACAGACTTGTCCTCGTGTCAAGGGCTTTTTTGCATTTTTTTCGCTTTTTTATATCAAGGAAGGGGCAGCAGCTCTACGCGAAGAAGGGCGTTTGTCGTAAAGCGGAGCGGGATTTCCAATTTCCCGTTTGCCTCTGCCTCATAGTCGGCAAGCGGCACGAGCGTTCCCACGCGTCGCAATTCCTCGATCTGCGCACTGTCAAACAGGTCCCCCCATCCGTGGGAGAGGGCATATTGATAGGGATTGGTGTGCTCCTTGTCGATGCAATGCACCACCACGCGGTATTTGCCGCCGACTCCGTCGACCGTGAGTGTATCCGTGACGGTGGGGAGCTCCTTGTCAAAATGCTCTGCGGCATACGCAAGCATAAGGCAAAGAGCGCCGTCCTCGCGTGCGGTGGCAAGAGCGGTCAGATCCTTTACGTCGCTCTCTGCAAGAAGGCGGGTGCTCCCAAGTCCCGCGGCAAGGGCGTAGGCGTTGTAGATCGGCTTTTTGATCAGATTGAGTCCCATGAAGTTGCGGCATCCCGAGAAATCGCAGGGAAGATCGTGCTGACCCGAGAGGCAGATCATCTGACGGGAAACGCGCACTCCCGCTTCAAGATACGCCACGATCGTTTTGAGGTAATACGCCGCATACTCGCTTCCCTCGCGGAAGAGGAGCTGCGGGCATTCCTCCCTGTCGTAAAAGCCCGAATAGGCGGCGCCCCATTCGTCGATGACGATCTCAACGTCGGGAAAGTACCGGTCCAGTGCGTTCTGATATTCGATCACCTTGTTCAGTGTGTTTTTTACGGCAAAGGGGCGCTCACCGCGATTCAGAAGATCGGGACCCGTTCCATAGGTGTGCCCTGTGAAGAAGTCGAGCTTGAGTCCCTCCTCCTTGACAGCCGCGAGAAAGCCCTCAAGGAAGGGAATATCGCCTGCCGATGCGGGACCGCCGACGTAAAGCTCTGTGCTGACGCGGGAGACGCCGCGTGCAAAGCCGCGGTAAAGGCGGAGATATTCCGCAAGTCTGCATGCAAGGTTCTGTGGAAGAGGACCCAGCTCCTTCATGAAATAATTGGCATGGTCGGGCTCGTTATAGCACTGCAGATACCAATTCTTGACGGTGTCAAGCCCGTACCGCTCTACGATGTGCTCGGTATAGCGATAGCAGATCTCCTCCCAGAGCGCATCGTCTCTGAGTCTTGCGGCGCTGATCCTCTTGCCCTTGTAGCGCGTTGACTTCTTGTTTGCGTGCTCCAGCAGCATGGGATCCTCGGTGATGCAGGGGGGCATATAATTATAGGATAAAAAGATCTTAAATCCGCGGGAGATGATATAGTCCATACGCACGTCGTTCTCGGTGAAGTCGTATTGGAGAGTGCCGTCCTCATCCATGGTGACGATGTCCTCGAGCATGGCGTACATGCGCACGGTCTCTGCGACGCCGTCCTTGGCGACCTCGTCAAGGATCGCCTGTCCCCATGCGTCCTCGATGGCGTCGGTGGGGTGGAAGTGGATATGGTTCCAGAAGTTGCGCAGAGTTCCAAGGCTTTGGGTTGCTTGCACTTTGATCATAAGCGTTCTCCTTTGCTTTTTGATGTTCTTATTTTAACTCTCCTGCATGCGTGTGTCAATCCACGATCGGCTTGTTTTATTGCACGATTCGACGGGATTTTGCACTATTTTGGCTTTCGTGTTGACTTTTTTGATTTTTGGCGGTACAATGAAGGAAGAAGGGAGGGGGAAGGATGGAAAACACGCCTGTGATCGGAGAGGTGCGTGTCGGCAGGATCCTGCGGCCGCGCCGCTATAAATTCAGATATGAGGACGTCAACCCAATGGACCGCTTGATCTTTGTGCGCCGCGGGGCGATCGCTATCCGCTGTGCGGGGGAGGTGATCCGCGCCGAGGCAGGGGAGTGCGTCTATCTTTGCGCGGGGTACGAGAGCGAAACGGAATACCTTGGGGAGGAAAACGAGATCCGCCTTTTCCTGTTTTTGCGCTATGCGGGAGCGCCCGATGCCCCCGCGCGACGCTATCCTGCCAATGAAGACGCCACGGCACTGATCGAGGAAGCCTCCCGAGGGGAAGCTCTGCCGCCCTACCGTCGGCTTTCGCTTCTTTACGGGATCCTCCACCATCTGACCGAGGTAGGCGCGGCAGAGGGGAAGCACGGGATCCCTTACGTGATCCGCTATATAGAGACGCACCTGACGGAGGAGTGCAAGGTGGCGGACTATGCGGCGATGTGCTACCTGAGTGAGAGCCACTTCCGACTGCGTTTTCGTGAGGCGACGGGTAAAAGCCCCATTGCTTACCGCAATGAGATCCGTCTTGACCGCGCGGAGGAGCTTGTGAAGGCGGGATATTCGCACGCGGAGGCGGCACACGCCGTGGGCTTTTCCAGTGTGCCGTTTTATTGCCGCTTGGCGGCGAGGAGGAAAAAAGCGCAGTGCACGAAAGGCACTGCGCAGTTATGATCGCCTGCGGCGAGTTTGCGGAGCAAACTGCGGCAGTGAGTGGGCGGCTTTGCCGCCCACTCCTCCCCACACCGCAGGGCGGCATCCTCCCAACGTTCGCTTCGCTCACTACGAAAACTTGCCCGCAAGGAATGTTTTTGTCACAAGCGGTTGACTTTTGTCGACGATTGTGGTAGAATGATAAGGATGACAAGCGGCGGGGTGCCCCCAATGGCGAACAGACGCGGCTTGTCAAATAATAATGAAAAAGGCGGACGGTTTTATGGCGAAGAATCTGGTCTACGACATCCACGACAAGCCGAAATTCGGCAACCTACTCATCTTTGCGTTCCAGCAGCTGCTGGCGATCCTTGCGGCAACGATTGCCGTACCTACCATCATTGGCATTCCCGCACAGATCCCTGCGGCGATCTTCGGTGCGGGCGTCGGTACCATTGTGTACCAGCTCTTTACACGCTTCAAGAGCCCTGTGTTCCTTGGAAGCTCCTTTGCGTTCCTGAATTCTCTTTCCATTGCTCTGGCGTACGGCTATTGCGGTATCGTGCTCGGCTCGATCGTTGCGGGTGCCGTTTACGTCGTCATCGCGCTGGTCATTCATTTTGTCGGAACGAAGTGGGTCTCCAAGCTCATGCCTCCCGTCATCATCGGCCCCACGGTCACGCTCATCGGCTTGTCTCTTGCGGGCGCGGCGATGGGGGATATCGTCAAGGCAAGCGCTCCCACCGTCTATTCGGGTTACAATCTCCTCGCTCTTCTTTGCGGACTTGTCACCTTCATGACGGTCATCATCTGCTCCACACAGAAGAGATACATGATGCCTCGCCTGGTGCCCTTTATTCTCGGTATCTGCGCGGGCTATATCACGGCATCTGTTCTGACCGTGATCGGAAATCTTGCCGATCTTGATTATCTCAAGATCATCAACTGGACGCCTCTTGTTGAGAATTTCGTAACTGCCGACGGCTCTTTCCGCGGCATTGAAGCCTTCTTCCGTGTTCCCGATTTTGCACTGGTCAAGGGCATCGAGGAGCTTGTCAGCGGTGAGATCTCGGGTGAGGTGCTTGTAGCCAATCCGAATGCGACCGTTCTGACGGTGGGCGGCATTGCGGAGGTCGTCATTGCCTTCCTTCCTGTGGCACTCGTCGTGTTCGCGGAGCACATTGCGGACCACAAGAACCTTTCCTACATTATTGACAGAGATCTGATCGAGGAGCCCGGACTTAAGAGAACCCTGCTTGGTGACGGTGTCGGCTCCATTGCGGGAACCGTGTTCGGCGTCTGCCCCAACACCACCTACGGTGAGTCGGTCGGCTGCGTTGCCATTACGAGAAACGCGTCGGTCATCACCATCACCACCACTGCGGTGATGTGCCTGCTCCTGTCCTTCTTCAGCCCTGTGATGATGCTGCTCCAGACCATCCCCGCATGCGTGATGGGCGGTGTATGTCTCACGCTTTACGGCTTTATCGCGATCTCCGGTCTTAAGATGTTCAAGGATCTGGATCTGGGGGACAACAAGAATCTCTTCGTTGTTTCCGTGATCCTCATCTCGGGTATCGGCGGACTGACCCTTCAGATCCCCTACGCATTGGCAGACAACGGTGCGATCGCAAGCACCATTCAGGTGACCTCCATTGCAACGGCGCTTATTCTCGGTATCCTTGCAAACGCGATTTTGGGTAAGGTTGAAAAGAGTAAGCTCGGAGTGTCCAAGGACGAAAAGGAGAACTGATCCATGAAGCAATATGATAACGTTGTTATTTTCGATCATCCTCTGATCCGACATAAGATCGCCATTCTGCGCGACGAGCGCACGAGCATGAAGGAGTTCCGTGAGCTGGTAGAGGAGATCACCACGCTTATGACCTACGAATGCCTCAAGGACGGCGTCCCCACGACCGAGATCGAGGTCAAGACCCCGCTTGAGGTTTGCAAGCAGAGGATCGTTGCGGACAATGCCGTTGTCATCGTTCCCATCCTTCGCGCGGGCCTTGGCATGGTCAACGGTATTCACGTGCTCTTTCCGCTTGCGCGAGTCGGGCACATCGGTATGTACCGCGACGAGGAGACCCTTGAGCCGCAGTCCTATTACTGCAAGCTTCCCGAGGGGATCGAGGAAAAATTCGTCCTCGTGGTGGATCCCATGCTGGCGACGGGCGGCAGTGCCTGTGACGCCATCCAGCTTCTCAAGGAGCGTGGCTGTAAGGAGATCCGCTTTATGGCGATCATCGGTGCTCCCGAGGGCGTTTCCCGTGTTGCTGAGGAGCATCCCGACGTGAAGATCTACGTCTCCACGCTTGACAGGTGCCTCAACGAAAACGGATACATCCTCCCCGGTCTCGGAGACGCGGGTGACCGCCTCTTCGGAACGAAGTAAGAAGCTACACACGTCGGCGTGTGAGATGAAAAAGCCCGACGGCAAACAGCGTAGTGTCCTTAAGGGCGCTACGCTGTTTGCCGTCGTTTTTTTATCTGCTTGCGTACTTTGACGGGGAAACGCCCGTGTGCTTTTTGAAGGCGCTTGAAAAATAATAAAGGCTTGGGTATCCAAGGGACTGCGCGATATCGGAGAGCGTGCCGTAGTCGCTTTTCAGCATTTCCTTGGCTTTTTCGATGCGCAGATTGTGAACGTAGACCATGGGAGAGACGCCCATGACGCTTGTAAACAGCTTTCTGAAATACACCGTTGACATTCCCGCAACGGCGGCGAGTCCGTCGTTTGTGATGTGCTCGTTATAATGCAGGGAGATATATTCCACGGCAGGAGCGATCTTAAGCTGCTTTTCGGTGGGGAAATACCGATCACTTCGGGCTTCTGTCAGCGCAAGGAGGATCGAATAGGTGTCCCGTATGCTCTCAAGCGCGGTCATCGGCTTTTTCAGATTTCGTTTGTGTTCCAGATCACGGAACATTTTTAAGATCCTCTCTCCGTTTTTTACCGGAATAGAGATCGGTGCGGATGCGGTCAGCGCGCTTTCGAACTCTATGATACAAAAATGCCCCGATTTCGTGCAGAGCCAATCATAGGAGCAGCCCTTGGGAAGAAGCACAACGTGATTCAGATCCGAGAGAAGGCGCTCTTTCCCCGACGTATAAACCGTTTCTCCCTCATATTTGCAGACGAGCGCCCAGCACCCGCGGTCGCTCCTTTTTATTTTGGCGTTCTCGGGAGTGTACAGGGTGGACACCGAATGGATCCTTGTGATGATCAAATCTGATAAAAGATGAACGTCCATAGTTTGCCTCCTGCGAAAATTCAAGCTTATTATAGCATAATACAGCCGAAAAATCAACATGTTTTGTATCAAATATGACAAACTGTAGCATTTTTGCGATTGGCTTTTGGAGACACTCGTGCTATACTTTTTTCAGAGGCGAGCTTATGAGAGAAAAATGATCACAGCTCACGCCTCCCGCCCTTGCGAGGAGCATCGGGAAAAGAGGTGCGCGGCGATCGCTACGATCAAAGGCTGCACGTGAGACGGAGGAGCTGAGAAATAACATATTTGCGACGATCCCAAATTCCCAATGGGAACGGTATTTGATTGGAGAGAAATAAAATGAAAAAAATAAAGATTGGGCAGATCGGCATCGGACACAACCACGGCGAAGCAAAATTGCTGGCTGTGCGAAAATTTCCCGAGCTGTTTGAAGTCGTCGGTTATGCCGAAGAAAATGAGCGTTGGATAGAAAAACGTGGCAATAACAAAGGATACGAGGGACTTCCTCGCCTTAGCGTGGAGGAGCTGATCGCACGCTCCGACGCCGTGCTGCTTGAGAGCGACGTTTGGGATCTGACCAAATATGCAAAGATGTGCGTAGACGCAGGCAAGCACATGCACATGGATAAGCCTGCAAGCGGTACGCTTGAGGAATACAAATACGTGTTGGATACGGCGAAGGCGAAGGACCTTGTCGTTCAGCTCGGCTATATGTACCGCTACAATCCTGCGGTGCTTCGTTGCTTTGAGCATATCAAAAACGGCGATCTTGGCGAGATCTATTCGATCAATGCCGAAATGAGCACCTATCATCCCACGGACTACAAAAAATGGTTGACCAATTTCGGCGGCGGGATCATGTATATCCTTGGCTCGCATCTTGTCGATCTGATCGTTTACATGATGGGAGAGCCGAAAAGGATCACCACGTTTTTGAAGCATACGGGGCTTGACGGCGTTGATTTCGAAGACAACAATCTTGCCGTGCTCGAATACGATAAGGCATTGGCACGTATTTACGTTTCATCGGTTGAGGTGAACGGCTACGGAAGGCGCCAGTTTATGGTTTCGGGAAGTCGCGGTACGGTCAACATCTGTCCGATGGAGCAGCCCACTGTGATGACCTATGCGGACACCGCGATGGGAGGGGGTACCTATGCCGACGTGAAAACGACGGTCCCCTTTGAGCTCGACGCCGCCGACAGCCGCTACGACGGCATGATGCAGGATTTCTACGCTTATATCATGGGGACTAAGAAAAATCCCTTTACCTACGAGCACGACTATCTTGTGCAGAAGGTGCTTGACGAGATCGTGGGAGGCGTGCGCTTTCACGGAACAAACATCGATTGAGGAGGGAAAATTATGAAAAAAGTCTTGGTTCTCGGCGCTACGGGTGCCATGGGAAGATATATCTGAAAAAATACGGATTGTGAGGAATACAAAATGAAAGCTGTGCTTGTTGACGAACGTAAGAATCTTGTGTGGTCGGAGGTGCCCGATCCCGCGATAAAAGACGACGAGGTTCTCGTAAAAATATACGCGGCGGCGCTGAACCGCGCGGATCTGTTGCAAAGACAGGGAAAATATCCCTCTCCCGCAGGCTGTCCCGAATGGATGGGGCTTGAGATCGCCGGCGTTGTTGAACGTGTAGGAGAGGCTGTCACCGATTGGAAGGTAGGGGACCGCGTGTGTGCACTGCTGGGGGGCGGTGGATACGCCGAATACGTAGCGGTCAAGCAGGATATGCTGATGCCGATCCCCAAGGGACTTTCCATGGTGGAGGCGGCGGCACTGCCCGAAGCCTATGCCACGTCTTATCTGAATTTGTTTATCGAGGGGCATCTGGAAGCGGGACAGACCGCATTTATCCCTGCGGGCGCCAGCGGACTTGCGTCTGTGGCGATCCCGATGGCAAAGGCGCTCGGTGCCAGAGTGATCACCTCGGTATTATCCGATGAGATCGCCGAAAAGATCAAGCCGCTCGGTGCGGACGTGATCATCAATTCAAGCACACAATGCGTGGAAGACGTGCTTGCCGAGGAGGAAAAGAACGGTACTCCCGTCAGCGTCTCCATGGATTGCCTCTCGGGAGAGACCCTTGGAAAGAGCCTGTCCTTTATGGCAAGAGGCGGATATTGGATCGTGATCTCAACCTTGGCGGGTATTGAAACGACCGTACCGCTGCGCCCGCTTCTGACAAAGGGGCTTCACCTTGTCGGAAGCATGCTTCGCAACCGTACTCCCGCGTTCAAGGCATATGTCCTTTCGGAATTGGTGAAAAACGTGTGGCCCAAGCTTGAGGACGGTACGATCAAGCCGTCGATCTACAGGGTCCTGCCCATCACAGAGGCAGAGGCGGCGCACGCCATTCTGGAGCGCGGTGAAAACGTCGGAAAGGTCGTTTTAAGCGTTTGTGATGAATCAAATTAAAACGATTTGGCTCGCGCTGTTGACCATGCTTCTGTGGGGGACGCTTTTTCCTATGGTTAAGCTTGGTTTTTCGGCATATGCGGTGGAAGGCACCGCCGATATTCTCCTGTTTGCCGGAATCCGTTTTGTGATTTGCGGCGGTATTATTTGCATCTTCAGCGCGATCGGGGATAGGGGATCCTACCGTCCTGTCAAACATTCTCTTGTTCCTATTTTGCTGTCCGGCGTCTTCGCGATCATTCTGCATTACGGCTTTACCTACATGGGACTTGAAGTGACCGACAGCTCCAAAACTGCGCTTGTCAAGCAGATCGGTGTGCTCTTTTACGTTTGCTTTTCCTTTATCTTCATCAAAGAGGATAAGCCGACCGCCCAAAAGATCCTTGCCGCGCTGGTAGGCTTTCTCGGAATCATCGCGCTGAATATCAGTGCGGACGGATTTTCATTTTCCATCGGAGATCTTTTGATTCTCTGTGCCTCCTTTTGTACCGTCTTTTCCAACGTGATCAGTAAAAAGGTGTTTGATAAGGTCTCTCCCATCACCTCCACGGGAATATCTCAGCTTTTCGGCGGTGTCGTTCTGCTGATTGTCGGATTGGTTATGGGAGGGAATGTACGGTTTGCTTGGGACGCGTCTCTTTGGATCATGGTGTATATCTGTGCCGCATCCATCGTCAGCTACTGCATATGGTTCGGTATCGTTAAAAACGGAGAGCTGTCCGGGCTCTTTATCATTAAGTTTGCCGAGCCTGTATTCGCTTGTGTCTTCGGGGCGATCCTCCTGGGCGAGAATATATGGAGGATACAGTATCTTGTTGCTTTCTTGCTTATCAGCGGTGGGATATGGATCTCAAATATAAAGAGGAAAAAAATCTCTTGACAGCTTCTTGCTTGATGCTTGCCATAAAATGTGGCGAAGCCGTCATCATTTGCGTGACAGCAAGCGTCATTCAAAAAACGCACCTTTGTCGGTAGACAAAAGTGCGTTTTTGCTGCGGGATTGCGGATAAAAGGTCAAAAATTGAGGGGCGAAAAAAAGAGTTTGCCACATGAAAGATATAACTTTTTTATTTTGCATGATCTTTCAAAGTTTTACAGCTTGCAATCAGCATTCGTCTGATGCGCCCACAAAGATTTCTATCATTCTTATAAGCTGCTTCGTCTATGATATTCGTATTGAATAATAACTGCAACCAACCTTCCGTTTCGCTGCATTCCTTTAGTGCTATTTCAAACTTTGAAAGCATATCTGCTTTGCTTTGTCCGTAATTGGCTTCACGGATATTCGCATAGACACTACTTGAACTTTTACGAATTTGAAAAAGAGTGTTGGAAGGAGCTTTTATATTTTGACAAAGCAATTCTATATTGGTTGCAAGTTGCTCCGAATATACCAGTAAATAATTTTTAGCCACAATACTACCTCTTTAAGTATATTATCCTATGTTTCATAAACTAATCCAAGTGATTTCCGCATCCTCGCGTCCCAATCACGCCGTAAGGCGTGTATATCATCAATGCGAAGCATTGTATATCACCAACACGAAGTGTTGTATATCATCAAGTCGCAGGAGGATGCACGCTGGCGCGTGATGAGATACAGCCCCAAAGGGGCTGATGATATACACGACTGCGTCGTGATGATATGCCAAGCCTGCGGCTTGGATAAACAAAAAGAGAACTTTTGGTAGACAAAAGTTCTCTTTTTGTTGGTGGGGGATGGTGGATTCGGACCACCGAAGTCATCGACAACAGATTTACAGTCTGCCCCCTTTGGCCGCTCGGGAAATCCCCCATAGATAGGTCCACTGTGTGTGGACCCTTGGAGCTGGTGATCGGAGTCGAACCAACAACCTGCTGATTACAAATCAGCTGCTCTGCCATTGAGCCACACCAGCGAAAATGATGCGTTAAACGTTTCCGCTTTTGCAACGTTGCTATTATATCACGACAAAAAGATTTTGTCAATACCTTTTTTCAAAAAAACAAAAAACTTTTTGATGTTTTTCTTCGAATGCGCAAGATTTTTCCAAAAAATGAAAATACGGGGGCTTTTCAAGGGGGCTCTTTTATGGTATACTTACGTTGTATATCTCAGTATATACCGTAAAGGAGGAACAAAGGGTATGGAAAACAGAAAAATGAATCTTTCCCCTTGGGAGCAGGGCTTTTGTTGGTTCTGGTACAACGATGAGGAGATCTTTTCCTACACCGACGAGGATTTTGAACGCCGCGCGGAGGAGCTTGCGCGTTCGGGAATTACGATCATTCTTACGTTTAGTCTGACGCATTATCGGTTTGGCTACTATCCTTACTGGGATGAGATCAACGCAAGCCTTGAAAAGATCGTAAGGGCTTGCCATAAATACGGCATCCGCGTGGTGGAGCACCACAGTGCACACCTGACGAACCGTCTCCTTGACGAGGGCGGTTGGGGAAATCTTGACCGTGAATTCTTCACGCGGACGCAGGGGCGCGCCAAGTATGATAACTGGAAGCGCATCTTTCCGTTTCTCACTTATGATTTCAAGATCGACGGCAAGGATATCCGCAGCTTTGCTCAGATCGACGGTCGCACGGGAGAGCCCGTGCGCAACGTGTACGGAACCTACTCCATGTGCTTCAATAACCCCGATTACAGAGAGGTCTATTTCAAGTATATGGAAAGCGTGGTCGCTACGGGTATTGACGGTATTATGAACGATGACGTACAGTACTTCGGAGACGGGCACGGATGCGCGTGTGAGCACTGTCGGCGCCTTTTCAAGGAAAAATGGGGATATGACCTGCCTACTCCCGAGGACTGGGGAACATTCTTCAACAATTTTGAAAATCCCGCTTACATCGCATGGAAGAAATTCAAGTTTGAAAGCACCGAACGCTTCTACCGTGACTTGACCGCACTTTACGAGCGCTTGGGAGCACATCTTTTGCGCCCCAACTATTGCTCGGACATCCTCAAGCATTGCCCGACCTGCTATTCCTTTGACCGCTGTACGGATATCTGGGATTTCATTTTCCAGGAAAACTGCTACTCTGCGGTGATGAAGGAATCCTATATGGACTTTATGACCGAGGCGGTGCATCGCTACGCCGCAGCGCGGCGGCACGGTGTGCCCTCGATGTCAATGTTTTATCCCGACCGTCCCGACAGTGTGTATTTTTCCTGGGCACTCGCACGCTCATGGGGGCAGCTTTATACGGGAACCTCGGAGGGCGTGGACATCACCCCCCTGGAGGTGCCGTACCGCCGCTTTGAAAAGAAGTATATGAAGTATTATACCGCTCCCGATAAGCGTTCGGATCTTGCTGTGTGGTTCTCACATCGGACAAGAGATTTTACCGCAGACGCGCGTGCGCGTTATACCGCGCATATGATGGGCGGCATGCAAGCCGCATACGTTTCGGGGCTTTCCCTTGACATGGTGATGGAACAGGATGATCTGGAAGAGCTTCTCCGTCACAAGACGATCCTTTTGTCTTATGCCGCAATGCTTTCGGATGAGGAGCTTGTCCGACTTTCGGAGTATGCCCGTGCCGGTGGACGGCTTTTGATCCTCGGTGACTTTGCTGTCTTCCGTGAGGATGGCGGAAAACGGAGCGAAGGGGAGCTTGAGGCACTTCTCGGCGTCACCCTGATCCCCGACAGCCCGATCTCCCTTGGCAAGGGAGAAATTCTGAGGCTTTCCTACCGCCCACAGGAGTGTGAGTTCCAGCCCACCGTGTGGTGCGACCGCCGTGTGCCGAATCCTACGCCCGTTGCCCCCGTTCCCTCCAAGTGGGAAATGCAAAAGAACGGGACAGGACGGGTGCTTCGTAAGCAGCTCTCTCCCGGCGTCGAGGTGTATTCTGCCACGGGACGCGTGCTTGCCACGAGCTACGACGCGGACGGGGCGCGGGTACTGCATCTGGTCAATCTTGCGGACACCGTCTCCGAGGGGAGCGATCCCGTGACACACAAGGCTCTGATTCCGCATTTCTGCGCGGATGCCGGGCGCATGTCCGAAATAAAGCTTCTTGTGCGCGATCTTCCCGCATTCTCTGTCAATTGCGTGCGTCTTGTCACCCCTGAGCGCGAGGATGAGGTAGCACTGAGGGCGGAATATGGCAAGGAGGGGCTTTCCATCAGCATCCCCGACGATACCTTCGCGGCTTACGCCATGGTGATCTTGGAGGAACTATCGTAAGATATTGAAAAAACACGGGAATATTCTGAAAGACGGAGTCCTGTTTTTTCGGTATAATGAGTATAAGGCGCACCCTGCGGGAGCTCCCCGCAGGGTGCTTTTTTGAAAAGAATTGAAAGGGAAGGAAAGAACGTATGGAACGCTTGCAAAGGCTTGGAAGGATTGTTTCGAAAAGTGCGAGTGAGGTCAAGGAGAGCCGTCTTGGCATCGGCTTTGAAAAGCTGGACAGAGACGTGTTTGACCCCAACAAGGCTTATGACAAGGTGGCACGCATCGGTGTCAAGAAGGTGCGCATTCAGTCGGGCTGGATGAAGTGCGAGAAGGAGAAGGGGGTTTACGATTTTGCGTGGCTTGACCGCATCGTGGGGGAGCTTCTTTCCCGCGGACTTGAGCCCTGGCTTTGCCTTTGCTACGGAAATCCGCTTTACACGCCCTTGGCACAAAAGGTGTACGGTGCCGTTGGCTGTCCTCCCGTGCAGAGCGAGGAGGAAATGTCGGCATGGCTCTCTTACGTGGAGGCGACCGTCAAGCATTTTTACGGGAGGATCACGCTCTTTGAGATCTGGAACGAGCCCGACTGTGCATACTCCTGGAAGCATTTCTTCGGTGAGGAGCGCGATCTGATGCAAAACGCTTATGAGTACGGTGTGTTTGCGCGCGATACCGCGCGTGTCATTCGTGCCGTTGCTCCCGAGGCGAAGATCTGTGCCTTTGCATCGGTCGGTGTGGGAGACCTTGCCTTTATCAACCGTGCACTCTCTACGGGACTTGGCGAGGTGATCGACTATGCCTCCTATCATTGCTATTCTCCCTTTGATATGGATCGCGTGCGCACCATCCGCAATTTCAGAGATATTCTGGATCTTTACAATCCGAAGATCGGAATCATTCAGGGCGAGTCGGGCGCGCAGTCCGATTCCCGCGGCAGCGGTGCAATGGCACATTTTGCGTGGAACCGCGATAAGCAGACAAAGCTGATGCTTCGCATGCTTTTGCAGGATCTTTATGCGGGCGTGGAATTCACCTCCTATTTTTCTACCATGGATATGATCGAGGCGCTCAACGGTCGCGTCGGAGAGCGCGCTTCCTATCTTGATTACGGTTATTTCGGTGTCATCAGCGCCGATTTCGACGAGGACGGAAGATCTACGGGAGAATACAGCGAAAAGAAGTCCTACTTTGCACTTTCGGCGCTTGCGTCGCTCTTTGAAGGAAAGGCAGAGGCGTTCCGCTTCCCTGTGGCACGTGAATATCTGCCCTCGATCCGTGTCAACGGTACCGACTGCACCGACAACACCGTGCAGGATTACACCTTCCGTCTTGATAACGGAGATACGGCGCTTGTTTACTGGAACGCCGTTCCGATCCTGACATCTACCTATGAGGGGACGATCACCTATAGCGTTTACGGACAGGATAACGAGTGCGTTCGCCTGGTCGACCTTTCGACGGGTGAGGTGTACGGTATTCCCGAGGAGATGAAAAACGATCAGAGAAACGGCGGAATCCGACTTCGCAATCTGCCGCTCTCGGATTCGCCGCTGATGATCCTGTTCGGCAAGAATACGAAGATCGCGGAGAAGTAAAGAGAATCAAGAATAGAAGGCTGCGGGAGAAACCGTTTGTAAAAAGTTTCTCCCGCAGCCTTTTTCGTCTCCGGCAAAGAGGGGTTGCCCTCTCAGTCTCGCATTCGCTCGAACAGCTCAACGTTCGGCTTTCGCCTCACTACCGCAGTTTGCTTTGCAAACTCGCCCCAAAGGGGGAGCCTAGCCTCTCCCTTTGGGAGAGGTGGCAGCCGTAGGCTGACGGAGAGGGTAGCCTCCCACTCCGGGGGCAATGTCGTCAACTTAAGAATTATTTGAAAATTTCAGCGTTGTAAAACGCGGAAATTTTCTTCCTCAATGTGTTGCGAAGCAACACGCCTCACAGCCGCACAGCGGCGATATCACTGTGC
>SVSZ01000079.1 GCA_015064025.1 Oscillospiraceae bacterium | reverse complement strand
CTGTTACGCAGGCGACTTTGCGTATCGTAAAGGTGTTCTGGGGCTTGGACGCATCCTTGGCTTACAGACGTCATTTCCCTGCGATCAACTGGCTCAATTCCTATTCGCTTTATCGCGACAGATTGACCGATTGGTTTTCCGAGAACGTTTCCAAGCAGTGGATGACCTATACGGGCAGATGTCTGAAGACACTGCAGGTGGAAGCAGATCTTCAGGAGATCGTCAAGCTGGTCGGTATGGATGCACTTTCCGCATCCGACAGACTGACCCTTGATACTGCACAGTCTATTCGTGAAGACTTTTTGCAGCAGAACGCTTTCCTTGATATCGACTGCTATACGCCTCTTGAAAAGCAGTACGGAATTCTTGATCTGATCTTTACCTATGAGGATCTTGCAAGACGTGCTATTGAAGCCGGTGCCGACATTGATGACGTATGCGCACTTCCCGTGCACGAGCGTATCGGACGCGCAAAGACCGCTCCGAACGACGGTTACAGGGATGAATTTGAGGAGATCAAGAAGGAGATCTCCCTTGAGCTTGACCGACTGGTCAATGCCGCAGAGAATGAGTGAAGGAGGGGGAAACACGATGATCAGAGAATACAGAACCATAGAAGAGGTTGCGGGCCCCCTGATGCTTGTAAAGCAGGTTGACGGTGTCAAATATGACGAGCTTGGAGAAATCGAGCTTCCAAACGGAGAAGTGCGCCGTTGCCGCGTGCTTGAGGTCAACGGAAGAAACGTGCTTGTTCAGCTTTTTGAATCCTCGGCGGGCATCAACCTCGCTAACAGCAAGGTGCGCTTTTCGGGACACGGCGTGCAGCTTCCCGTTTCGGAGAACATGCTGGGAAGAGTCTTCAACGGAATGGGCGAGGTGATCGACGGCGGTGCGCGCATTCTTGCAGAGAAGAAGCTTGATATCAACGGAACTCCCATCAATCCCGCCGCGCGTTACTATCCCTCCGAGTTTATTCAGACGGGTATTTCCACGATCGACGGACTGAATACGCTTGTGCGCGGACAGAAGCTTCCGATCTTTTCGGGATCGGGTCTTCCGCATGCAAATCTTGCCGCGCAGATCGCAAGACAGGCGAAGGTAAAGAACAAGGACGATAAATTCGCAGTTGTGTTTGCGGCGGTGGGAATCACCTTTGAAGAGGCTGACTTTTTTATTTCGGACTTTAAAAAGACAGGTGCGATCGACCGTACCGTGCTCTTCATTAACCTTGCATCCGACCCTGCGATCGAGCGTATCTCTACTCCCCGAATGGCTTTGACCGCTGCGGAATATCTTGCCTTTGAATGTGACATGCACGTGCTTGTCATCATCACAGACATCACAAACTATGCGGAGGCATTGCGCGAGGTATCCGCTGCGCGTAAGGAGGTTCCGGGACGCCGTGGATATCCCGGCTACCTTTACACCGATCTTGCGACTATGTACGAGCGCGCGGGACGTAAAATGGGCTCTGAGGGCTCTATCACCATGATCCCGATTCTGACCATGCCCGAGGATGATAAAACGCATCCGATCCCTGACCTTACGGGGTATATCACAGAGGGACAGATCATTCTCTCTCGTGAAATGTACAGAAAGGGGTATTTGCCTCCCGTTGACGTATTGCCCTCGCTTTCCCGTCTGAAGGATAAAGGCATCGGCGAAGGGAAGACCCGCGAGGATCATGCAAGCACCATGAACCAGCTTTTTTCTGCTTACGCACGCGGAAAGGAAGCAAAGGAGCTGATGGTCGTGCTCGGTGAGGCGGCACTTTCGCCCATTGACCGTTTGTATGCAAAATTTGCGGATGCATTTGAAGCAGAGTATATTAATCAGGGCTTTTATGAAAACCGATCGATCGAGGAGACGCTGGATCTTGGATGGAAGCTTCTTGCCATTCTTCCTAAGAGCGAAATGAAGCGCATCAAGCCGGAGATGATCGAGAAATACTGGAAGACCGAAGAGGGCAAGTGATATGGCAGAGCTCAGAGTCAATCCCACGCGTATGGAGATGAAGCGGATACAAACCCGCTATCAGACCGCACGCAAAGGGCATAAATTGCTGAAGGATAAGCGCGATGAGCTGATGAAACAGTTTTTGGACGTTGTCCGCGAGGATAAGCTTTTGCGAGAGCGTGTGGAGGCGGCACTTACCAACGTGTATCGTTCCTTTACCGTGGCAGGTGCTGTCAGCAGTCCGAAAATGCTGGAGGAAGCACTGATCTGTCCCAAAAAGGAGGGGCAGCTTGCGGTAGAGTACAAAAATATGATGAGCGTTACCGTTCCCGTCTTTCAGATGAGGGTACAGGCGTCGGGCGGCAGTGACAGCTACAACTACGGTCTTGCCTTTACCTCGGGAGAGTTGGATGCCTCCTTGCGTGAGCTTAGCGACGTTATGGAGGACCTTTTGCGGATGGCAGAGCTTGAAAAGACCGCACAGCTTTTGGCGGAGGAGATCGAACGCACACGTCGCCGCGTCAACGCTCTTGAGTATATTCTCATGCCGCAGTATCTTGAGACCATCAAATCCATCAAGATGAAGCTTGACGAGAATGAACGCGGAAATACCACGCGGCTTATGAAGGTCAAGGATATGATGATCAAGGCGCAATTGCAGCAAAAGCATACGGAGGACGAGGAATAACCCTCTTTTCCTTGCACAGATCGATGAAAAGCGCTACGGCTATTACTTTTACAATCAAAAGATCATAAAAACAACGGATACTCAAAGCCGGTCGGCGAGAGTATCCGTTGTTTTTATGTAATTTGTATTGCCCCTTCAGTGGCGTGTCACTCTTCTTCTCCCAAGGAGTCCGTGACCTCGACTGTTGCGGTACGGGCATAGCAGGAGAACTTTTCTTCCACGTTCGCGGGAAGTGTTTTTTGAGTAAGAAGGGAGACGATCGGAACCAGGATCAAGCCGCCCACCATCGCAAAGACTCCGGAATAGAGGGAGTTCTTGAAGACAAAGGAGAGGACGGGGACAGAGGAAACGTCGAAGATCTTCAGAGATATGAGCAACTGAACGATTTCAAGTCCCACACCGAAGATGAAGGATGCCACCACAGATGCCTTCGTTGTTTTCTTCCAGTAAAGTCCGTAGAGGAAGGGGGCGAGGAATGCACCTGCGAGTGCGCCCCATGATACGCCCATCATCTGAGCGATCAGAATGTTTTTGTCATAGTACTGGCTGATCGCAATAACTGCGGAAACAACGATGAAAAGAACGATGAAGAGACGGATGCAAAGCATTTTTGCTTTTTCGCCCATCGGCTTTTTCTTCTCACGCAGAGGTGCGATGAAGTCAAGCGTGATCGTGGAGCCGCTGGTCAGCACCAAAGAAGAGAGGGTCGACATAGATGCGGAGAGTACCAGTACGACGACGGTTGCAATAATGACGGGGGAGAGCGTGGAGAGCATTTCGGGAATGATAGCGTCGAAGTCACCCACAGCAACGGCGTCCTTTACGCTTTGGCGGTCGCCGTACAATCTTCCAAATCCTCCGAGGAAATAGCAGCCGCCCGCGACGATGGCTGCAAAGACGGTAGAGATGATCGTTCCTTTTTTGATGGCGGATTCATCCTTAATGGCATAGAATTTTCCAACCATCTGAGGCAGTCCCCAAGTGCCGAGTGAGGTAAGGAGCACAACAAACAAAAGGAAAATGGGGTCAGCTCCAAGGAAGGAGGTGTACTCCCAGCCGCCGCCCTCGCCCGTGGCAAGTCCTTCCATTGCGTTCATCAAGCCGCCGTTTGCGTTCAGAACCGCCGCGATGACGGCGACGATGCCGCCGAGCATGATAAGTCCCTGAATAAAATCGTTGATGGCTGTTGCGACGTATCCGCCAAGAAGGACGTAGATGCCCGTTAGCACCGCCATAACGATGACGCAAACGGAGTAATCCAAACCATCGTACGCCATCTCAAAGAGCCTTGAAAGACCGTTGTAAAGAGAGGCAGTGTAGGGAATCAGGAAGACAAAGGTAATACAGGAGGCGACGATCTTAAGGATTGGCGAATCGAAGCGTTGACCGAAGAATTCGGGCATCGTTTTAGAGGAGAGATGCTGTGTCATAATGCGTGTGCGCCGCCCGAGCACGACCCATGCGAGAAGAGAGCCGATGAAGGCGTTTCCAAGTCCGATCCACGTGGAGGCGATACCGAAGTTCCAACCGAACTGTCCCGCATAGCCTACAAAAATAACAGCGGAAAAATATGACGTTCCGTATGCGAAGGCGGTAAGCCAGGGGCCTACGCTTCTGCCGCCGAGGACGAAGCCCCCGACGTCAGTCGAGCGGCGTCTGCAATAAACGCCGATTGCGATCATAAGCGCGAAGAAAACAACAAGCATCGCTGTAGTGATCCATTCCATAATGTTTTTTCTCCTTTTTGGGGTTACTGATGTATTTTTTCTTCCTCGGGGTGCGCGCTTCCGCGGGGGATAAAAAAGTCCCCTCGGTCAAATGACCGAGAGGACGAAAAAAACGTGTTACCACCTCTGTTCGCCCGTACCTTGCGATACGGACCTCACCGAGTACCATCATACTCTGAAGCCTTTAACGGAGCTACCCGTTGCGTCTTACAAGCCCTTGGCGTTCGTCGCACAGCTCGCGGAGTGTAATTCCCTGATTCAATCGCATCTGCCTTGCACCAAACGGCAGCTCTCTGTATGCCAAAATTGAACCGGTACTTGATTCCGGTCATTGCCTTTTCTGTATCTTGTGTCCTATTATAGCACTTTTTTTTCGTTTGTCAAGGCGTTTTTTTGAATTTTTTATCACTTTTTTGTTATAAAAAATGTTCTTGCGAAACCTTGATTTTAAGATGAAAAAGAATTGACTTTTTCTTATCTTCATGTTATAATTAAATATTCCGAGGAAAGGAGGGGGACGATGGATTTCAAGGAACCGACAAAAAAACAGATGGCAACGGATGATTTTTGGGACATTGACGCCTTGATCCCGCCACGTCGCGCGGTGCACTATCCGTCAGACACGGAAACCACGGAGATCGTGTTGGAGCCGAAGGATCAAAAAAGCGGGGAAATAAGTGCCCCTGCGGAAACGGAGGCGCCTAAGCGGCATTTCATTCCTCCGCATACCGAGGAGGCACGCGACGAGCGTGTTGCGGATGACGAATATTTTCCGCAAAATTCGCTGGTCCGCACCGTGCGTATTTTCCGTCCGCGCACCTCTCACAACTATTATGATGCCTTTGTCCGTGATGCAGAGCGTTTGTTTGCGGTCAAGGGGAGGGAGTCAAGGCACGTTCCGTTCTTTTCTTACGTTCCGCAATACGTGCAAATGACGCGGGATCAGCTTGAATGGTATCTTTGGTGGCGTCACAGCTTCAGAAACGGCGTTGTGCTTTCCACGGATTATTCTTATTTGCTTTTGTATGCATATGAACTGATCAATCTTTCCGAAAAGACGGAGCCGAGTCGTACGCAAAACGAGCTTTGCAGGCTTTGGACGGAGTACCGCGAGGTCTTTCGTCAATTGGACAGCTATCTGCCCGAATGGATCTGTGACCATGCACTGATCCATCACCTCACACCGCCGGATGCTCTTCGCGGGCACCTGCTTTATACCGCCATGTCGCGCTGTACCTTGAAGGAATTCTATAACACGGCACCGGGGGACGACGGGCTTTTGCGGGGGCTTTTGGTATTTTGCTCCAACTACGATTTTCACAAGAGTAAATTTTATACCAAGGACACCGAACGCCTCTTTGAAAAAACGATTTTGGGTGCTGCAAGAAATGCTTTGGAGGGAATGAGCCCCGACGGCTCTCTTCTTCACATTAAAGGAATGGACACAAGCCGCATGGTGCGTGATGCTTATAACGGTGCTCTTTGCGCTTACCGTATCAAGCGGCAGATCGCACTTGAATACAGCTCCTTCCATTGCTCGCACGATCTGCGCTATCTCATAACAGACATTGTCAAATATACGGAAAATCAATTGCGTGCAGCTCTTGGGATCCGCTCGCGTCTTGGCATTTACGCGCTTCCCGTGAAGATCCGTGATTCCTTGGACGCTTACCTTGCCGCGGCTTTGCCGCGCCGAATGGGAGGTGTGACGGGGAAGGAAAAGCAGGAGAGTGCCGTTTACGAGCGACTTTATGATCTTCCCAAAAAGGAATTTTCGCGCGAGCATGCTCTCGAGATCGAGGAGCGCTCATGGGAAACGACCGAACGCCTGGTAGAGGCGTTTGAGGATGAAGCGGCAGCGCGCGTGGAAGACGTGACGCACGAGGAGCTTGAGCGCATACGTGCAGGAAGAGCCGAGGAGGATGCCGTTGCGCAGACACAAGGGGATCTCCAAGGTGCAATGCGTCCGTATTTGCCCTTTTTGTCGGCAGTCTTGCGCGGTGACGTACGGGGACAGCACAAATGCGCGGAGAAGATTTCACTGCAAAGTGACATCGCGGCAGACCGCATCAATGAGCTTGCCGCCGAGTATATGGGGGACATCCTTCTCATAGAGGAGGGAGCGGGCTTTGCGGTCCTTGAGGACTACCGTGAGACGGTGTTGGAACTTTTGAAATCGGAAAGGATAAACTAAAATGGAAATCAATCATACGTCGGACATACCGAGAGTGCCGAAAAGAATTCTGACCTCACTTCTGGCTTCCGTATCCGCAGGCGTCGTTCCGCGTGCGGGAGCTCCCTATATTGCAATCGGGCGACAGGATGAGATTGCGGCGTTACTTTCCGATCTGGAGGCTGTTAACGATGGTGGCGGCTCCATGCGTTTTCTGATAGGTCGATACGGAAGCGGTAAAAGCTTTTTGATGCAATTGATCCGCGGTTACGCCATGGAAAGAGATTTTCTGACTGCCGATGCCGATCTTTCTCCCGAGCGCCGCCTTTACGGAACAGGTGGGAGCGGTGTTGCGACCTACCGCGAATTGATGAAGAATCTCGCTTCCAAATCCTCACCCGACGGAGGAGCACTTCCAAAGATCATCGCGCGGTGGATCACGGTACTTCAGAACGATATCATCGGTACGGGGATCAATGCAGAGGATCCGCGCTTTGAAGCCGAACTGAACCGTCGCGTTTCGGACGCACTTCGCGAAATGGAGTTTTTGGTGGGCGGCTTTGATTTTTCACGTGTTGTGACCGCTTATTACCGCGCGTATACGGCAGGAGACGACGAGAAGAGAAGTGCGTGCTTGCGTTGGCTGCGTGGTGAGTATTCCACCAAGACCGAAGCAAGACACGAGCTCGGCATCTCGGTTTCCGTCATCATCGATGATGAAAACTGGTACGATTTTCTCAAGCTCTGGGCGGCACTTTCTCACACGATGGGCTACCGCGGATTGGTCGTTTTTATCGACGAGTGTGTCAATCTCTATAAGATATCTCACCGCGTCAGCCGTGAGAACAACTATGAAAAAATCCTTTCCATGTTCAATGACACTCTCCAGGGGCGGGCTCCCGGGCTTGCACTGGTGCTTGGCGGAACTCCGCAATTCTTAGAGGATACAAGACGCGGGCTTTTCAGCTACGAGGCACTGCGAAGCAGGCTTTGCGACAGTCGCTTTGCACTGGAGGGCTTTAAAAATCTGATAGGACCCGTGATCCGCCTGCGCCGGCTTTCCGATGAGGAGCTTTACGCACTGATCAACCGCGTCACAAAGCTTTATGCTCAAAACTATTCCATCAAACCGGATATCATTACCGAGGAAGAGATGCTTACGTTTTTGCAGATCTGCCTTGAGCGAGCGGGCGCGGACACCATGATCACACCGCGTGAGATGCTGCGCGACTATATGACGGTGCTCAATATTCTGATGCAAAATCCGAATGCTTCCTTCGAGGAGGTCGTCGGAAGCGCCGTGACGCTTAAGACCGATGCGGAAGACGGGGAAGCTGAAAAAAGCGAGGGGATGCCGTCGAGCGTTGAGACGGGGAGCGCGCGCAAGAGCTTTACGATCGACGATATTGAATTTTGATGAAAGGAGGCGGCGACGGCGCCGTATTGTATATGAGTGAGATCTTTGATCGTTTTCCGTATTTTATCCGCGAATTTATATATGCTCATCACTGGGAAGCATTGCGTGACGTCCAGGTAGCGGCGGCTGAAGCGATCCTTAATACGGATCATAATCTCCTTCTGACCTCCTCGACGGCAAGCGGAAAGACGGAGGCTGCTTTCTTTCCTGTGCTGACACTGCTTTGTGAGGAAATGCCCGCAAGCGTAGGTGTCCTTTACGTTGCGCCGCTCAAAAGTCTCATCAACGATCAGTTTTACCGTATTGAGGAGCTTCTTTCGGAGAGCGGGATCCCCGTCACACATTGGCACGGAGACGTATCGCAGTCTCATAAGAAAAAGCTTTTGGAGAATCCGCGTGGGATCCTCCAGGTGACTCCCGAGTCCTTGGAGGCAATGCTCATCAACCGAAGCAATGATATCGTGCGTCTTTTTGGAGATCTGCGCTTTGTTATCATCGATGAGATCCATACCTTGACGGGAAGCGATCGGGGAAATCAGATCATCTGTCAGCTGTCGCGCTTAGGACAGAAGATCGGGCATCACCCTCGCCGCATCGGGCTTTCCGCGACCGTTGGAGATGCAGAGCGTGCGGCGGCATGGCTATCTGCGGGAAGCGGTAGGGAAACGGTTGTTCCGCGTCTTGAGGAGGGACGGATCCGCTGGCGTCTGGGGATGGAGCACTTTTATATCCAGAATTCAAAGACCGATCAGGCAACCGAACCGAAGGACGCACATGACGGTCCTGCCGCTCTTGGCTACGATGCGGGATATTCCTATATGTACGATTGCGTATCTGACCGTAAGTCTCTTGTTTTTTCAAACTCCAGAGAGGAAACGGAATACGTATGTGCCACGTTGCGGCAGATCGCCAAAATGAGAGGAGAAAGGGATGTCTTTCTCATCCACCACGGCAATCTTTCCGCATCCATTCGCGAGGAAGCAGAGGAAAAGATGAAGGATGAGGAGCTTCTTGCCGTCACGTGCGCTACAGTGACGATGGAGCTTGGAATCGATATCGGACGCCTTGAGCGGATCCTTCAGAATCAGTCTCCCAACTCCGTTATGAGCTTCCTTCAGCGCCTCGGACGATCGGGGCGTCGCGGACAGCCGCCCGAGATGATGATGGTCTTCCGCGAGGAGGACCCGCTTCCCAATATGCCTCTTCCGCAATTGATCCCATGGGAGCTGATCAAGGCGATTGCGATCGTACAGCTTTACATAGAGGATCGTTTCATAGAGCCGCCAAGGCTCAAGGCACTGCCGATGAGCCTTTTGTTTCACCAGACGCTCAGTGTACTTGCCTCGTCCGGGGAATTGAAGCTTTCGCGTCTTGCCGAGCGAGTTCTCTCGCTTCCTCCTTTTGAAAACGTTCCGCGTGAGGATTACAAAGCGTTGATCGTATCGATGTTAAATAACGATTTCCTTGAAATGACCGAGGAAAAAACACTGATCATAGGTCTTGCGGGAGAACGGCTGCTGCGTTCCTTCAAGTTCTATGCCGTATTTAAGGATTCCGAGGATTATACCGTGCGGTGCGGTGCGGATGAGATCGGAACGATCACCACACCGCCACCCGTAGGAGACCGCTTTGCATTGGCGGGGCGTGTATGGGAGGTCGAGGAGCTGGATATTCAGCACAAGCTTGTCTACGTCAAGAGCGTGGAGGGGAAAATGGAGGTCTCCTGGCCGGGAGACTTTGGCGAGGTGCACACAAGGATCCTTGAGCGGATGCGCAGTGTGCTTGAAGAGGACACCGTGTATCCTTATCTCAAGCCGAATGCGCAAAAGCGCTTGGAGCAGGCGCGGCACGTTGCGCGTAACACGGGAATGCTGACGACCTCCGTGATCCATCTTGGCGGATATTCATACTGCATGTTCCCGTGGTTGGGGACCAAAGCCTTTCGTGCGATGCGCAGAATGATCAAAAAGCATTCCGCGGCGCTTGGCATTACGGGCGTGGAATACGAGGGGTGTTACTTTATCACCTTCAAGATGACAAAGGGAAACGAGTATGAGTTAACTTCTTATCTTGCGGACCGTGTGAGAGAAAAGAGCGACAGCGCGGATTCTTTGGTTGCCGAGACCGAGATTCCGATCCTTGAAAAATACGATGATTATATTCCTCCCTCACTTTTGCGTAAATCCTACGCCCGCGATGCGCTTGACTTTGAAAAGGCACAAAAGCGGATCCTTGAAATTGAAAGAGAGTTTTAAAAAAGCTTGCCCACACCGTTTTGGCTCTTTGTCAATAGTTGGGGTAGAAAAAATCTGACGAAAAGATAAAGAACTATTAAATTGCATAGGAAAAGCGTCACGAAGCGAAGCGGAGTGGCGCTTTTCCTA
>SVSZ01000078.1 GCA_015064025.1 Oscillospiraceae bacterium | reverse complement strand
CAAAACCTGAGAGGGACACGCTACGTTTGCAACGACACCCGTCAGCTTTTCATTTCCATCCGTGATAAAGAGCAGCTCAATACCGCTGTCGTTTCCAGCCTCGAGCTCGGTAAAGTTTGCCATGTTGGTGTCGCCCCACATCTTTGCGCTTCCGTCATCGTAGCAGACTCTTCGGCACATGCCGACCGCCGCACGGCCGAAGGCAGAGGCGTATTTGCCCTCACCTCTTGTGTTCCATGCGTTCTTTGCCGCCTCGGCAATGCGTGCGGCTATATACCGATATGCTTCCTCACCGTCAAAGAAATCCCCGTCGCTCTCTACAAGCTTCTCGTACTTCACGTCCTTCGGCATATATTGCTCAAGCACGTCAAGCGCGTTACCCGATATAGAGGTCGAATCCGAACGGTGCGCATAGGAGGGACCCGTATGCGTATGGATCGCGCTGAGGATGATGCGATCGATCGGAAAATCCTTTTCCGATCTCAGAATACTGCGAACCTCCTCCAGGAGCATATGGCTTGTGGAAACAAGGTCACATGCGCAGAAGATCGCACTTTCCCCATCGCATTCGATCGCCAGAGCGGTCACACACAAGGGGTCTCTTACCTGATCTGTAATTCTTTCGTAAAACTGCCCCGCAAGATTGACCTTTTTTCCGTCAGGTACCAGTCTTGCTTCGCTCCAACCAAATTTCACACAACCCATGACAGCACTCCTTTTATTTCGATGATAAAAGTCCGTAGCACTTAAAAATCCAAGATCTTTTGCTCGCCGTAAACCTCATGCCAATCCTTTTTAAAGCCGTCGATGGCGGCATCCGTCATGGGATGAGAGATCAGCGATTTCATAATATCCGCCGTAACGGTCGCGCTGTGGCATCCTGCCAAGGCGCACTTATGTACCTGCTCCGCATTCTTAAAGCTTGCGGCAAGCACACGTGCTTCGATTCCGTGGAGCTTGAATTCCTCAACGATCTCGGTAACGACGCGCGTACCGTCACTGAGAATGCTGTCCAGACGGTTGACGTAGGGAGCTACGAAATCCGCGCCCGCCCGCGCCGCGATCAATGCCTGTGCGGGGGTGATAATCGCCGTCATGGTGACCTTGATCCCAAGCTTTTTCAGCATCATCGTTGCCTTGAGTCCTTCCTCACAGATCGGGATCTTGAGATAGAAATCGCCGCCGACTCTGTCACGAAGCATCTTCGCTTCCTCAACGATCTTTTCCGCAGTCTCCTCGGTTGCCTGAACGTGAAGCATCTTGTCGGGGCCGATGATGCTTCGGATCTCCCCGATCAGTGTCCAGAAATCGGATTTTTCCTTTGCAATGATCGAAGGGTTTGTGGTAACACCTGCCAACGGATAATACTCGTTGCAATGCTTGATCGCATCAATATCCGCGGTGTCAAGAATATAGATCATTTATTTTCGCCTCTTTTTCAAATAATATCAATTCCTAAAATTGCACAAAGATCCTCAATAAGACCTGTGTTGTCACCGTAAGAAATAATGTAGTGCTGACACATTACGTTTTCCGCAAACGCGGGCACATCGTCAAGCTCGATACGAAGTCCGGGAAGCTGAGGAGCGGGCTGTGTCCATCCTGCCTCCTCCCACTTCATGGGAGTCTTACCAAAGCCCTTGACCATGTGCATACAGTACTCACCGTTGCAGGCGGTCAATCTGCACATCGTCACCTCGCCCTCCTTGACGCGGCTGACATTGAGAATTCCCTCGGAAAGCTCTCCGAATGCCGCAGGCATCACGGTCACCTCTCCGTCCACGATCTCTGCGGGGACGTAATCGGGAACGCCTGCAAGAACACTGTCCTCAAAGAACTCATAGAATTCAAGATAAGGTGCGCATTGCCCCGTCAGATACTTGACCATCAGCTGTGTGATGTTGCCAAGGCAATCGTTTTCGGGCACAGTCGCAAGCCCCGCCTCATCTGCCAAAAGCATAAAAATGGGTGCCGGAGGGAAGCCCAGCAGCTTCTTCATGCCGTCCACGTCCTTGAGCGAGATCGCCTCATAGCCTCTTTCATCGCAGATCTCCTTGATCGCAAGATAGTAGCCCGCCGCCATCTCCATGCTCTCGCGCTTCGCTTCCTTAAGGAAGTGCCACTTGGACATGCAGCCGTCGATCACTGCCTGCTTTGCCTCTGCGGTGACCTTTTGGTATCTCTGTTCGATCTCAAGCATTTCAAAGGTCTCGATCTCGGGCCCCACCACACGCTTGAGTGACGGACCGTCGCACTGCGTACCGTAAAGATTCATATCGCGGTATCCCGCCATTCCACTTCTTGCGTGGCGCAGTCTCGCCGCAGCCTCAGCTGCGCGCGCATACTGTGCCACCTTCTTCGTGTTGGAAGGAAGACCGATGATGTCGTAGATGTACTTAAAGGTATATCCGAGATCAAAGAAGGTCTTGCGGATCGCCGTAGTACCTGCCTGGTCGGCGGTCGTCACAAGGCGTCCGTCCTCCATCCAGCCGCAAAGTCCCCAGAGAACCATAGGCTTCTCACGGAAATGCTCGGTCACCTTTACCACGGCATGTGTAGGGATCCATCCGGCAATGCAAACCACAAGGCAGTCAAAATCCTTGCCCTTCAGAGCATCCACCGCCTTCTTAATGTCCTTTTCCTCATAATCGTCGGTAACGGGATAGACCTTCGTCAGCTCCAAGCCCTCGGCTTCAAGTCCCTTTGCCGCCGCTTCACATTTTCTGACGATGATATCGATCGGCGTATTTACCTCGCCGAATCCGACAAATGCAGCCTTCGTCATTTCAACGCTCTCCTTATACGTTCAAAATTTTATCGTATGCCACGTATCTTTCGTAGCACTCCGTATAATCGGTATCCGTAGGGGTATATGCACGGCTGATATCGATCATCGTGCACGCCTCCTCAACGCTTGAGAAGACACCTGTCCCGACACCGGCTAAAATGGCACCGCCAAGGCAGGCTGTTTCTTTGTTTTTCAAGGTTACAAGCTTCTTTCCCGTCATATCCGCCTTCATCTGACACCACAAAGGACTGGAAGCACCTCCGCCCATCGCGCGGATCTCATCCACGTCAAGATCCAGATAATCCAGATTGGACTTGAGCATACAGGAAACGGACTCCATTACGCTGCGCACAAAATGCGCACGGCCGTGCTCTGTCGTAAGCCCTGTAAAGCTACCTCTTGCACGCGGATTGTATTTCGGCATGGTCGAGCCGCAAAGATACGGGAGGAAGGTCACGCCGTCACTTCCCGGGGCGATCTTCTCCGCGATCTCATCCAGCTCACGGAAGGAGAAATCCTCACACAAGGCATTCTTGAACCATTTCAGCGCCATACCTGCGGTCGGAGACCAGGAAAGCAAGCAGTATTTTCCGTCATAGTTGTAGTGACAGGGAACGATGCTTGCGGGATCGTATGCAGGGAATTTTTCAGAGGGCATAAAGATGACCATCGTTGTTCCCGTCATCTCGCTCACGATCCCCGGCTTGACAACACCCGCGCCGATCGCGCCCGAGACCTGATCCATCGCGCCCGTGACTACCTTGATCCCCTCGTATTCACCGACGTGAACACCGCTGTCAAGAAGCTTTGGCAGCATTGTCCGATCTACACCGATAAAATCCAGCATTTCCTGCCACCAGCAGTTCCCCGCGATGTCGAAATAGATGGTGGAGGATTGCAGTGTCTTTTCCGTGACAAATTTTCCTGTCATCTTGAAGAGAATGTAGTCCTCAAGAAGGAAGACTCTCTTTGTTTTTGCCCACACCTCCGGTTCGTGTCTCTTGACCCACAAAAGCTTACATGCAGGCCACGTAGCCGTGATCTCGGGCTGTCCCGTGATCTCATACACCTTTTGTCTTCCGAAGTGTGCCTCGATCATCTCAGCCTCTTCGGTCGCACGGTTGTCCAGCCAAACGATTGCACGGCGTACGGGATTTCCTTCCTCGTCCGTCAAGATCAGCGTTTCGCACTGGGTGTCGATCGCAAGTGCGTCCACGCTCATCTCACGCGTCACCTTTCCGATCTCTTCCTTAACGATCGTCCAGTATTTTTCCGCCTCGAATTCTACAACGTCGCCCTTGGATTCCAGAGTATAGTCCGCTGTCAGAGAAAGCTTCCCCTCCAGCTTTTCATTGAACACCGCCGTTTTTACAGAGGTCGTTCCCATATCGATTCCCATCAAATGCATAAGAACATCTCCCTTCGCACTCAATGCTTGTTCAGACGCTCGCCGACCGCTCCACCCGGATGGATCAGCGCAAACTGCTCGTTTTTGTAATCGGTCTCCTCAATAAGGGCAGTCTGCAACGCATGGAAGATCATGCACAGCGCTGTGGAGGAGGTAGTTCCCTGTGAATTGTATTTATCCGTTTCGCGATTGACGTACTGCTTAAGCACAACGTCGGCTCCCTCTGCCAAGGGAGATGTCAGATTCTCCGTCACCGTAATGATATGTACACCCTTCTCCTTGCAAATACGCATGATGGGGAGAAGCTCGCCCGTTTTTCCTCCGCGGGAGGCAAACACCATCACGTCGCCCTTTTGCAAAAAGCCCATGCCTCCGTGCACCGCCTCGGCGGGAGAAACGAATTTCGCAGGCTGCTCAACACAGCACAAAAGATGTGCAAAATGCTGACAGATGATTCCCGAGTGACCGCAGCCCGAGGTACCGATGCGCGGCGCGTTCTTCAAAAGCTCGACCGCACGGGAAAAAGCATCGTCATCAAAATATTCGATCATTTGGGTAAGGCACTCCGCCTCGATCCGATATGCGGCTCTTGCCGCCTCCAAGCTTTCCTTTTTCATATCATTCACCGTGCAATTCATTCCATGCTTTTCTCAGATTGTACAGCATCTCCTCAACCATAGCGTAAGGATCTGCCGCCTTGAGAATACCGCTGGTAGAGCCTGTTGCCATAGCACCCAGCTTGATCGTGTTGTATACGTCCTGTCCGTTGGAGATTCCCGCACCCTGGAGCACCATAATATCGGGGTTGATCTCCTTCACGGTTCTGATGGTATCCAGCACGTAGTTGGAGTCACTGGTCGTGCCCGTTCCGATCAGCTCGGTGGGCTCTGCCACGATCAGGTTCGGGGACATCTTTGCGATCGCCTTCACGTCCTCTACGGTATCTGCGCAAACGATCGTTCCAAGACCTACCTCGTCCGCGCGCGCAATGGTCTTTTCGATCACGTCAAGCGTCAAGGGCTTTTCCGCATGGTTCAGCATAACGCCGACGGCGCCGGCAGCCTTGACAGCCTCGGGAAGCACACTTCCAAGCCCTCTTCCGGGACGCAAATAGTCCATGTGCTGTGCAAACACCAAAATACGCTCGGTATTATCTGCCAACAGCTTGATATCGGTGTACTGGGGAGTTACGATCACGTCAACGTCATACTTCATTGCCGTTTTGTCGATCACCTTCGCGAGTTTAAGCATGTCCTCGCCGTAAATGATCGCCTTCGGTCCCACTTCAAAAAAGGGTGCTTTGATCTTCAATCCTTGATACATAATTCTTCTCCTTTATTTCTATGTAGTAGGTCAAAATACTACGATTTTATTACATTCATTATAGCATCGGCAGTTTTCTTTGTCAAGGGGAGTGCCGCATTTCTCATTTATTTCGTAAATAAAAAAACGTATAGCGTTGTGCCCTTAAGGACATAAAGCTATACGTTCTTTTCTACATATTGACGCGCCGCCGACAGAAGCACTTCCCTCTCGTTTTCAAGCCGTTCTTCGAGCACGTCCTCAAAAAGAGTCCGAAGGATCTCTCCAAGCTCTTTCCCAGGCTTCATTCCGAGAGTGATCAGATCCGTACCGTCAATTGCCAGATCACAGACGTGAAGGCAGGCAGCCTCGTTTCGCAGCGCCTCCGCAATGCGGGGAATTTCGGAAAGCTCCTCGGGCAGTGTGCGGAAGAATTCCGCATGTGCCAGGCGATCGCATCTTTTGAGCTCCATAAGACGCAGGATATCCTCCTCCGAAAGCTTTGTCATCAAGCGTCTGACAGAACGCGTCTCGGCAGGAATGGGCAGATCGTGAAGCTCCACCAGCTTCATCACACGTGATACGGAATCATTGTCAAATCGCAAACGGCGCATCACCCGCTCCACGATCTCCACACCGATGGGCGCATGTCCCTTGAAATGTCCTCCCGCCTCATCCTCGGTATAGCACAAGGGCTTTCCGATGTCGTGAAAAAGAATGGACAAGCGCGTCAGAAGATCCCCGCCCTTTTCCAGATCCAGGGCATGCAGGGTGTGCTCAAACACGTCGTAGCAATGGTATTTGGTATTCTGATCAAATCCGATCATGGGTAACACTTCGGGGATAAACCTTCCTACAACGTCAACGTATTGACGAAGCACTCGTACCGCGCCACGACCGCATAAAAGCTTACAAAACTCCTCCCTGATACGCTCTGAAGCAATTCCCGAAAGAAGTCCCGCGCAACCAAGGATCGCATCCTCTGTGTCCTTGTCTATGAAGAAATCGAGGACCGAAGAAAATCGGATCGCACGCAGGATCCGCAAGCCGTCCTCGCGAAAGCGCTTGACGGGATTTCCCACACAGCGAACGATCCCATAATCAAGATCACGCCTGCCGCCAAACAGATCCACAAGCCCCTTCACAGGATGATACGCCATGGCATTGACGGTAAAATCTCTGCGGGAAAGATCGTCCTCGATCGCTCTTGAAAAGGTCACGTAGGAGGGATGGCGGTTATCAAGATATTCTCCGTCGCTCCGATAGGTCGTGATCTCAAGGAGCATCCCGTCGATCAGAACACTGAGTGTCCCGTGGCGGATCCCCGTTTCGATCACACGGTAGCCGTCAAACACCGCCTGCATTTCCTCGGGGCGCGCAGACGTCGTAATATCCCAATCGTTCGGAGCTCTGCCAAGAAGACTGTCTCGCACACATCCGCCGACAACGTATGCCTCATAGCCGTGACGCTCTAAAAGCGTCAGCGCCTCTGCCACCTTTTTGGGAAGCAAAATATCGGTTTCTTCCATCGAAAGCTCCTTTCTTTTTTACTCTAAAACGCGCAATAAAACAAACGGGACCAGAACACGCAAGGCTTTGACGGCGATCGATATATAAGCTTCGTCAAAATATGTGCTCAAGTCCCGTTCGGTCAATGAAAATCACGTCAAAACAAGAGGCGTTTTTTCAATCCTTCAAAACTGCCTTGACAGCATCGTACACGTCACTGTAAAGATAGAGAGAACCGAGGCAAATGAGAGGAATGCGTTCTTCCCGACTCTCCGCAATTGCTGCACTGACAGCGGCTCCAATATCCGAAAAGGCTACAGCCTCTACCTTGTGAAGTCCAAAGGCGGCGGCATATTCCTCGGCAGAAAGCGCACGGGGATTGTGCGGCGTTACGGTAAACGCCTTCCGTGTCACGGGCTTGAGCTCCTCGATCATGGCATCGTAATCCTTATCCGCCATCACGCCGCTCAATATATTGACCCTCTGCTCCGGAAAATATTCGCGAATGCTTTGCACGGCAACAAAAACGCCCTGCGGATTGTGACCGCCGTCGTAGATCACCGTGGGCTCCTTGGAAATACACTCAAAGCGAGCCATCCAACGTACGGAGGAAAACGCACGTCTTACGTGCTCCTCTTCGATCGTAAAGCCTTGCGCCTTCAAGATCTCCACAGCCGACAAAACGATCGTTGCATTGTACGGCTGATAGGCACCGAGCAAAGAAAGCTGCAATGCCTTATATTCTCCAAAATCAAACACGGTACCGCCCAGCGTGCTCTCCAAACGGCGAAGGCTTGAACGGTCCACCGTATAAAAAGGAGCGTGCCGTTTGTCTGCGATCGCGCGAATGGTGCGATAAGCGGCGTTTTCCGTACCACCGTAAAGGCAGGGACACCCCTCCTTGATGATACCCGCTTTTTCCGCGGCGATCTCCTGGATCGTATTTCCAAGCATGGAAACGTGATCAAAATCAATGCCCGTAATGACGGAAAGAATGGGAGCTTTTATAATATTCGTGGAATCAAGGCGTCCGCCAAGCCCCACCTCAAGAACGACAACGTCGCATTTATGCCTGCGGAAATACTCAAAGGCAATGGCGGTGATCAGCTCAAACTCCGTCGGCTTATCCTCCATCGCGTCTGCAATGGGACGCACCTGCGTCGTCAATTCCGCCAGCTCCTCCTTGGAGATCATTTCCCCGTCGATCTTCATCCGCTCGTTAAATTCACGGATATAGGGCGATGTATAAAGTCCCGTGCGGTAGCCCGCCTCCCGAAGGGTCTCGCCAAGCATTGCGCACACAGAGCCCTTGCCATTGGTACCCGCAACGTGAACGAACTTCAAGGAGTCCTGCGGATCTCCCAGCCTATGGCAAAGCTCGGCAATACGCTCCAGCCCCAAATTGCAAAAGCTCCAATTGATAGAGTGGATATATTGAAGAGATTCTTCGTAATTCATAACAGCCCATCCTTCATAAATCATCTTTGAAGCCGCTCCAATTGGCGGCTGACCGCTTTGTGTTTCATGAGATAATAGAAAAGCGCACATTCGGCACCTCCCACGACCGTATAATTGAGTAGGCGCCACAAAAGCAACAGGTAAAACGGCATATCGTAAAATGCCGCAAGCCCCCACGTTTTGATCAGAACAGAGCCGATCACGTGAGATATGATCACAGAAAGCAAGAGACGGGGAAACAGAGGAACACGCGAGAAAAGTCGATACAAAAGGCCACCGAAAAAGCCAATGCAAGCAGCGCCCAACGTAATGATGGGGTTGATCGTATATCCCACCAGTACACAGCCGACAAGATCGGCAACCACACCGACAAAAAGCCCTGCGAGCGGACCGAAGAGGACCCCACCCATCAAAATGGGAAGGTTCTCAAAGCTGAAGCGAAGCACGGGACCGACAGAGATCGCCAGATACTTGCCAAAAACAATGCTCAGAGCGCACAGAAGTGCCGAGACAGCCAACACCTGGATACCTCTGCGTATCCGTGCGGATGAGTGATGCTTTGTCTCGGTTCTTTTCATTTTCATATATAGATCCCTCCTTTTTCCACTCATAGCGGCAAAAGAGAGAGACCGACCTCTCAAAGAGAAGGGGGCTATAGGTCTGCTCGGTCAAGCCTTTATGAAGCGGGATGCAAAGCACAGACCGCGAAGCATAGGATGCTTCTTTCGTCCCGTCGACAACTCCCCGTCCGACGGGCACTAAAGGACGTCCATCGCCTGTGCTTTTACTCTTCATTATCCCCGATAAGGGGCGTTTTTCTTCATTGTATATTATATCTCCAAAGGCAATGCTTGTCAAGGCAACAAAATGCCAATCCTTGTATCGTTTGGTTTCTCTTTATTGGTGAATATGCCATGCCGATTCGCAGCATACCCATCAAGGGTTCGAACCTGTAAGGTTTTGAGTCCTTGAAGGGTAAGCAGAAGGCGATCCGGGTACCAAGCCCCGGATCGCCTTCTGCTTATATTTTTACGTAATGGAATCAAACACCACTGTATGCCGCAAATCCACAGTCGATCGGAAGAACGACACCGGTAACTGCCGATGCAGACTTCTCATCACACAGGAAGAGTGTACCGCCGAGAAGCTCGGAAGCATCCACGTATCTGCCCATGGGAGTTCCGTTGAGGATCTTCGCGCTTCTTGCGGTAGGAGTACCGTCCTCGTTGAAGAGAAGCTTATAGTTCTGTGCGGATACCAAAAATCCGGGAGCGATCGCATTACAACGAATGCCCGTTCCTGCAAAGTGCGTTGCCAGCCACTGCGTAAAGTTGGAGATGCCTGCCTTCGCCGCGGAATATGCGGGAATCTTGGTAAGGGGAGTGTATGCATTCATGGAGGAAATATTCAGAATGCAGCCTGCCTTCTTTTCCACCATATCCTTTGCAAATACCTGCGTGGGAAGGAGTGTTCCCTGGAAGTTGAGCTTGAATACGAAATCAACACCGTCTGCCTGCAGATCGAAAAAGGATTTGCCGCCCTCCTTTGCCTCATGCTGATATTCATTGTCAGTCGTAGCTCTGGGGTTGTTTCCACCCGCGCCGTTGATAAGAATGTCACACGTGCCAAGGTCAGCAACGACTGCCTTATGCACTTCTTCAAGCGCCTCGGGATCCAACACGTTTGCTTTGTATCCCTCGCAGATAAAGCCCTCTGCCTTAAGCTCGTCAGCAAGTTTCTTGACTGCCTCTTCATTGAGGTCAAGCGCTGCCACCTTAGCGCCGGACTGGGCAAAGGCTCTTGCCATTGCACCGCAAATCAATCCACCTGCACCGGTTACGACAACTACCTTGCCGCTGTAATCAATATTGATAGGAAGCTGTAACATACTGTAATCTCCTTATTTTTTATCAAATTTTTCAAGGCTGTCCCAAACGCCGAGCATATACATAATGCCGAGCGCACGGTCATAGAGACCGTAGCCGGGACGCACGTTTCCGGGGCCTTCGTCCCAC
>SVSZ01000077.1 GCA_015064025.1 Oscillospiraceae bacterium | reverse complement strand
CATCCTTTTTCATATCGACCGCGCAGAATACGAAGGAGCACTTCGATCCCACCTCTGCGATATTTGCCGCGTCGACGACGACCATGCTCTTGTACTGCTCGGGCATCGGCACAGTCATCTTCCAACGTGCGCCGACAGCCTCCTCATAGGTCTTTCCGGCAGAGCGCGCGGATGCCGCCAAAACCGAAACCTCAAAATAGGGGTGATCTGCAAGAAGCGTCAAAAAGCGCTGACCGACCATACCGGTCGCACCAATCACGCCAACCTTCATTTTACTCATAACAATCGTCCTTTCTGACCTTGGTTTGTGAAAGTATAATATAATATTATACACGATTGGGAAGAAAATTGCAATACCCTTCTTGACATTTTTTCGACGAAATAGTATAATAGATACGACACTTTTTTGGGGAGAATGCTTATGAAACTGCAATTGGTGGCTACGTGCCTGTTTGGACTGGAAAAATTACTCGGCGAGGAGATCGACGCTCTGGGGCTTACGCGTCTGGAAACCATCGACGGTCGAGTGACCTTTGAGGGCGAGCCTTGCGACATCGCACGCGCCAATATCGGACTTCGCTGTGCCGAGCACGTCTTCATCAAGCTTGGTACCTTTCCCGCCACGAGCTTTACCGGGCTGTTTGACGGCGTCAAGGCGCTTCCGTGGGAGGAATGGATCGGTAAGACCGATGCGTTTCCCGTCAAGGGACACGCCATCAAGAGTAAGCTCTACTCGGTCCCCGACTGCCAGAGCATCGTCAAAAAAGCGATCGTACAGCGCCTATCGGACACCTACGGCATCAAATGGTTCTCCGAAAGCGGTGTAAAATATCAGATCGAATTTTTCATCTTCAAGGACGTGGCAACCTTGATGATCGACACCTCCGGCATTCCGCTCCACAAGCGCGGCTATCGCCCCGCGGCGGGTCCCGCGCCGTTGCGTGAGACGCTGGCGGCAGCCTTGGCACTGACCGCAAGACCGCGTGAGGACGTCCTTTTCTGGGATCCCATGTGCGGCTCGGGCACGATCGCCATTGAGGCGGCGCTGATCCTTGCCAACAAAGCACCGGGACTTGGCAGAAGCTTCGCGGCAGAGGAGTTTCCGCAATTGCCCCCCTCTCTTTGGCAGGACGCACGCGCGGCGGCGGAAGGAGAGATCCGCACCGACAGCCACTATGAAGTATATGCATCCGACATCGACGAGGACATCCTCGATGTGGTCTACGAAAACGCCCTGAGAGCCGGCGTGGAGGAGCACATGAACATCTTCCAAGCCGACGTGCGCAAGATTGAGAAGCCCGAGGGACGGCGCGGCACGGTGGTATGCAATCCGCCCTACGGCGAGCGTCTGATGACCCCGCAGGAGGCAGAGGCGCTCTACCGCGACATGGGACGTGCATTTGCAAATCTTTCCCCGTGGCAGATCTATATCATCACCTCACATCCGCAATTCGAGCGGCTCTACGGACAAAGAGCCGACAAGATCCGCAAGCTCTACAACGGCATGATTCCGTGCAATCTGTACCAGTACTTCAAGCCGAAGGATAAAAAGTAAAAAACGATGCACCGCACGTCCCCGATCCTGCAGGACGTGCGGTGTTATTGGTTTTCGTAAACAAAAAACGCCGTCAACATCTCCGCAACGGAATACCGACGACAAAATCAGCTCCCCACAAGGACGTAAACGCCTTGCACGTTCCCGATTTTTTGTTGTTTTGTGTGAAAAAAATACGATTTTGTGCTTGATAAAGCAGATCAAAAATGCTATAATAGAGCTACCTTAAAATTATTTATGAAAAAAAGGGGCTTGAATCATGTTAAAAGCAGGTTTTTCACGTACAGACGTCACACCGCCGCTCGGTGCGTATCTGTCGGGCTATTTCTTTGAACGCTACGCCAAGGGGGTGCTCGATCCTCTTGAACTCAATGCGATCGCATTCAGTGACGGGAATGAGACCGTTCTTCTGATCGCCGCCGATTTCATCGGCATCGACAAGCTGCACTGCGATATGCTACGCGAGCAGATCTCCGCGCACGTCGGTGTCCCGACGGAGCATATCATGCTGGCCTGCTTACACCAGCATACCTCGGTATGCTTTGCGCAGGGCGACACCCATACGCGCAACGACCGCACCTATGCGGATTCGGTCTGGCGCAAATACTGCGACGTCGCACAAATGGCGCTGGACGACATGAAGGAGGCAACGCTTGGCTTTGCCGCAGAGGACACCGCCGAGCCGATCGCCTTCATCCGCAAATATCTCATGACCGACGGATCGATCATCGGTCACCCCTTTGGCAGACAGCATGAGATCGTGCGCCGCTTGGGAGACGCAGACAACACCGTGCGCCTGCTTCGCTTCAAGCGTGAGAATGCCAACGATATTGCGCTGATCAACTTCTGCACGCACCCCGACGTCGTCAAGGGCGAATACATCTCTGCGGACTGGCCCGGCTTTGTGCGCAGATTCGTGGAGCACGACCTCGATGGCGTCTCCTGCCTCGTGCTCACCGGCGTGCAGGGAGACAGCAACCATTCCGATTATCTGAAAACACCGCAAAAGGGCTATGAGCACGCGCGCTTTATGGGACGCACGATCGCCGATACCGTCCTTCGCATCTGGGAAAAGACCGAGCCGCAGACGAACACCGCGGTCGGCGGATGCATCGAAACGATATTCCTCCCCACCCGTACCGACGGCATAGAGGAGTATGAGCAAAGCAAGGCGCTTTTGGATGCCGTAAACAACAAGACCCCCGGCGTCACCGCCACGGGAGCAGTCCTCGGACGCGCACGCCGTGTCGTGCAGATGAGACGTGACCCTCTGCTCCAGCAGGTTCCCGTCACCGTGATGATGCTGGGAAGCATCGCATTCGTCGGCTTCGGTGGCGAGCCATTTACGTATTACGCCACCGCGATCGCCGAGGCTTGCCCCGACGTTACGGTGCTTTCCGCCTGCTGCTGCAACGGCTACGAGGGATATTTGCCCACCGTCGAGGAATACGAGCGCCCCGAGAGCTACGAGGGCAACTCTACACCGTTCCCCAGAGAGCTGATGGATACCTGTATTAATACTGCTGTGAGGTTGATCAAGCATGGTAAAGCATTATAAGATCTTCAAAATTACCTCCGACCACGTTGTGGATTTTGCGGCGGAGGAGCTGAAAAAATATCTCCGTATGATGATGCCGCGGTGTGGTGAGATCGACATCATCTACGATCCCGATGCCACCGACGGCTTCCGTTTGGGACGGATGCAGGACTTTGCGCTGGACGTGTCCGAGGCTGACGATGCATCACTGGACGACATTTTACACATTGATACCGATGACAACGGCGGCATCATTGCCGGAAGCAACTCGCGAAGCGTCCTGCTGGCGGTCTATCGCTATCTGACGCTCAACGGCTGTCGCTGGCTCTTTCCCGGAATCGACGGTGAGATCATCCCCGTCAAGAGCATCGAGCCCGTGTACTACCACAAGATGGCGGATTGCCGCTATCGCGGACAATGCAACGAGGGCGCAGAGTATCAACCGAACATGATCGAGGCAATCGACTTCACGCCAAAGCTTGGCATGAACGTCTTTATGCTTGAGTTTGAATATCCCTCGGTCTACTACGACCGCTATTATAAGCACCAGCACAATACCGCCAACCGCGAGGAGGAGCCCGTCACTCCCGAGACGATCCTGCAATGGAAGCGGCAATGCGAGACAGAGATCGCCAAGCGCGGACTCCAATTCCACGACATGGGACACGGATGGACTGTCAAGGCATTCAACATGAGCACCGAGGATGCATGGAGCGATTGCGCCGAGGAGCGCATCCCACCCGAATCTCGGGAATTGATCGCGCTGTACAAAGGGGAGCGCAAGCTCTTTGAAAACCGACTTACCTGGACCAATTTCTGCATGTCCAATCCGCGCGCGCGTGCAAACGCAGTCAAGAGCATTGCCGATTACGCAGAAATTTCAACCAACGTAGACTATTTGCACGTATGGCTTGCGGACAGATCCAACAACCATTGCGAATGTGAAAGCTGTCGGAAAAAGACTCCCTCCGATTGGTACGTCGTTTTGATGAACGAGGTCGACGCGGAGCTGACGGCGCGCGGGCTCAATACGCATATTGTGATGATCTGCTACGTGGATACGACGTGGGCGCCCGTGATCGAGCGATTGAATAACCCCTCACGTTTTTCACTTCTCGTCGCTGCCATCACAAGAGATTATACCCGGGCGGTCAGCGGAATCGTTGATCCCGAAAAGATCGAGCTAAAGCCCTACGTGCTCAACAACTCCCCCCTGCCCACCAGCGTCGACGAGTACCTCGCGCACGCAAAGCGGTGGCTGGAATGCTGTCCCATGCCGTCCTTTGTGTACGAATATCATTTCTGGCGTGCACAGTATCGTGATCTTGGTATCCTGGGTTTGGCAAAGGTCATTCACAAGGACGTCCTCGGTTACCGCGCAAACGGCTGTATGGGAATGATCGAGGATGGCTCCCAGCGTTCCTTTTTCCCTAACGGCTTTGCATTTTACGTCTATGCCTCAACGCTCTTTGACGCGTCCTTGACCTTTGACGAGCTGCTGGAGGACTATTTCAGCCACGCATACGGCGAAGATTGGCGCGAGGTCGCGGCGTTCCTTGAGAAAGTAGGCTCGGTACTGGATTTCGGCTATCTCAACGGAAAGCTCTCAACAGACACGCGTCGCGGTCCTCTTTATAATCCCGCCATTGCAGCCGCTTGTGACAAGCTGGCAGCTTGCGCGGAGGAATTCCGACCGTTTGTACAGGCGCACAGACAGAGGCCCTTGCGCGCACAGACCGTGGCATACAAGCTGTTGCATTACTATCTGCTGTTTTTGAAGGGCGTTTCACATCCGATCGCTCTCAAAGCATCGGGCGAGGATGCAAAGGCGCGCGAGGCACTCACGGCATTCTTTGATGATTTCGGTCGGTACGAAACGGAGATCGAGCGTTGGTACGATCACTGCCTTTGCGCCATCGCACTTCATGACGTGATCGACAAGGTTCCCTTGGGCTTTGCGCTTTGAGGCTGCAAGAGAAGTCAAGCTGCTGCAATGTTAACATAAGAAAAAAGCTGTAAGCATCCCTTGTAAGGCTTTTACGTTGAAACCTTAGAAATATTTCCTTTTTTGTTGTGTTTTCCCATTGAAAAAGAGAGAAGTATCTGTTATAATATGCACAGAAAGCCTATGAAGGAGAAACCATGGACGCATTTTTAGCCACACTGAACCCTATGCTTACTCTCTTTTTCTGTATTGCAGCGGGTTTTGTTCTGTACAAATGTAAAATTCTTCCCCAAGGGTCGGGAGCGGTGATCGCAAAGCTGGAAACCTGGGTATTCTGCCCTGCACTTTCTTTTTCGGTCATGCTTCGCTTCTGCACTCTCTCAACGATCCGCGAGCACGCCATCAACGTACTGCTCGGTGCGTGCTGCGTTGCGGTTGCCGTGGCAATTGCGATCCCGCTCTCCTGCGCTTTTGTGAGGAAAAAGTCTCCCGAGCGCGGCATTTACCGTTACGCCCTGGCAATTGCCAACAGTGGCTATCTCGGCGACCCCGTGGTGATGTCCCTCTTCGGTGACGTGGCACTTTCCTATTATAAGCTCTTCTGCCTGCCTCTCAACATCGTCATCTATACGTGGGGCATGAGCATTCTTGTCCCCGACGGTGAGCAGAAGTCAAGCGTGTTCAAAAAGATCCTCAATCCACCCACGGTCGCTATGCTTCTCGGGGCAGCAGCAGGACTTTTGGGGCTTGAAGGTTACATCCCGACCTTTGTGCTTTCCTCGCTCGACAGCCTCAAGGCGTGCATGGGTCCCGGTGCCATGCTTTTGGCGGGCATCACGATCGCGCGCTTCGATCTTTTGGAAATGCTCAAAAACAAAAAGGTCTACCTTGCCACAGCATTGCGCCTCTTTGTCTTCCCTCTCCTCTCCGTCGCCCTTTTGTTTGGGCTCAAGGAGCTCTTAAACGCCGTTTTTTCACTCGGCATCGGAAACAATGTGCTCTATCTCGGCTTTTTCGCAACAGGGTCTGCATTGGGACTGAACACGGTCGTCTTCCCCGAGGCATACGGCGGCGACCCACGAACGGGCGCGAGCATGGCGTTGATCTCGCACACGCTGTGCGTCATATCCATTCCCCTGCTCTATTCTCTCCTGGTATCCCTTTTCGGTCCGTTTGTGATCGTGTAATACATAAACAAAAAACGTTCACGCTGCGGCGTTTGCCGCAGCGTGAACGTTTTTTTGTATCTCAGACCGCAGAGACAGAAGCATTGACGCGCCAGGCGTTGAGCGCGGCAACCTCGTTGGTCGAGGTATGATCATTGCCCGAGGGGATGAGCGCACCGTAAGGAAGGATCTCCTCCCGAAGCTCGGGGATCTCCTCAAGCTTGCCGTCAAGATACGCCTCCAACCGTTCACGGCAGGAACGCAGACGCATGGAAAGTCCGCCAAGGCGCAGCTCCTGCACGTCAAAGCCGAAGGGCTTATTCTCCTTGTTCCAAAGCTTGGAGAACGAGCGGTAGAATACCTCCAGACGCTCGGATGCTACGGCATAATCCCGACAAACGGCAGCGAGAGCCGCGCGGTCATTTGCTTGGTATGCCGCTCTTGTGCGCACACCGAGGTCGTATTTGACTGCCATCAGATCACACAGCGCCGCTTCGCTTTCAAAGATGTAGGCATACTGGCTGTTCTTTGCATATTCCGAAAGCAGCTTGGCATGCGCGGCATACTCAGCGGGCGCACCTGCCTTGGCAGTGGAATCCATAAAGCCGCAGAAGGGATCGTTGTAAAGCATATGCTTGGAGGGATTGGTATCACGCTGGGAAATGCCGCCGATGACGTCGGGAAGATCCAAAGCCATCATCGCGTCAAAGCTCTCACCCGTCGCACCTTCAAACTCACTCTTGATCACGTCCATATCTGTCACGCCGTCGTGGAACTTACGAATGGCATAGAGCGCGGGGAGCGCGGAATAGAAGGAGGTCTCCTTGCCGTTGTCCCCCCACATGGTGATAAAGATGTTTTCCACGCCGTGCTCCGCGCAGGACTCCATGGCGGGGAGCATGCTCTCAAGGCTCCAACGATTGGTGGGGGCAAAGCCGCTCCAGACCCACGCGCCACCCGCGAACCACGTTTCTCCCTTGAATTTTTTATGAGAATCAAGCATTGCGTCATAAATGCGCTTGTCACTGTGGTAGTAATCCCAAAACACAAGATCCACTCCCTCGGGACAGGAGGCGACGATCTCATCCGTGATCAGATCCTCCGTGGAAAAATATTCTCCCTCGTTGACAAGACGGAAGAACATATCCGACCACATGATAGGACGGAAGCCGTATTTCTTTGCGATCTCAAGCACCCGCTCCAGATGCTCGTGAATAATATCAAAGCGATTGCGGAAGCCGTGCTTATCAAGATACTTCCCAAGACCGAGCATGTGCGCCTCGTCCATACCGACGTGAATGATGTCCGTGGTAAAGCAGTCACGCAGGGAACGCATCATGTTGTCGATCAATTCATAGGTACGCTCCTCTCCAACCATCAAAATGTCGTCCGCGTCGCGTATTTTCTTGTATTCGCTCCAATGATAGATCTGATTGAGATGCGCCAGAGTCTGAATACAGGGAATGACCTCGACTCCGATGGAATCGCAATAAGAAACGATGTCCCGCAGTTCCTCCTTTGTATATCTGCCACGCAGATAGCCAAAGTAAGGCTCACCCTCTACCTCATAGGTATCCTCCGTGTAAAGCTGGATCATATTATAGCCGAAGGAATGCAGCAACGCCGCCATGCGCTTGACCTCCTCGGGCTTCATCACCGCGTTTCTCGACATATCGAGCATAACACCAAAACGTTTTGCCATAATCATATCTCCTTCCGTGTTTTAAAGGTGATCTCATTATAGCACAGCAATCTCAGAAAAACAAGTGTGTTTTTACAAAATATGCTTTCCGTTCCTCCACGCAAGTGTGTGCTCCCTCACCTCTCTACGCATGGAAAACAGCACGGAAAGATTCAGCGTCGTCAGTGCCGCGATCGCAAAATCCGAGATCCCCCACACTGCGCGCGGGTCGGAAAGCGCGCCGACAAAAATACATACGCCGAAGCAAAGGATATAAAGCACGCGCCATTTCGTCCTTTTTGTCAGAAAGGAAACGCTTTCAAGCCCGTAGCCACCCCAACAAAGGAGCGTCGCATACCCAAAGCAGAAGATCGCCACAGCGAAAAAAAGCTCGGATGCACCGCCCAGCACCGAGGAGTAGGCAGAAATCGCCATCCTCACACCGTCAAAGCCGAGCAGCTCCACCTCGGAATAACTGACAAGGATGACGAGCGCTGTCAACGTGCAAAGAAGCACGGTATCGACAAGCACCTCAAAAATTCCCCACACCCCCTGCGACGCAGGATCCTTGGCGTTCGCACATGCGTGTGCCGTGGGCGAGGTGCCGCAGCCCGCCTCATTGGAAAGGAGACCGCGCATGGTTCCAACACGCAAAGCGCGTGAGGTGAGAAAGCCAAGCACACCGCCCGCGGCACTCTCGGGGGAAAACGCGGAGGAAAAGATAGATGAAAAAGCCTCCCCTACGGTGTCTCTGCGCAACAGAAGGACCGCCACGGACAAAAGAATATATCCTCCCGTCATGATGGGAACCAAATACTCGGTCAATGCCGAGATCCCACGCCGCCCTCGGATCAGCGGCGGCAGAGTGATCAGAATAAGAAAAAGCGCGACTGCCCACTCCGGAAGATGCGCTACACTCTCTGCAGCCGACGTCACCGCACGCACCTGGATCACACACCCCATACTGAGCGCATCAAGGATCATAAGCGACGCAAACGCGGCAGAGAGAAAGATTCCCATGCGAACCTCTCCCCTTGAGAAAAAATGATCCTTTATATAATAAGCGGCGCCGCCCACGCGTGTACCGTCCAACCGCTCCCGCCTGTGAGCGACCGCGAGAAGGATCTCAGCATACTTGAGGATCATGGCAAGGAGCGCAGATATCCACATCCAGAACACCGCGCCCGCACCTCCCACGGCAATGGCATTGGCAACCCCCACGATGTTTCCCACCCCCAACGTCCCCGCCAACGCCTCTGTCACGGCGCGGAACGGAGAGATGCCTGCCCCGTGACCGCTTGAGCGCATGGAGCAAAGCATCGTTCGCGGCGCGCGGAAGGGATAGCCCCTCAGATAAATAATGAAAAAAACGCCGCACAAAAGCAGCATTGGCGGTACAAGCCCGCCTGTCAGCATCCATTTGATCATAAAAACCTCGCGGGGGGCCCTGCGTGTACGAAGACCTTCCCGTACACGTCACACTGCCCTTGCGGCAGTCCATCACCCCTTATTTTATCTCTATTCACCCATCGCCCGTTATATGCCTTCCTCACGGTTGGACATTTTAGCACCCTAACACACGTGAAAAGCAATAAAATTGTTAAAAGAATGTGAATAATACCAAAAAGGGGTTGATTTTTCCAGAAATCGGTATAAAATAAGAGCATGCGTTAGCACTCAAAAGTTTTGAGTGCTAACAAAAAGCTGAAAAGTGTATATAATTGATCAAAATCCAAGGAGGAATTCGAACAATGAATATCAAACCGCTTTCTGATCGCGTAGTTGTAAAGCTCGTAGAGGCAGAAGAAAAAACAAAAACGGGTATTTTTCTGACGGCTGCCGCACAGGAGAAGCCCCAGGTTGCAGAGGTCGTGGCTGTCGGCCCCGGCGCACGCGACGATAAGGGGAACCTCATCCCCATGGAGGTCAAGGTTGGTGACAAGGTCATCACCGGCAAATACTCCGGAACTGAGGTAAAGATGGACGGCACCGAATACACCATCGTAAAGCAGAGCGACATTCTCGCTGTTGTAGAATAAACTATAAAAAAGAGGTAAATAGACATGGCAAAGGAAATTCTTTACGGAATTGAAGCACGTAACGCGCTCGTTCGCGGCGTGGATAAGCTCGCAGACACCGTTAAGATCACGCTCGGCCCCAAGGGCAGAAACGTGGTACTCGGCAAGAAGTTCGGCTCTCCCCTGATCACCAACGACGGTGTAACCATCGCAAAGGAGATCGAGCTGGAGTGCGAGGCTGAAAATATGGGCGCACAGCTCGTCAAGGAGGTTGCTACCAAGACCAACGACGCAGCAGGTGACGGTACTACGACTGCAACGCTTCTGGCGCAGGCATTTGTACGCGAGGGCATGAAGAACGTTACTGCGGGTGCCAACCCCATGATCGTTCGCAAGGGTATGAAGAAGGCAGTGGACGCAGCTGTTGCGGCACTCGTTGCAAACTCCAAGAAGGTCAACGGCTCCGCTGATATCGCGCGCGTCGGTACCATCTCCGCAGGTGACGAGGTCATCGGTCAGCTGATCGCAGACGCAATGGAAAAGGTGACCGCCGACGGTGTCATCACCATCGAGGAATCCAAGTCCGCAGACACCTACTCCGAGGTTGTTGAGGGTATGCAGTTCGACCGTGGATACCTCTCTCCCTACATGGCAACCGATATGGATAAGATGGAGACCGTTTACGACGACGCCCTGATCCTGATCACCGATAAGAAGATCTCCAACATCCAGGAGATCCTTCCCCTTCTCGAGCAGATCGTTCAGGCAGGCAGAAAGCTTCTCATCA